>SHUD01000028.1 GCA_009697505.1 Bryobacterales bacterium
CCTCCCAAGCGTCCGGGGGCTCTTCAATCCAATAAGAGCGGGAACAGGACGGGCCCTTGCAGTAAACGAGGTGTTGTCCGGGCAGGTCGTAGCCCTCCACGGCGAATGAGCCTTCCGCTGCAGGAATGGCTTCCTTGCCGTCGATCAGGAGCTTCACTGGCCCGCTTAAGTCTCCAAGCAACTTGATTCGTGGCGGGAACCCTGCCAACCAAACAGAGTTGTGTAAACACACCCCGCCTTCAAGTTCGATTTCAATATCCGGCGCAGGTTTGATAGCGTACAGTGGATCACTGCCTGGGCCCAATGGCACAGCTCTCGACGGCACCACGCCGCGAAGCCCAACCCAACCGGATGGAACCCCATGCGCTTCGTCTAGTTTCGTGTATCCCCGGGACCCAGCTTCGTTCAGTATCGCTTCGACTTGCGGCAGTAATCCGGCCGCGCACAGCACGACATGAGAACGGCCCAAAACGAGCCGGGTTGTGGAGACAAAACCGCTGGCGCGCGGATGGCTTGCGAGTACATAAATCTCCCGCCCTGTTAGAAGCCATCGGGCTCGGCGATGGTCTGCAAGAAGCCCTTTTAGCTCAAGCCCCCGCAGTAAGCGCTCTCCGATATTCTCGAACGAAAGGTCCTCATACCATTCCTCCTGTGCCACGAGATGAAGCGAAGTTCCTCCGCTCTTCACGTCTACTTCGGTGTCCAATTCTGCCGTGCGTTCGGGCAGAAGCCGCACCTCACAATACCCGGAGCGGTCAAACGTCAGGCGGACACGAATGTTGAGAGCCAAATCGGAAGCCGGGCGCGTGGGGGATTGAGTAACCGGCCTTTCCGCTTTTGGCCGCGGAGGTTTTTGAGGCGGTGGCTGGTACAGATGGGATGCCTCCCCGCTCTCTTCTTCACCGGGATCCTCTGCGCCGTGAGGAAGCGCGGCTTGTGCTCCTTCTGCATCAGGTGGAGGCAATACAGCTAGAGCGGCTGCCGGCTCAGGGACAATGTGGTCGGCTTGCACAACGCCGCCGGGCGGCGGGGTGCTGGCCAGGGGTATTTCAGTGGATGGCAGCGACGGTGCCTGGTCTGGATGTTGCGAAGACGGTTCGAGTGTCCCATTCTGCTCATCCCCAATGCCCGCGCCCTCATCTTCTCCGCGAGTATCCGCTTCACTCTGGGGCTCTGCTGCAGCAACCGCCGATAACGGTGATGGGTGTTCTTCTTCCGGCGCGCGCGGTGCTTCGTCTGTCTCAACCAGGGGGGCACTCTCCGGGGGATGCACCATTTCGGCAGTTCCGGAGTAGACTTCTAAAGTTGGAGCCTCCGCCTCACTTTGAGGCACGGCCGCAGCAGCAACCGTAGCCGACTGTTTCTCTTCCGGCATAGCGAACGTTTTGTCTGCCTCAACTGCAGTCGGATTATCTTCGGAACGCGCGCGGCTGAACATCGCGGGCTCGATTTGTGAGGGGAAGGTACTTGTCTCGCTCTGGGATGGAGACGTGCTAGCGGCCGGGAGAGCCGGAGGCGGCTCCTCCGCCGACCTGTTCGGCGCATCTTCTCCCTCAACCGGCAGCGATCTATCTGGATAATGCGGAACTTCGAGTGGTGCGGTATTGACGACATGAGCCACAACTGGAGCGCTCGCAGCCGGGAAGGGCTCCGCATCCTCCTTGTCCGGGCGCGGCCTCGCTCGTCGCCGTATGAGCCAGAAGACGAATGGCACTGCGGCTATCGCGGCTGCTATGAAGAGAGGTGTCATCCTGTTCTTCTTGGTCATTTGGTAGCGCGGACAATTCGTCCCGGCTCCCTACCTTATTCCGCAGTAAGGTACTTCTCCGCCGCTTCTCGTACAACCCACGCCAGGGGTACTTTTCTATGTTCAGCCAACCTTAGGAGATTCTGGCAAATACTTGACGGGAGACTCATTGGCGCACGGACGTATGGCGTACTGCGGGTCTTCATGACTTCACCACTTTACATCACGCGGTGAATCTGGAAATAAGCGGTCCGCACGACGTGCACGACAGCCGACAGCGCATCGGTTCCTCTCTCCGTCCGCGTCCCCCGGGATCTTGTTGTCCGGATTACCATACGGCCGTTGCGGGAGAGCACGGCTGGGTCTCAACTTATCCCCTGTCTCAAAATCCGGGGCGAGTCAGAACGGCAAGGTGTAGCAACGTACTTTGTGTCAGGGGAGAGGGGTCACGGGTTAGGAGATAGGGGCCCTTGAAACTGCCCACCCTCAACTCGAAGTTTCGGATACGAAAGAAACAAGACTTATCTCAGCGTGAATTCTTAGGAAGTGAATGTTGCCGCTTGAATCGCCCGCAGCGAGGTAGCGGCTATCTGGGCTAATCGCGAGATATAGAACCGGGGCCTCCGCTGTAAACGTCGCGAAACACGGCCCGGGCGTGGCCACGTCCCACAGCTTGATGGTTTTGTCATCTGACCCGGAGGCGAGGGTTTTGCCATCCGCGCTGAAGGCCACCGACCTTACCCCAGCGGAGTGGCCGTCGAGCGAGGCGAGGAGCCGCGCGCGCCCGGGCGTGGCCACGTCCCACGGCTTGATGGTTTTGTCATATGACCCGGAGGCTCCGGTGGAGTTGACAGACTGGATCCGCAATCGGATTCCGGTCCACGACAGTGTTTGTGTTCCACGCGCTAGGTTCGGAAAGCGAAAGCGTATGGCTACACAAATTTGTCTCAACGGAGGGGTTCACCCCACTCAGATGTAGTCAAAATTGTAGCTGTTCGAAGCCTCCCAAAACCCCCAAACGCCACAGGTTGCTACAGGTGCTCTAGTCGGCCCGAAGGCCGACATTGCAAATAAATGAGTTGTTTACGTTGGTCGGGGCGGCGAGATTCGAACTCACGACCCCCTGCGCCCAAGGCAGGTGCGCTACCAGGCTGCGCTACGCCCCGACATGACGGGGCTTGCGAAGTCCCGCCACCTCCATCTTAACAATGTAACCGCTCCTGCTGAGCCCAGCCCATGACGCCCGCATTCCACGGTTGTATACTGGGTGCACGGAAGAGACAAGGAGATCTGCCATGCGGACAGGTATTTCCATTTTATTTGCGATTTCTGCGGCGCTCGCCTTTGGCGCCGATGCGGCCACGCCCAACCCGGTCACGTTCAGCAAGGACGTTGTGCCCATCCTGCAGCGCTCCTGCCAGAACTGCCATCGTCCCGGCTCCATTGCTCCGATGTCGCTCTTAACTTATAAAGACGCACGGCCTTGGGCCCGCTCCATCAAAGAAAAGGTCGTCCGGCGCCAGATGCCACCATGGCACATCGACCGCACCATCGGCATCAACAAGTTTAAGGACGATCCGTCGCTGAGCGAAGCCGAGATCGCGACCATTGCCAACTGGGTGGATCAGGGCTCGCCCGAAGGTAACCCCGCCGACATGCCTCCTCCGCGCCAGTTCAGCGCCAACGATAAGTGGCACATTGGGCAGCCTGATCTGGTGGTCTCCATGTCCAAGCCGTACAAGCTGCGAGCCAAAGGTGGTGACGAATATTATGACGTCGACATCGACCCCGGCTTCAAAGAGGACGTCTACATCTCGGCTGTCGAAACCAAGCCGGATCAGGGCTTCCGGGTAGTACACCACGCCACCACGAACCTGGTGGAAGATCCCGAGGAAGATCCCGTGGGCCTGTTCCTCAACGAATACGCCGTGGGCAAGAATGCCGACCTGTTCCCGGAAAACGCGGGCCGCCTGGTCAAGGCCGGCTCGAAGGTTCATCTCAACCTGCACCTCCATCCCTATGGAGAAGACACGCCGGTGCTGGTGTCCGTTGGCTTCAAGTTCTATCCGAAAGGGAAGACCCCGAAATACGTGGCTTTCACGCAGCACATGGGCGACGTCAAGGACGATCTGGATCTGCCCGCCGGCCAGATTACGCGCAGCGACGGATATTTCCGCTTGCAAAAGCCGGCTCTGATCTCCGCGTTCCAGCCGCACTTCCACGCTCGTGGGAAGGCGCAGTGCATGGAAGCGGTTTACCCCGATGTGAATCCGAACTCGGCTCGGCCCGGACCCGCCAAGGTGGAGACGCTGAGCTGCGTGAGCGATTTCCAATTCGGCTGGAGCCTGACCTACCCCTACGCCGAGGATGTGGCGCCGCTGCTGCCGGCCGGAACCATCATTCACATCACCACCTGGCACGATAATAGCGACAATAACAAGCACAACCCCAACCCCAAGAACTGGGTAGGATACGGACAGCGAACTATTGATGAAATGAGCTTCGCCTGGGTCAGCTTGTACTATCTCGATCAGGCCGAATTCGACGCACGCGTGCAGGCCCGGAGTGCGGCGTCAAAGATGGCCAAACGATAGCGGCGGAGATGACATTGCGTTTCTGGGGAGTAGCTTGTCTTGTCGTGGCTGGCTTGGTATCCGCAGCTCTGGCTCAGATTCCGCTTCCCACCGCCAATCCGCAGACCCAGTTCTCCAGCGGTCAATCCGTGGTGCCGGTGTACGAGGGGTGGATGAAGAATCCCGACGGCACTTTCACCTTCGTGTTCGGCTATTTCAACCGGAACCGGAAAGAAGAGCCGGTCATCCCCGCCGGACCCAACAATAAACTCGAACCCGGCCCGGCCGACCGCGGCCAGCCCACCTTCTTCCTGCCGCGGCGCCAACCGTGGGTGTTCCGCGTACAGGTTCCCGCGGATTGGGGACAGAAAGAGTTGGTCTGGAGCATTACCGTCAACGGTAAGACAGAGAGGGCCTACGCGCAGATGATTCTCGAGGAAGAAATCCTGGAGCGCATGATCATGGCGCGCGGGAATTTGAATCCCGGCGAAGACGATCCGAACAAGCCCCCTACGGTAACCATCGCGCCCGTTACGGGGGCCACGCTCGCGAATCCGGTCACGCTAACGGCAACAGTCACTGACGACGGGTTGCCCAAGCCGCGTGTGCCGAAGACGCCGAGTCCGGACGCCAACGGCACGGCGCAAGTCAACAACTCCGGCCGCCTGTTGCCGACAGGTTTGAATGTCACCTGGTATCAATACGGAGGGCCGGCCAAAGTCGACTTCGATTCCACCGGCCCCATTGCCGTTAGTAACGGCCGAGCGCCGGTCACCGCGCGATTCACCGCGCCCGGCACGTACATCCTTAGAGCCCTGGCCAGTGACGGTGGACTGCAGAAAGCGGCAGAAATCACCGTCACAGTCAAATAGCTTTACCGCAGCGGCTTCAACTCCGGCGTCGCGCCGTCGGGCAGCGGGTACTTGTCGATGTTCAGAATCATCGACACCATGCAGTAGTAACCCATCACGGAGGTCAGATCCACCGCGCCGCGCTCGCCGAACTTAGCAACCATGGCTTTGAAGTTCGCGTCACTTACCTGCCGCGTCTCCAGCAGCTCATGGCCGAAGTTATAGACCACTTCCTCATCCGGCGCCATGCCCGTGGGGCGCTTGCCGGCGGCGACGGCATCAACAATCGCGGGATTCAGTCCGGCCTTCAGAGCCAGCCGCTTGTGCGCCTGCCACTCGTATTCCGCGTTCCAGAAGCGGCCCGTCATGATGATGGCGAATTCATTCAGACGGTTGGGAAGCGAGGAATGGAACCGCATCTGCGCCCCCACCTTTTGCGCCAGATTTCCGACCTCCGGGCTGCGCAGCCAGACGTTAAAAGGCCCGCCCGCCCCGCCGCGGTCTCCGCTGAACAAGTCCTGGATCATGGTCTTCTGCGCGGGCGTAAGCTCTTCGAGAGTCAGCGGCCGGAAACGGTTGCCGCGGAGCTTGAGGTCTTTGGGAATCGGAGTCTGCGCCAGGGCCAATACAGAAACCACCGCGATTCCGAGATAGAGAGAGCGAAGTTGCATAGAGTTTGTCCTTTCCCTTAATGAGCAGTGTAAGTCTTGCTGAAATTGTTGCGGCCGTTGGTGATGGTGAACTTTCCATCCGGCGCGATGGATGCTTTGATCCAGTTCCCCTTGCAATCCGCGGTGTCTTCCAAATTCGCGATCTGGTTCTGCGCCGTGTTGTGCGCGGGGTCGTTATCCACCAGTGAGAGGTGCCCTTGCCAGATGTCTTCGACGCCGGCCAGCTTCGCCATGCGCAGGTAGGAATTCTTCTCGTATGGCTTCGGGCCGCCGGGCGTGGTGGATTTGACGGTATTGTCCACTTGTCCGAGACCCTTGCGCGGACCATTATTAACCATGATCACCTGAGGATGAATCGCGCCCAGGAACGCGGGTGCGCCCGAGCCGGTCAGGCCGCCATGGCGGCTGACGTGCCACAACGTGATGGGACCGACCTCGTTGATCGGGCATACCAGCGCCATTTCTCGTTCCCAATCCAAGTCTTGCAGATTGAGGAGCCGGAACTTGCCGAACTCCACCATCAGTCCGACCATGCGCTGATTTTCCGGCCCGACCGCAGCCTGCTGTTCAGCATCTTTGCACAGCGGGTTCGCGCCGCCGCCGCGCTTCAGCGGCTTGCTGAGAACTTTGGCGTCGGAAACCACAACGGTGGTCTGCACTCCCTTGAACGGAATCGTGTCCCCCGGTTTGACTACAATGCGTTTACCCTTGGCGGCGTCCGTCACATTATTGCGCCACTTCTCGTTTTGCTTTTCGAGTTCGTCGTCGCTGCGCCCATAGACTTTGCCCAGCGGGATCAGCTTGGCGACGCCCGGCAAGCCGCCCGCGTGATCGGCATGGTAGTGGCTGATGACGACGTAGTCGATCTTCTTGAGGCCCGCCGCCTGCGCCGCCGCGTAGATGCGCTTGGCATCGCGGTCCCCCGTCTCATATCCCGTATCAACCAGCATGGATTCCCCGGACGGTGACACATACAGAGTGGACGCGCCACCTTCCACGTCAATCCAATAGATATCCAGGTTCTTGGATTGCGCGCCGAGCACGCCGGCCGTGGCGAAGAGTAGTGTCAGCAGTAAGTTTCGCATGAAGGGGTCTCCCCTAAAAGACATCCGGTATTATAGACTACTTAGGCATGAAATACTTCATTCCATCCTTACTGGCGTCCGCGGGCTTGGTATTGGCACAGTCCAAGCCGGCCGCGTCCAGGCTGGAACATGTTTTCGATCTGCACCTGTAATTGGGTAAGCCCACTGACGTGGGCAAGATCGGTCCGGCAGGCAATCGCCGCGTTGTGCCTGTCAACGGCGGAACCATCGAAGGCCCGGGACTCAAGGGTAAGATCCTGCCGGGAGTCGATTTCCAGATCCTGCAACCGGACGGGCTGGCGAAGTTGAACGCCGGCTAGAAAGTGGACCAGTCGCTGATCTACTTCCGCTTCGATCCTGATCTGCGCCGGTGAGCGGCTGCCCACCGAAGCGCTCCTGCACGTTTACCGCGTAAATTAGAGCTCCCCTAAAAACTTGAGGCTGGTTCCCGGTAAGGAACCAGCCCCCAATTGCGTTTGCAGGTCTAAGATTAGAACACCAGCCGCATACCGAGCTGAATGGTACGCGCGGCGGTCGCGGTCGGCGACAGCGGTCTCCCGATGGTGCTGGGGACACCGCCCTGGGCGTTGAAAATGGTCTGCATCTGGGCTGTCAGATTGGTTTGGTTGAGAACGTTAAACATCTCGATGCGCAACTGGGCCTTCAACTTCTCGCCCATGAAATTCTGGTTCTTGAACACCGTGAAATCCAGATTGCGGAACGTCGGCATGCGCATGTAATTGCGGCCCGCGTTGCCGGCCTCTCCCACCGCCGGGAACTTGAAGCAGCTCGTAGTGATGTAGCTATCGCGGATACCGGTAGTCGGATTGTCGCAGCCCGGCAGATTCCCCAGCAGATGCGGCCTCAGCCCGCCGTTGCTTTGGGTGGTCTGGTGGTAGCCCATACGCGCCTGGTCTCCGGTAATTCTCATGCTGAACGGAGAGCCGGTCTGACGGGTGTATATTCCGCCCAACTGCCATCCGCCCAGGACGGTCTTGGCGATCGCGTTGTTTTTCGCAAACGCCGCGGTAGGAACTTCGTATTGGAAGTTCGCCACAAAAAGGTGCGGGGTGTTGTAATCCGAGACGTTGCGGTTGCTGCGCGGCGCCCAGGGCACTCCCTGGGCGATGGTGTTGAAGCTTTCATTACCACTCTGGAACACACCCGCTCCATTATCGATGCTCTTGGAAAAGGTGTAGGCCACCTGATAAGTCAGACCCTTGACCAGACGCTGCGTCAGGCTGGCCTGCAAGCCGTGATAATTGCTCTGGCCCAACCATTCGGAAGAGCGGATATTGCCGTAGCCCGGGTTGACGACCTTCGCCGCGCTGGGCGAGGCTGCGAACGGGAATTTGTAGCAGTTGCACCCCGTGCTATCAAACGTCGTAAGGGCGTGGGGCACTACGTTGACATCTTCGTTCTGGTGAACCAGGTGTACGCCTTGTGAGCCCGAGTAACCCACCGTAAGGGCAATAGTACGAGTCAACTGGCGCTGGATGTTCATGTTCCACTGCATCCGGTAGCTGCGGCTGGGATTCATCTGAATATGGGATGCCAACAGAGTCTGTTGCGTCAACAACTGGAGGGCATTGTTCGGAAAGGCGCTAGGCAGTGGAGAATCCACCTGCCCCCCCGCATAGAACGGAGCGCTACGCGGATAACGGGCCGTGAACATGTACGGCAAAATCAGCACATCGAACATGCCGAATCCGCCGCGGATGGAGGTCTTGCCGTCCTTGAAGGGATCCCACGCAAAGCCCACCCGAGGCGCGAAGTTGGACTTGATGGGCGAATTGTAGTACGGCCCGCCAACGGTGGTGCGGAAGTCGGTCAGGTTGCGCAGGTTCGCAATCCGGTTCCACTTTTCGTCCACCGACGACGCAAATTCATAGCGCAGGCCCAGATTGATGGTCAGATTCGAAGCCACCCGGAAGTCGTCCTGGATATACGCGCCGTAAATCCCGTTCCGCTCGGCTCGCGTGGTATCGGTACCTGGGAAGTCCGACGAGAAAAGCGTACCATTCGATGCCGTATTCCCCGTCACGAAATCCCGGAGAGAGCCGAAGATCCATTGGCCGTTGGGCCGGTTGGGTTCATCGATGTTGTACAGGATTTTCTCGGCATTGCCTCCAAACTTGATGGTGTGGCGGCCCCTGGTCCAGGACACATCGTTATAGAACTGCGGAGCGGTGTAACCAAAGTAGTTTTTCCCGCTGGAGTTGAGGCCGTTGATCACGCCCGAGGAGGTTCCGATGGTTACGCCGCCGACTTGGATCGTGCCGATAGTGCCGCCGGGAACGAAGGTGTAATTCTGATCCGTGATCCGCGGGTCATGGGGATTGCCGTCAATCGCGTTTCCGCCCAGGAACCGGGTGATTCCCACACGGGCGTTGTTGATCAGGGTCGGGGAGAACAAATGCTGCACGCTTAGCACCGCGTAATTACGCGTGGATAAGCTAAAGGTGTCCTTCTGATTGAAGTTGTCGGGAGAAGAGACGAAGGTGTTGTCCCAGGTGTAACTCAGGAAGGCCGTCGTCTTATCGGAGAAATAGTGGTCGAGCTTGCCGGTAGTGTAGGTTTCCGCTCCTTGTCTGTTGGGGTTGAATGCGTAGAATCCAACGTCACCGGTCGTTCTTTGGTTCGGCAGAGGATACATCTCGACGAATCTCTTCGTTAGGGGGCTGACCGGATATTGTGTCTTGGACGTACAGGGGTTGTTACACAGTAGACCGTTCCGGGCGTCCTGGGAAATCGTGGGATCGTTGGAAGATTGGCTCTTGATCTCACTCAGCCGCTCCGCGTTGGCGAAGTAAAACATCTTGTCCTTGATGATGCGGCCGCCGGCATAGCCACCGTACTGGTGGCGGCGGAACGCTGGGAGCCGCGCTTGTCCTTTGGCCGGATCCAGTGCATCAAAGAAGTTCCGGGCAGCCAACGCGTTGTTGCGGTTGAAGTAATACGCGCCGCCGTGCATTTCGTTGGTGCCGGACTTGGTGATCGCGTTGACCACGCCGCCGGCGCTGCGCCCGTATTCAGCCGAGTAGTTGTTGGTCAAAACCGAGAATTCGCGGATCGCGTCTACACCCATGTTTACGCGCAACGCGCTGCCCGGGCCGCCGTTGGCGTAGTCGGCCACGCTGACGCCGTCGATGCGGAACGCGTTATCGGTGTGCCGGCCGCCGGAAATGTACAGCGACAAGCCGTTGCCGCGCTGGGCCCGGCTTAAATCGTTCTGGTTCTGCGACGCGTTGGGCGCCACACCCGGCTGCAACAGCGCAAGCGAGATCCAGTCGCGGCCGTTCAGCGGCAGTTCACGAATGGTGGTGGAGCTTACGAAGCCGCCCAGTGTGGCGCTGGAGGTATCCACCTGCGACGCTTCCGCTGTGACTTCCACCTTCTCGCTCACCGCTCCCACGGTCAGAGAGAAATCCACGTTCGCTTCAGCGCCGACGGTAACGCCGATACCGCTGCGCACTTCCGTCTTGAAGCCGGCAATCGACGCCGACACTTCGTAGGTGCCCGGAGGGATGCTGGAAACCAGATACGCCCCGGTGTCACCGGCGTTAACTTTACGAGTGGCGCCGGTTTCCACGTTGCGCGCCGTGATTTCGGCTTTGCCGACTGCGGCTCCCTGCTGATCCTGGATCTGTCCAGCAATGGATCCATACAACGTTTGCGCATCGAGAATAGCTGGATGCGCCAGGAAGATGCTGGCCATAAGAGCGAATGCGCAAATGAGCGCCAAACGTGAAAGGTGCTTCAACACGGAATTGCCTCCATTAATTTTCGTCGATCCTACAATGGTGATCCGGTTGCTTCGAAACGAACCTATCACGACCACCTGTTGAGGCAATTTCAGCATAAATTTACCTGGCTGTCAAGGAGCTTTCCGCAGCCAGGCCCAGGGTACCCGCCCAACGCTTCCCTAGGCAGCCTTGAATTCCGGCTCACGTAGCAGTTCCAGGAACGCCTGGGCGGCGGAGTGGAAGTGCTTCTTTTTCCGATGGATAATGCCTAACGGACGGTACAGCTCGGATTCCAGCATGGGAATGGCCACCAGGCGTCCCTGGGCCACTTCGTCGCGCAAAATCCGCGCCGGCAGGATGCTCACTCCGGCGTCATGGGCGACGGCTTCCTTGATCATCTGGAGGTTGTCGAAGTGCAGCGCCTGGGTCACTTCAATCCCGTGCTCGCGCAAGAAGCGATCCACTTCGCGGCGAATCGGCAAGTCCTCGTCAAACCCGATGAAATCAATGCCATTCAGGTCTTCGGCCCGGATGCGCCCTTGGCGCGCCAGCGGATGCTCGGGGCCCGCCGCCACTACCATTTGCTCCTGCCGCCAGGGGATCACCGTAATTTCCCGGCTGGGTTCCGGGTAGCTCACCAATCCTAGATCCGCTTCATCGGCGAGCACGGCGGAATACACCTTTTCCGGCCGCAGATATTCCACCGTGAGACTGGCCTTGGGCTGGCGCCGCGAAAACTCTTCTTCGAGTTGTGCCATCTCGCTGAGCCCCACCGAATAGATGGACGCGACGCGTACAGTTCCCTCCACCTGCTGCTTGAGGTGGTCGAGCGTGACTTCGAATTCGTCCTTCCGGCGCAGCACATCGCGGCAAAAATCCGCGTACAACTGTCCGCCTGTGGTCACAGCGAGAGGCCTGGTGGAACGGTCGAGTAAGGCAATCCCCAGGCTGCGCTCTAACTCCCGCACATGCTGACTGGCCGCCGACTGGCTGAGGTCGTTGAGTGCGGCTCCCCGGCTAAAGCTTTTGCTTTGAGCGATATCCTTAAACAGCTTGAGGTTGCCAAAGCTCACAGCCCGATTATAACATCAGATATTCTAATATTACAAGCTTATAAATTCTGTTGACGTGATACTGTTGGTCAGTGTACTCTGAACTATGCTTTACCCTCCTGGACCCCAGGGGCTGTATCACCCCAGTCAAGAGCACGACGCCTGCGGCATGGGCTTCGTGGTCAATCTTGACGGCCATAAATCGCATGAGATTGTCCAAAAGGGCATCCAGATCCTGATCAACCTGACGCATCGCGGCGCTTGCGGATGCGATCCGGAAACCGGGGATGGCGCGGGGATTCTCATCCAGATCCCGCACGAATTCTTCGTGCGCGAGTGCGGCAAGTTGGGCTTTGCGCTTCCCGAACCGGGCAGTTATGGCGTGGGGATGATGTTCCTGCCGGTGGAGCACGCGCAGCGTTTGCTGTGTGAAGGAATTGTAGAGCGCATCGCCCGCGAGCAGGGGCTGGAAGTATTGGGCTGGCGGGACACGCCATTGCATGGCGACGCCATTGGGCGGCAGGCGCGCGCCACGCAGCCTTACATTGAGCAGGTCTTCCTGAAAAAGGGAGACGCTATGCCGCAGGACGAGTTCGAGCGCATGCTGTACGTGGTCCGCCGGCGTGCCGAAACCGAAATCGCCGAGAGCGACATGCACGAGAAAGGGTTCTTTTACGTTCCCTCGCTGTCTTCGCGCACCATCGTATATAAGGGATTGCTGCTGGCTCCGCAGATCACCGATTTCTATCTGGAACTGGCCGATCCGCTCGCCAAGAGCTCGCTGTGCATGGTGCACCAGCGGTTCTCGACCAACACCTTTCCCACCTGGCAGCTTTCGCATCCCTACCGGATGATCTGTCACAACGGCGAAATCAACACCGTCAAGGGCAATGTGAACTGGATGAACGCGCGCGAGTCCGTGCTGCGCTCGGATTTGTTCGGCGACAGCCTGGCCAAGACCTTCCCGGTGATCCGCCCCGGCGGCAGCGATACGGCTTCGCTCGACAACGCCGTGGAGATGCTGACGCTGGCCGGACGCGAATTGCCGCACGTGATGGCCATGCTGATTCCCGAAGCCTGGGACGCCGACACCACGATGCCCGACGATAAGCGGGCTTTCTACGAATACCACGCCTCCCTGATGGAACCGTGGGACGGCCCCGCCGCGGTGGCGTTCACCGACGGGAAGTGGCTGGGCGCGACGCTCGACCGTAACGGACTGCGTCCGGCGCGCTTTCTGGTCACCACCGGAAACGAACTGATCCTGGCCTCGGAAACCGGCGTGCTGCCGGTGAAACCCGACCAGGTGAAGTACAAGGGCCGCCTGCAGCCGGGCAGAATGCTGCTGGTGAATCTGGAAGAGCGCCGCATCGTACCCGATGAAGAAATCAAGCACCTGCTGGCGACGCGCCAACCCTACGGGGAGTGGCTCAAGGAAAATCAGATCACCATTGACCAGCTGCCCGCTCCCGCGTACGTCTACGGGTTTGATCCGGAGACGATTCTCACGCGCCAGCGCGCTTTCGGCTATAGCGACGAAGATTTGCGAATGATTCTCTCGCCGATGGCCGCCAACGGCGAAGAACCGATCGGATCCATGGGCGTGGACACGCCGCTGGCGTGTCTGTCGGACCGGCCCCAGTCCCTGTTCAACTATTTCAAGCAGATGTTCGCGCAGGTGACCAATCCGGCCATCGACCCCATCCGCGAAGAGCTGGTCATGTCGCTCACCAGCTACATCGGCTCGGAGCGCAACATATTGGAAGAGACGCCGCAGCACTGCCACACGCTCAAGCTGCCGCATCCGATCCTCACCAACTTCGATCTGGAACGGTTGCGCCGCGTGAGCTTCGGCGATTTCCTGGCCACTACCATCCCCACTTTATTCCGTGCTTCCGGCGGCGAACTGGAGTTGCAGCGCGCGCTGGATTTCATCTGCCGGCGCGCCGAGCAATCCATTCTCGACGGCTACCGCATCCTGATTCTGAGCGACCGCGGTCTGGACCAGGAGTATGCGCCCATTCCATCGCTGCTGGCGCTAACGGCGGTGCACAATCACTTGGTGCGGGAGCGCAAGCGCACCCAGGTGGCGCTCATCATCGAATCCGGCGAGCCCCGCGAGGTCATGCACTTCGCGCTCCTGATCGGCTACGGCGCCAGCGCGGTGAATCCATACTTGGCCATCGAAACTCTGGAAGATATGGCCCAGCGCGGCCGCCTGGGCACGGTTTCTTTTGAGACCGCGCTCAAGAATTTCAAGAAGTCGATCAACAAGGGCCTGTTGAAGGTGTTCTCCAAGATGGGCATCTCCACGCTGCAAAGCTATCGCGGCGCGCAGGTGTTCGAGGCCATCGGCCTGACCCAGGCGCTGGTCGAACGGTATTTCACGGGCACCTCTTCGCGTATTGAAGGCGTGGGACTGGGCGTGCTGGCGCGCGAGGCGCGCATGAAGCACGACCACGCCTTCCGCGCCTTCACCGAATCGGAAACCGAACTCGAACCAGGTGGCGCGTATCAATATCGCGTGCGCGGCGAGTATCACATGCTGAATCCGCTGACGGTGAGCAAGCTGCAGCACGCCGTCCGCGGCAATAATTTTCAAACGTTTCAGGAATACGCGGACCTGATCGACAAACAGAACCGCGACCTGTGCACGCTGCGCGGTCTGATGGAACTAAAGTCCGCCACGAAACCGGTTCCTATCGACGAAGTGGAGCCGGCGACTGAAATCGTGAAACGCTTTGCCACCGGAGCTATGTCCTTCGGCTCCATCAGCAAGGAGGCGCATGAGACGCTGGCCATCGCCATGAACCGCATCGGCGGCCGGTCCAATACTGGGGAAGGCGGAGAAGAAGAAGAGCGCTTCGTACGCGACGCCAATGGGGACCTGCGGCGCAGCTCCATCAAGCAGGTGGCGTCGGGACGGTTCGGGGTGACCACCAACTACATGGTCAACGCCGACGACTTACAGATCAAGATCGCGCAGGGCGCCAAGCCCGGCGAAGGCGGCCAGCTTCCCGGCCACAAGATCGACGAAGTCATCGCCCGGGTGCGCCATTCGATTCCCGGCGTGCCCCTGATTTCGCCTCCGCCGCATCACGATATTTACTCGATCGAGGATCTGGCGCAGTTGATCTACGATCTGAAGAACGTCAATCCGAAGGCTCGTATTTCGGTAAAGCTGGTGGCCGAAGCCGGCGTCGGCACGGTGGCCGCGGGGGTTGCCAAAGCCCATGCGGACGTGGTGCTGATCAGCGGCTACGACGGCGGCACCGGCGCTTCCCCGCTCACTTCCTTGCGCCACGCGGGGACGCCCTGGGAGCTCGGCTTGGCCGAGACGCAGCAGGTTCTGGTCATGAACGATCTGCGCAGCCGCATCGTCGTGCAGACCGACGGAAAACTGCAAACCGGCCGCGACGTAGCCATCGCCGCGCTGCTGGGCGCCGAAGAATTCGGTTTCTCGACGGCGCCGCTGGTGGCCATGGGCTGCATCATGATGCGCAAGTGCCACTTGAACACGTGCCCCGTGGGTATCGCCACGCAGGACCCGGCGTTGCGCAAGAAATTCACGGGCACGCCCGAAAACGTCATCAACTATTTCTTCTTCGTGGCCGAGCAGCTCCGCCAGTGGATGGCCAAGCTTGGCTTCCGCAAAGTGACCGACATGATCGGCCGCGCCGACATGATCGAGATGCGGCCCGCGATCGAACACTGGAAGGCGAGCGGCCTGGACTACACGCAATTGCTGTTCATGCCGCCGGTGCCCAGCCGCGTCGGCCGCCACTGCACTACTTCGCAGGATCACGGCCTGGCCGCCGCGCTGGATAACCGCTTGATCGAATACGCTAAGCCCGCGCTCGAAAGCGGCACCGCGGTAGACTTCAAGCTCCCCATCCGCAACGTGGACCGAACCGTGGGCGCCATGCTCTCGGGCGACATCGCGCGCAAGTACGGAGCCAAGGGGCTGCCTGCGGAGACGATCCATTTCACCTTCACCGGTTCGGCCGGGCAAAGCTTCGGAGCGTTTCTGGCTCCCGGCGTCACGCTGGAACTCGAAGGCGATACCAACGACTACGCCGGCAAGGGCCTGTCGGGAGGCAAGCTGGTGGTCTACCCGCCGCGCAATTCGACGTTCCTGCCGGAGAAGAACATTCTGATCGGCAACACGGTGCTCTACGGAGCGACCTCCGGCGAGGCGTTTTTCAATGGCGTCGCGGGCGAGCGCTATGCCGTGCGCAACTCCGGCGCCACTTCGGTGGTCGAAGGCGTTGGCGACCACGGCTGCGAATACATGACCAAGGGCCTGGTGATTGTGCTGGGCGAAACCGGCAAGAACTTCGCCGCGGGCATGACCGGCGGCATCGCCTTCGTGCTGGATGAAACCGGCGAGTTCCAAAAAACGCGCTGCAATCCCGCCAGCGTGGATCTGGAATCCGTCGAGGAACCAAAAGACAAAGAAGAGCTGCGCTATTGGATCGCGCGCCACGCCGAGGAAACCGCGAGCCCGCGCGCCAGCTGGATCCTGGAAAATTGGGGTACCATGCTGCCGAAGTTTGTGAAAGTGTTTCCGCACGAGTACAAGCGCGTGCTCGGTGTTCCTAGAAGGGCCGTCGCGGCACATGGATAAGGTCGCGCATGGGTAAAGTCACGGGCTTCATGGAATATCCGCGCGAGCTGCCGCAGCGGCGGCCCGTCGCCGAGCGTGTCAACGACTGGTTTGAGATTTACCAGGACTTCGCGCCTGAGAAAGTCCAGCAGCAGGGCGCGCGCTGCATGGATTGCGGCGTGCCGTTCTGCCATACCGGCTGCCCGCTCACCAATATCATTCCGGACTGGAACGATCTGGTGTACAAGGGCCGCTGGCGCGAAGCTTTGCGCGTGCTGCACGCGACCAACAACTTTCCGGAGTTCACCGGACGGATCTGCCCTGCCCCCTGCGAAGCGGCTTGCGTGCTGGGCATCAATGAGCCCCCAGTGGCGATCAAGGTGATCGAACACTCCATCATCGACTACGGCTATGAGCATGGCTGGATCGTTCCGGAAATACCGGATGTGCGCACCGGCAAGAAGGTCGCGGTGATCGGCAGCGGTCCCGCGGGGCTGGCCGCCGCGCAGCAGCTCGCCCGCTCCGGGCACTGGGTCACCGTGTTCGAGAAAGCCGACCGTATCGGCGGCCTGCTGCGCTACGGCATTCCGGATTTCAAGATGGAGAAGCACTGGATCGACCGGCGCTTGCAGCAAATGTCGGCCGAAGGAGTCGAGTTCGTAACCAACGCTCACGTCGGCGTGAACCTGCCGCTCGAAACCTTGCGCAAGGATTTCCAGGCGATCGTGCTGGCCATGGGCGCGGAACACCCGCGCGATTTGAAAGTTCCCGGCCGCGAGTTGAAGGGCATCCATTTTGCGATGGACTTCCTGCCGCAGCAGAATAAGCGCGGCGCCGGCGACGAGGTTCCTGACCAGATTCTCGCCACCGGCAAGCGTGTGGTCATCATCGGCGGCGGCGATACCGGAGCCGATTGCCTGGGCACGACCCACCGGCACAAAGCCACATCGGTGCATCAGTTCGAGATCCTGCCGACGCCTCCGGCCGAGCGCGCGGCTTCCACGCCGTGGCCGCTGTGGCCGCTACAACTACGTACAGAGAGCTCTCACGAAGAAGGCGGCGAGCGCGAGTGGGCTGCCGCAACCACGAAGTTCACCGGCGACGCCAACGGCAACGTGAAGCAGCTTCACGGCGTCCGCGTGGGCCCGGCACCCAAGTTCGAGCCGATCCCGGGAAGCGAATTCACGCTGGACGTGGACCTGGTGCTGCTGGCCATGGGTTTCACCGGTCCGGTGCAAGCCGGTTTGGTGGAGCAACTCGGCGTGAAGCTGGACGCGCACGGCAATATCGAGGCCAACGAGCAGGAGTGCCGGACGTCGCTGCCAGGGGTGTACGTGGCAGGCGACGCCCGCCGTGGACAATCCCTGGTGGTGTGGGCCATCGCCGAAGGCCGCAACGCCGCCGAATCGGTGGACCGCTACCTGCGCGCGTAAGGCGGCAAGTTAACCAATCGGTGGTACGTCCAACTGCCGGCAACCGTGCCGCTTCAGGTGGTCCAGAAGTTCGCGGCGCTTCACGTCCGCGAAGAACCCACTTCAACTGAGAGAGGTAGTAATTCCACCAGATCGGCGTCTGGGGCGGCCGCGGCCGTCTGGTAGACTGAAGCTGATGAACCTCCTCAAGCGCCTGATCTTGTGGGAATACCCGCGCATGAGCTGGCAATACGACGTGCTTGTCGCCGCCATCGTTGCGTTCGTTTTCATCACTCCGTATTACGTTTCTTTCGGCGACCGGCCCAAGGCGGCCAGCGTGGCCATGGTGCGGGGCGGGTACTGGATTGAGCCGCAGCAACTGGCCGGCGTTGCGGAAGCGGGCCTGGCGGCGCGCGCCGCGAGCGTCGTGAACTCCAAGTACAAGACCAGAATCAGGATCTCCGACGTCGAGCCCATCTATGATGACGCCGAGCGCGAACTCAAGGGCTACCTGGCATTCCCCGAAAAGTGACTTTCTCTTCGCTAACCCGCTCCGCCGTGCTGTCCCTGCTAGCGGGAACGCTGGTGCAAGCCGAATCGATGGCCGATGTGCTGGCCCGCATGGACCGCGCCGCCGGGGAATTCCGTTCGCTCTCGGCCACCATGAAGCGCATCCATTACACCGCCGTCCTCAATGAAACCGAGGAAACGGACGGCACGGTGCGTCTGAAACGCTTGAAAGGTTCCACGATTGGCGTGCTTGAGTTCAGGCAGCCCGAGACGCGCACCATCTTCATCAACGGCAAGACGGTCCAGGTGTTTTATCCCAAGGCCAACACCGTGGAGATCTACGACGCCAGCAAGTACACCTCCAGCATGGAGCAGATCATCTTGCTGGGCTTCGGCACCTCGTCGACGGAGCTGAAGAAGTCTTACGACATCAAAGACGGCGGCTCCCAGAAGATCAACGGCACGGCTACGACGGGCCTGGATCTGCTGCCTAAGTCCTCTGAATTGAAGACGTTGATCACTAAGATCGAAATGTGGATTGCGGAGGGCCAAAGCACTCCCCTGCGCGTCAAGTTCAGCGAGCCGTCGAAGAACTACGAGCAGGTGGACTACTCAGATAACCAAACGAACCCAGCGCTGCCCGACTCGGCCTTTGAACTGAAGCTACCCGTCGGCGTCAAGAAGATCTTCCCGCAGAAGTAGGCGGGCGCCACAGAAGCGCTGTGGCCTACTTGCCGTATTTCTTGGCGGCCTTGCCAATCGTTGGTCCGGCCTTGGCCAGGTCTTGCGGGTTTATGATCGGCCGCAGCGAGACTTTTGCGTTGAAGGCGAGAAACCAGGGCTCAGCGACCGCTGGAATCTGCGCTGTGTCTTTCATATCGAAAACGATCGAGCCCGATCGTTGGCCGTCGTCGTCGGCGAAGAAATAGGCCGCTTCTGGTTTGAGACCGGCCAGGATTCCCTCGATCGTAGAACCCAGGGTTCCATCCTTAGCGGCGGCATTTCCGGTCTCTACGGGAATCGATACTCTCAGCAACATTCGCATTATGATTTCTTCCTTTAATGAAAGGCGCCGAACGATTCTACCCGACTTGCGCGGCTTACTTACGAAGCGACGCGGGCCAATTTTGCAGCAGCGTCACGGGGAGCAAGGAGGAGGCGCCTCCATCCACCACCACAATCTTTTGACCATCGGCGGATACATCATAATTCCAGCCACCGCTAGTTATGATGCCGTCGAATAGCTTCTGCCCTCGGCCCACTTCGAGCGCTCCGTTACGGGCGGCGACCTCCACGGCCATCAGTTGGCCGTCGGGCGTCGCGTAGAACAGTTCCTTGCCGTCGGGGCGCCAGCGCGGATGGAATCTGCGCGATGTTGGGATGATTCTACGACGCCAGAACTTCGGCTTCGCGTTGGAATCGCGCAGGAACGCCGCGGGCAGCACCTTCAGCGCCACGTCGCGTTTCAGCTTGGTGTCCTTGGCTTTGTACACCTCCCCAATCCCACCCTTGCCGATGAGCGCAAGAATGTAGTAAGGGCCGAATTTCTCGCCTGGGGAGAGGGGCATAGAGCAATTCAGCTAGGTTTAGCCTATCAGAACGCATCGGGCGCAAACAATCCCCTATAGATAGAGGCGGATGAGCAACAGACTGGTGGCCAGGAGTAGGAGTCCGGAGAGGGTACCAACGAGAAGGGCGCGGGCGCCCACTCTGGAAAATTGGACGATGTTTACTTCGAGTCCCATTGCCGCCATCGATATGGCCAGCAGCAATTCACTCGCATTCGTGAGCAGGCCGGACGTCGGGTAGAAGCCGAAACGGAACTGGAGAACCGGCAGGAGCTCGGCTGTGTTCAGAGAGGCGAGCAGCAGGAATCCCCACACGAAAGCAGGCACCAGCCTGTGGTAATGGATCTGGGTCTTGCCGGCGCCCGCCTGGCGGGAATGCCAGATGCCCAGAACGAAGATCAAAGGCGCGAGCAGGGCTACGCGAACCAACTTGACCAGGGTCGCCAAAGCGCCTGCCGGTTGGCTGTAGGAGAAGGCGGCCGCCAGGACTTGAGGAACGGCATGAATGGATGTTCCAGCCCAAACACCAAAAGCCTGATCGGACAAGTTCATCAGCGATCCCAAGAGCGGCATCGCGAACATGAATACGAGACCGAGAATGTTGACGGTTCCGATGGCCAGGAGCATGTCCTGATCCTCCGCCCGGATTAACGGCGCGACAGCGACGATAGCGCTGGTGCCGCAGATCGCGGTCCCGGCGCCGATCAGGATAGCGGTCTTGCGAAAAAGCCGGGTCACCGCGCCTAGCCACACCGACGAAGCCATGGCCACCGTGAGGCACGCAAGGGTGATCAGCAGGGTGCGCACGCCAATCGAAGTTATGGCGGCCAAATTCAAGCCGGCGCCGGTAAGCACGATGGACGCGGCAATCATCCGGCGGGGCATGCTACGCGCGTTCTCAATGATACCGGCCGGCAAGCGGACCAGATTGCGAACGGCAATTCCGGCCAGCATAGCCAGGATCGCGGCACTCAACGGATAGCGAACACCGGATGCGCTGATCACGCGAAAGGGCGGGAAAGGAAGGTAGTGGATCAGGTAAGCCGAAGCGGTGACCGTCAATCCAAGAAGATAGCCGGGAAGAGCCGAAGCCCTTGGGGGGCGGCCATGAGGCCGTTTGATTTCCGTTAGCGGCCGGGTATAGCTCCCTTCCATGCAGTCAAGGGAAAGGAGGGCCTCGAGTGGGATGCCATAACTGGTTGCCGCCCCGGCAGGCCCGGGCGTCTTCTGTAGGTCCGGCTCCTTGGAAAACATGATGACTAATAGCATAGCTGTGGAGCAGCCAGGGAATCGGGCGAGTTCTAAAACCACGCGAAAAACGCCGGATACGAGCTGCGTTGGATAATAGATCCATGTCCTTCCCGGTTCATCGCAAACGCCGCCTGCGGGTCTCCGAGTCCATGCGGCGCCTGGTGCGGGAAACGCATCTGGAGCCGTCGCAGTTCGTGCTGCCGCTGTTTGTGTGCCCGGGCGAGGGAGTGCGCAAGCCGATCGGCACCATGCCGGGGAACGCTCAGCTTTCCATCGACGAGCTGGTCCGCGAGTGCGAAAAGACCCACGCGCTGGGCGTCGGCGGCGTAATCCTGTTTGGCATTCCCGAAAGCAAAGACGACGAAGCGTCGGAAGCCTACGCCGACAACGGCATCACGCAGCGGGCCGTGCGTGCGGTCAAGCAGGCCGTTCCGGAATTGATCGTCATGACCGACGTTTGTAACTGCGAATACACCAGCCACGGACATTGCGGGAAAGTCTTCGGGCACGAGATCGACAATGACGCAACGCTGGATTGGCTGGCGAAGGCCGCGGTTTCGCACGCGCGCGCCGGAGCCGACATGGTGGCTCCATCGGACATGATGGACGGACGCGTGGGCGCGATCCGCAAAGCGCTCGACGCGCACGGATTTCAAAACACGCCGATTTTCGCGTACGCCGCTAAATTCGCGTCGGTCTTCTACGGGCCGTTTCGCGAAGCAGCGGAATCCACGCCGCAGTTCGGAGACCGCCGCAGTTATCAGATGGACCCCGCCAACGGCCGCGAGGCCATGGAGGAAATGCGGCTCGACCTGGAAGAGGGCGCCGACCTGCTGATGGTCAAGCCGGCGATGCCGTATCTGGATTTGATCCGCCAGGCGCGCGACCGCTTTGACGTGCCCATTGGGGCATATCAGGTATCGGGCGAGTTCAGCATGATTCACGCCGCGGCACGCAACGGCTGGCTGGATTTGGATCGCGCCATGATGGAATCACTGACCTCGATCCGGCGCGCGGGCGCGGATGTAATCCTGACCTACTTCGCGCAGGATGCGGCCAGAGCTTTAGCCTAAGATGACCGCGGAGCGGCTCGCTCAGATTCTTGCCGTGCTGTGCCTGGTGATCGCGGCGGTGATGGCCGGCAAGCCTTCCTTCACCAATGCTTCGCAGCCCGTGCGCGGAATCGCCGACCCCGGGATCGCGCTGCAGACAGTGCGCGGCATTGACGAGATCGACGCGATCCTGAGCGACGCCCCCAGCGCGGACCGCGAGGTTATGCGCATCAAGCAATATATCGACTTCGCGTTTATCGCGGCGTATGCGGCGATTGGAGTCGTGATCGCGTGGGCCATGCGGCGGCGGCAACGCTGGGTGGCGCTCGGTATTATGGCGTTTACGTTGGGCGCGGCGGTTTTTGACGTAGCGGAGAATCTGGCGATCCTCCGGCTGCTGCCGCTGCCCGTGAGCGAGACTACGCGTGCGGCGATACAGGCGATCCGCGCGGCCAGTTTGGTGAAGTGGTCGCTGGCTTCCGGGGCGCTGATTTTGCTTGCGGTGTTGTTTTTGAAGGCCCGCCGCTGGTATCCGCGCGTTTTGGCAATTTTGAATGGCGCGGCCGGTGTCCTTATGTGCTGGGGTGTGTACCACAATGAGTGGCTGCCCTGGGCGGCGATCCTGCTCTCGCTGGGATTGCCGCTGAGCGCTGGTACGCTGAAGTTACTGACCCATGAATCCGCTTCTTGAAATTCAATTCCGCGTTCCGTTCCACCGGATCGAGGCCGCCCATGTCGAGCCGGCGATCGACGGCCTGCTGGCGGATGCCGCCAAGAGACTGGACCAGACCACCGCGAGCGAGCAGCCGTTGCACGCGCTCGACACCATGACCGAGCGTCTGGAATACGCCATGAACCTGGTGCGGCACCTGGAAAGCGTGGCCACGACGCCGGAACTCCGCGCGGCGTTCAACGCCGTGCAGCCGAAAGTCAGCGCTTTCTATTCGAGCCTGCCTTTGAACGAAGCGTTGTGGAAGTCGATCCAGCGCTACGCTGCAACCGATGAAGCCAAGGCGTTGACGGGCGCCATGAAGCGGTATCTGAGCAAGACCGTCGATTCATTCAAACGCCATGGCGCGGAGCTGCCGCCGGAAGGAAAGGCCAGGCTCCAGCAAATTGACGTCGCGCTCACGGAAACAACCACCAAGTTTTCGGAAAACGTGCTGGATTCGACCAACGCTTTTGAGTTGATTCTCGCGGACGAGAAGCAACTGGCGGGATTGCCTCCCAGCGCCATCGCCGCCGCGCGGGCGTCGGCGGAATCCAAGGAACAAGCCGGGTGGCGATTCACGCTGCATGGACCCAGCTACGTGGCGTTGATGACGTATCTCGACGACGCGGCGATTCGCGAGCAGGTGTGGCAAGCCTATAACCTTCGCACTGCCTCGGCGCCGTATGCAAACCACGCGCTGATGGTTCGAATCCTGGAACTGCGCAAAGAGAAAGCGCGGCTACTGGGCTTCCGGGATTTCTCAGACCTTGTGCTGGACGACCGCATGGCGCACAAAGGCGAGGTCGCGCAAGCATTTCTTGACGACTTGAGCGCGAAGACGGAGCGGCGCTTCCGCGAGGAGAACACCGGACTTGAAACCTTCGCGGGCCGCGCGCTCCAGCCCTGGGACGTAAGCTATTGGGCCGAGAAACAGCGCGCGGCGCTCTACGATTTCGACGAAGAAGCCCTGCGGCCGTATTTTTCCCTGGAAAGCGTGGTCCACGGCATGTTCAGCATCTTCGAGCGCGTGTTCGGCATTCGCGTGGAGCCCGAAGCAGGCGTGCCTGGCTGGGACCCGGAGGTCCGCTGCTACGCGATTCAGGACCGCAAGACCGGCGCGCATCTCGGCTCGTTTTACACCGACTGGTTCCCCCGCGAAAACAAACGCGGCGGCGCGTGGATGGATTCGATTCTGACGGGCAACCCGGAGCAAGGCCATCCGCATCTCGGCTTGATTTGTGGCAACCTGACGCCGCCGGTGGAAGGCATGCCCGCGCTGCTGACCCATCGCGAAGCCGAAACCGTATTCCATGAATTCGGCCACCTGCTGCACCACCTGCTCAGCCGGGTGGAGGTGCGGAGCCTCGCGGGCACCAGCGTCGCGTGGGATTTCGTCGAGCTGCCGTCGCAGATCATGGAGAACTGGTGCTGGGAGCGCGAGTCGCTGGATGCGTTCGCGCGGCACTGGCGGACGGGCGCGCGCTTGCCGGAAGATCTGTTTCAAAAGATGAAGCGGGCCAAAACATTCCGCGCCGCTAATGCGCAAATGCGGCAGCTCGGGTTCGGCCTGGTGGATCTGGCGCTGCATCGCCAGTGGGACGGAACCGGCGACGCCGTGCAATATGCCCGCTCGATTCTGGCCGGGTTCGCCGCGGCGCCATTGCCCGCGGACTATGCCATGATCCTGGGCTTCACGCACTTATTTGCGAACCCCGTGGGCTACGGCGCGGGCTACTATTCCTACAAGTGGGCCGAGGTGCTGGATGCGGACGCTTTCACGCGTTTCCACAAGGATGGAATCTTCAATCCCGATGTGGGCCGCGACTTTCGCGAGAAGATTCTGGCGCGCGGCGACAGCGACGACCCAGCGGCGCTGTACCGGGACTTCATGGGAAGAGACCCAGATCCGAATGCGCTGTTGAAGCGGACGGGACTACTGTAGCGGCTCGCCCGGAGTGCTCAGCGGCGCCTGCGGCAGGACGAATGGCGCCCGCGGCAATACAAACAATGAGAAATGAGAGAGCATGCGCCCCATGAAACTGTCACGCTCGGACAGACTCACCCAGGCTACGCGCTGCTCACCATCGTCATCGGCGAAGAATCCGACTCCGCCGCGGGTGAGACGCTTGTCGGTCCAGGAGCTGACCACCTGCCCGTTTAGAAAGGTCACGAAACGATCGCCTTGCACCGAAACGCGCACCAGATACTTGCCTCCGCGTTCCAGAGTGACGGGGAGCGGGAGCTGCACGCGGTCGATCTCACGGCCATTCAGCATGGCGTAATGGATCAAGCCGGCGTTGGGTAACGGACCGGGTTTGGTGATTACGATCTTGGCGGCGTAATAATTCGCCGCGTTGCTGGCGCGGAAAGCCCAGCTCAAACTCCGCTTCTCGATCTGCCCCTCGAATTCCATCTGGTAGTTCTGCAGCGAAACCGAGCGGTTCCACAGGCGCAAACTGCCCGGACGCACCACGGATGGCGCGCTGGGGAGCTTCCAGTCATGGGGATCATCCACCTTGGAGCCCGCCTGCAAAGCAGCCGTGGTCCATTCGGCCATGCCGGAGCGGAAATCGTGATGGAGCGTCACGGGCGCGCTGCTCCGCACCAGCTCACTTAAGCCCGAACCAGCTCGCGCGATCAAACCCTGCCGGATACCGCGATCGGGAGAGCCGGACGGGAATGCTCCCGCGCCACCGCCACCCTTGTTCCCCATGGGCAGCATGATCATGGCTACCAGCAGGGCGGCCAAGGCCAGAAACGCGAACACAGAGGCGGTCTGAGAACTCGCCCCAGGCTTCGCCATTCCTTTCTTGCGGGACTTCGCGACGGACCACAACTCCTGTTCGTCGTCTTCTTCGCGAAGGGCGTTGGAGGATGCCATGCGGGCTTCCGTCCGATGTTCGGCGCAGCAATACTGGCGGTCCACCATGGACCGCAACCACGCGATTTCCTTGCCACACAAGAAGCACATCATCATACGTGTTTTCCTGGCGCCGGTGCGCCTCCTAATCTCGTAGCCCGATTCTAACAGCTACTCCCCTGAATGCGACCTAACTAAGCAAGATTCCACTAAGGGAATCGCCCAAATACCCAATGGGTACTAGGGTGTTCACACTAATTCCCCTTCCCCATGGGCTGCGGGGGCCTCCCTGTATTGCCAGATGCGTGTGGCGGTGGGGTATGTTTCAGCCCACACCGAATGAAAGTGCAAAAAGCGGGTCCTTGCTAAGATCAGAGTCTGTGTTCCAGAAGGTTCTAGTCGCCAACCGGGGGGAGATCGCGGTCCGCGTGATCCGCGCGCTGCGGGAAGCTGGAATTGCCAGCGTAGCGGTGTATTCCGATGTGGATCGCGCTTCGCTCGCCGTCCAATTGGCGGATGAAGCGGCGCACCTGGGGCCGGCGGCGGCAGCGGAGAGCTACCTCCGCATCGACAAGATCATCGCGGCGGCGCGTGCGCACGATGCCGAGGCCATCCATCCGGGCTACGGCTTCCTAAGCGAGAACGCGGAATTCGCCGAGGCCTGCGCAGCAGCCGGCATCGTGTTTATTGGTCCGCCGGCGGCGGCCATTCGTCAAATGGGCTCGAAGACGGCAGCCCGCCAGCTGGCGATCGCGGCGGGCGTGCCCGTGGTTCCGGGCACGGAGTCCGGGATCACGAATCTGGAGCACGCAAGACGCACGGCGGAGCAACTTGGTTATCCGGTGTTACTCAAGGCTTCGGCGGGCGGCGGTGGCAAGGGAATGCGGCGGATCGACCGTGCCGAAGACCTGGAAGCGGCCATCCGCGATGCGTCGAGCGAAGCCGAACGCGCGTTTCACAACGGCGACGTCTACATTGAGAAGTTGGTTGTGAAGCCGCGCCATATTGAAATTCAAGTGTTGGGCGACCGCCACGGCAATCTCATTCACTTGGGTGAGCGCGAGTGCTCGATTCAGCGGCGGCATCAGAAGGTGATCGAAGAGTGCCCGTCGCCGGTGATGGCGGCGCATCCGGAACTGCGCGAGCGCCTGGGCGAGGCGGCGTTGCGCATCGCCCGCGCGGCAAATTATTCGAACGCCGGGACCGTGGAATTCCTGGTGGACGGTGACCTTAAGTTCTACTTTCTGGAGATGAACACGCGGCTGCAGGTGGAGCATCCGGTCACCGAACTCGTCACGGGCCTGGATCTGGTGCAGTGGCAACTGAAGATCGCGGCCGGGGAGGAATTGACCATCCGCCAGCAGGATGTTCATTGGACCGGTTCGGCGATGGAGTGCCGCATCTACGCGGAGGACCCGGAGCATCAGTTTCTTCCGTCTCCTGGGTGCATCACGGAGTTGACGGAACCGGCGGGCCCGGGCGTGCGCCTGGATTCCGGTGTATATGAAGGATGGAACGTTCCGCTCGACTATGACCCATTGCTGGCCAAGCTGGCCGCGTGGGGACCGTCGAGAGACGCGGCCAGCACACGCTTACGGCGCGCGCTTTCCGAGTATGTGATCGGCGGCATACGTACCAATCGTGCGTTCTTCACCGAAATCCTGGACGATGAAGTCTTCCGCGAGGGCGCATTGTCGACGGCTTTCCTCGATGAGTTCTTCGGCCGGAGGACACCGCCCGCGGAAGATTTGGACGCCGAAGCCGTGGCCGCCCTCGTGGCGGCCCTGGGACAGAGGAAATCGAACCTGGCTCCGCGCGCGGAACGGTCTTCGGAGTGGCTCAAATCCGGCCTGGAGTCGCTGCTTCGATGAAAGTAACGGGATGAAATATGAAGCTATCGTCAACGGCAAGCCAGCGAAGCTGGAACTCAGCGGCGCGGGGGTACGTTATGAACGGGAGACTGGCGAGGTTGTGGAACGCGAATATTCCATCGCGGTAACAGGAACCGGCCGGTGGTCGGTCCTCGCGAGCGGCAGAAGTTATGATGCGAGGTTGCTGGCGAACGGCGAAGTGGCCATCAACGGACGTGTGTTCCGCGTCGAAATATGCGATCCGCGCAGCAGGCTTGGAAGGCGCGGCGCGGCGGGCAGCGAAGGGCGGCAAAACATCGTTGCCCCGATGCCGGGCCGGGTGGTCCGTGTTCTGATCGAAGCTGGACAGGAAGTGGAACACGGGCAAGGACTGATTGTCGTCGAGGCCATGAAGATGCAGAATGAGATGAAGTCGCCCAAGGCCGGGCGCGTAGTTGAAGTGAAAACGGCGGCAGGCGCGACCGTTGCGGCGGGAGAAGTGTTGGCGGTAATCGAATAAATGTCAGAAACGCAGTGTGCCGTTTGCGGCGGGACAGGCTGGAAGATTGTGGAGCGCGCCGGGCTTTCCGGAGCCGAGCGCTGTGAATGCGCGGGAGCTTCGCGCGCCCAGTATCTGCAAGAGAACGCCAATATTCCTCCCAACTACCAGCACGCCTCGCTGGATAATTTTGCGATCCCGCAGGACAATCCCGTGGCCCGGCAGGGCCTGGGCACGGTGCTCATGCAAGTCCGCAGCTTCGTGCGCGAATTCCCCACCGGCGATAAGCCTGGTTTGCTTCTGATGGGCGCTCCGGGGACCGGCAAGACGCATCTGGCGGTCGCGGCCATGAGAACGCTTCTCGCGAAAGGGCATGAATGCCTGTTCTTCGACTACCAGAATCTGCTGGATCGCATCCGTTCCGGTTATGACGCAGCTTCCGGCGCGGCCGACCGCGAGGCGTACCGCTCCGTGCTGGACGCGGAAGTGCTTCTGCTCGACGACCTGGGCGCGCACCGCGTCACGGACTGGGTGGAAGATACGGTTACGGCGATCATTACTTCCCGCTGCAACCAGCGGAAGCCGCTGATCGCGACTACCAACCTCGCCGGCGAAGCCCGCCTCCAGGAAATGACCATGCCGGGCGGAGAGAAGAAGACCATTCGCGACCGGACGCTGGCGGAAGCCATTGGCGCCCGCGCGTATTCGCGCCTTTTTGAAATGTGCCGCGTGGTGCAGATGCCGGCCGTCGAAGACTACCGCATGAAGCGTGCCCGCTAGCGTGGCGCGCGCTGAAGGATCACCGGCCACGCGGTACACTCAAAATGAATGCGGATCCTGGTCATCGAGGACGAAAAGCGTATAACCGACTTTGTGTCTCGCGGCCTGGAAAGCGGTGGTTATGCAGTGGATGTGGCCGGCGATGGCACCACCGCCATTGAGATGGTCCATGCTACCGAATACGATCTGATCATCCTGGATCTGGGTCTGCCGGATATGGATGGGCTGACGGTGCTCAAAAAGATCCGCAACCGCAAGACCAGCCCGCCGGTATTGATCCTGAGCGCGCGCGACGCAGTGGACGACCGGGTGAAAGGCCTGGAAGGCGGCGCCGACGATTACCTGGTCAAGCCGTTTGCGTTTGTGGAACTACTGGCGCGGGTGCGCGTGCTGCTGCGGCGCGGCCAGCCCACGCCGGAGCGCCTGCAAGTAGGTGACCTGACGCTCGATTGTATCCGCCGCAAGGTAACCCGCGCGGGAGAGAACGTCGAACTCGCGCCCAAGGAGTTCAGCATCCTCGAATACCTGATGCGCAACCGGGGGCGTCCGCTGAGCCGCACCATGATCGTCGAGCATGTCTGGGACATGGACTACGATGGGCTCACCAACATCGTGGACGTATACATCCGCCATTTGCGCAGCAAGATCGACGAAAAATGGCCGGAGAAGATGATCCAGACCGTGCGCGGCATCGGATATCTGCTGGATTCGCCGGAGCGGGCCGCCGAGCGGGGGGCATAGGAATGCGGACCTTGCGGACATTTTGGACGCGCCTGGGATTCCTGCGCAGCCTGCGCTTCCGCCTCACGGTGAGCTACGTACTGTTCTTCACGGTGCTGCTGGTCGCCATCGGCCTGTTGTTCCGCGGGACGCTGCAACTCGAAATGGACGGCGACACGCGGGCCACGCTGGAAGAGGAGTGGGCCGCCGCCAAGGGCTATCTGCATATCGAAAAGGGCCAGCCGGTTTGGGTTGTCGACACCAGCGATCCCGAAGAAATTTACATTGTGGAGCGCCTTAGGCATGTCTATTTGTTGACGGACGCAAATGGGAAGGTCCTGGAAAACTCGCAGACCTATGATTCGATCGGCGTCGATTCGCCGCAGGAAATCCAACGGATTCTGCGGACCTCCACCCCCGAAGTGCATGTCCGCCAGGATGCGGATGGCGTTCCGTACATGATCCGGGCGGGCGCGATCCGGGGGCAGCGCGGCAACCTGTATTTTTTCGCCATGGGGCGTTCCATTGAAGGCAACCAGCGTACCGTGGACAATTTCATGCGCAGCTATTATTTCCTGGTATTGCCGGGCGCGATTTTCGTGACCGGCCTGCTGGGTTGGCTGCTGGCGGGACGCGCGATCCGCCCGCTGAACCTGGTGGCGGCGACGGCGCAGGAGATCACGGGGTCGAAGCTGTCACTGCGCATTCCCCGGCGCCATGCCAATGACGAACTGGATAACCTGATCGACAGCTTCAACCGGATGACGGCGCGCCTGAGCCGCTCCTTCGATCAGATCCGCCAGTTTTCGACCGACGTTTCCCATGAACTCCGCACGCCGCTCACGGTCATCCGCGGCCAGTTGGAAGTGGCGCTGTTCACCGCCGAAAAACCGGAACAATTCCGCGACGCGATGGTCAACGCCCTGGAGGATGTGGAAAAACTTTCCAGCATCGTGCGCGCGCTGCTGTTGCTGTCGCAGGCTGAGTCCGGGCAGTTGGCATTGCAGAAGACGGATCTGGAACTGGGTGAAGTGGCCGCCGATGTGGTGGATCAATTCCAGATTCCCGCCGAGGAAAAAGGCGTGGAACTCATGGCCAGACTTGAGCCCGGCGCCAGTGCCTTCGCCGATCGCACCCAGATGGAGCGGCTGATTTCGAATCTGCTTTCTAACGCGATCAAATACACACCCAAGGGCGGCAAGGTGAGCGTGCACGCCGGTCCGGATGAGGTCCACGGGTGGGTCCGGTTGGTGGTGGATGATACGGGAGTGGGCATCCAGCGGGACAACCTTCCGCATATCTTCGACCGCTTCTACCGGGTGCGCACCGTGGAAACGCGTCAGGTTCAGGGATTGGGATTGGGGCTCAGTTTCGTCGCCTGGATTGTCTCCGCGCATGAGGGTACGATTCAAGCCGAGAGCCACGAAGGGCAAGGCAGCCGTTTCACGGTGCGCCTGCCGGCGGGCATCGCGACGGCGCCGGAAACAGCGGCCGAACCGGCCACAGCTTCCCTCTAGGCGTCGCGTCCATATACAATAAACGGCGATATGAGTCTGGAAATCATAGAGCGCGAGCGGGAAGGTGTCACCATCCTGGGCTTGAAAGGCCGCGTGACGGTGGGAGAGGTGACTCCCGTGCGGGAGAAGATCGCCGCCCTGCTGGCCGCAGGCCGGCCGCGGATCGTTCTCGACCTGGCCGATGTGGATTACATTGATTCGACCGGCCTGGGTAACCTGGTGATCAGCTTCACGCAGGTGAAGAAGGCAGGGGGCGGCCTAAAGCTCATGAACCTGAACAAACGGAATGTGGAGTTGCTGGCCCTCACGCGTCTGCATACGGTATTTGAAGTGTTTGGCGACGAGGTTAACGCCGTGAACAGTTTCTTTCCCGGGCGCGAGATCCAGCGCTTCGATATTCTGAGCTTCGTGCAGCAGCGCGACGAAGCGGAATCCTAGCGGCGGCTCCTTTAGCCTCAATACTGTTCACTTTATCGCGGCGGCGCCCTTCGGGCGTCCTCGCAGCGGGCATTTCCGAAACAGAAACGAGCGGAAATGTTCTTAAGTGAACAGCATTGCCTTTAGCCTGCATTTCTCACAACGTCCCAAGGTAGAT
>SHUD01000029.1 GCA_009697505.1 Bryobacterales bacterium
GGGCTTTAGCCTGCAACGGAGGCTTCAGCCTCCGCAGCGGTATAACCACACTTCGAACCGGGGACTCAAGTCCCCGTCGCAGGCTAAAGCCCGCTCCACGTTGGGATCTGCTCCTCCGTAAGCAATCTCGTGTGAGAAATGCAGGCTAGGCGCAATGCTGTTCACTTAAGAACATTTCCGCTCGTTTCTGTTTCGGAAATGCCTGCTGCGAGGACTCCCCAAGGGCGCCGCCGCGATAAAGTGAACAGTATTGAGGCTAGGCGGCGCGCCTCGCATCCGGCTCTACCGGCGCGGCAGCGTGAGCGGCTGTTCGCCGTCGGTGTAGGCGATGTACTCGGTGCCTTTCGCCGCGGCCAAATCCTTGGGCTGTCTCTGGCCGGTGTCGACGGGGCGTTGCGTCGCGCCATCCGTCTTTCTTACAGCAAGTGCACGAACGTTGATCGAATGCCCTCCAGGAGCTTCCGCCTTGGTGAACTGCAGGCTCATGCGAGTGCCACCGATTCCGAACATCTTTTTTCTGCCGGCCTCGGAGATCTCTCCGTACACAGCCGCGCCTTTGGGAAGCACGACGGTGCTACCGACTTTAAAGTCATCCGTCACGGTGAAGCGCAGCGGACGCCCGACGTCGGCGTTGGCGGGAATATCCACGGCCAAGGTGATCTTAAGCGGGAGCGTGTCCGGTACAACAACGTTGACCGTTGGCCCCGGAACGGAAGCCGCCGGAGCTGCCGCCGGCGTGGGAACCGGCGATGGCGCCAGCACCGAATTGGAAGACGTGACGATGGGTACTGGAGCAAGCGGCGCCGGAGCGGTTGCCGTGGCCGTCACCGGTGTGGGCGGTGGCGGAGGCTGCTTGGCATTCTGCGCGTTTGAAGGAGCTTGGCGTGGCGGCGGCGCGGCGGGACCGCGCTTGGGATTGCGCATCTGTTCAATGATCAGGGGAGACACGCCCGCCTTGCTGAGCCGGATAATCTCCGCCGTGGACAGATCGAAATCGGTTTTCTCCGCCGATCGGATCTGGCTCAGGATGAGGTCGGTGGGCACCTTTGCCGTCACCATTTCCGCCACGTTGTCGTTGGTCAGCGTGGTATCGGGCGGCAATGGCGGCGGAGCGGGCACGGGCTCCGGTGTGGCGGCGGCCTGCCGGGCGGCTAATTCCGCGGCGGCTTTCTCCGCGGCATGCTGTTTCATGGTGCGCATGACAGCGCCTCCACCGCCGATGAGGACCACCAATACGGCGGCGACGGCGATCATGGTGCTCTTCTTGGACGAAGCTGCGGGCGGAGCTACCGCCGCGGCCAGGTTGGTGACCGGCGGTGCCGATGCCTGGCTTACAGTGGACGCCGGCGCGGCCATCTGGCTAACATTGGGCGGCGCCATCATCCGCGTGGTGTAGAGCGAACCGGAATCAGACTCACGCTTGAGCGCGGACAAAGCGGCCTGCACCTCTTTCATGCTCTGCCAGCGGTCGTCCGCGTTCTTACGCAGACAGCGATGGAAAACGGTCTCTAGCGAAGGAGGAACATCCGGCGCCACTTCGGCCATCGGTTTGGGTTCGTCGCGCAGAATCGCCGAGAGCGTCGAGAGACTGGATTCGCCTTCGAACGCTCTTTGGCCGGTGGCCATTTCGTAGAGCACCGCGCCGAAGGAGAAGATGTCGGAGCGGGCGTCCACTTTCTTGCCCTGCGCCTGCTCCGGCGACATATAGCTGACCGTGCCCAGGATGGATCCTTCGACGGTCAGCGGCGCGGAGTTGTTGATCGTACGTGTGCTGCCGTCGTCGGGGACGGGAGGCTGGTCGGTGATCTTGGCCAGGCCGAAGTCCAAAATCTTCACGAGTCCCGACTCGGTCACCATCACGTTGGCGGGCTTCAAATCGCGATGCACGATGCCGGCGGCGTGGGCCGCATTCAGCGCGTCCGACATCTGCAGGGCGTACTTGATGACCTGGGGCACGCGCAAGCCGCCCTTGGGGATAAGATCGTTGAGCGTTTTGCCCTGCACGTATTCCATCACCATGAACTCGGTGTCGCCTTCCGACACAATGTCGTGAATGGTGATGATGCTGGGATGGTTCAGGCCCGACGCCGCCTGCGCTTCGAGCAGAAAACGGCGGCGGCGGTCGGGGTCGCCCGACTTCGCGCTGGGCAACACTTTGATGGCGACGGTGCGGGTCAGGCGCGTGTCCAGGGCTTTGTAGATTTCGCCCATGCCTCCGGCGCCTAGCTTTTCCGTGAATTGCTACTGCTGAACCCTTCGCCCTACCATATACCCGCCTCCGGGAAGACTCCAGTGTGCCACAACCGGAGGGCGGTGGGGAGACCTGGGTTGGGCTATTTCCCCCTGGCCGTCTCAAAGCGAATTTCCTTCAATTTTTCAGCATCGGACGGGAGGGCGGATGCGCCCGCCGGAAACTTCCCCGTATTCAGCATAAAAGCCAGGATGGAGGCGGTCTGCTCGGGGTTCAGCGATCCTGGTTTGTCAGCGGGCATCGAAGTTTGCATCTTCTCGAACAACTCGCCGACCGTGGCGCCATTCCAATTCATGAGGAACTCGCTACCCACCAGCGGCGGCGACTGCCCCTCGCCTTGCAGCGTCTTGCCATGGCACGACGCGCAGTTTATGGCGTACAACGCTTCGCCCGACTTCGCCTGCGCTTCTGAGTAGATGCCGTCCCACACGGAGGCCGTGCGCTGAGCTCCGAGGAGCGATCCGGCCGCGCAAGCCGCCACCAAGATGCTTCTGCTGCGAGTCATAGAAAAAACATAGCATGTCAAAACGAAGTGCCTTGGAAAAATGGAGAGGTTAATTGTCGAAGTATTTCTGGAGGGCGGCCGTATCCTGCGACTTGGTAAGGGCAAGCATAAGGAGAATACGGGCCTTCTGGGGGCTGAGGTTGTCCGCCAGCACGCAGCCGATCTGCCGGAGAGATAGCGTGGAGCCTTTCCCGGCGCTCAAAGGGAATATCCGGCCCGTGGGAACGCGTGTGCTGATGACGACTGGTATTCCCCGCGCACGTGCCTCTTGAATCGCGTCAAACATCGAACTAGTAACGCCACCAAGGCCAAGGCCCGCAACCACAAGTCCCTGGACATGGCCGTCCCGGACCAGGGAATGGATCAATGCACCATCCGCGCCTGCATAACTCGACACGATATCGATGCGCCCGAGTTGGGTTCGCGAGTCGACAACAAAAGTCTGACGGCGCAGCGGGGCGCGATAAAAACGGACTTTCTCTTCATCCACAACTCCGAGAGCGCCAAACTCCAAGCCGCGGAAGGTCTCCACCTGGCTTGTGTTCGTTTTTGTGACATCGCGAGCGGCGTTAATCTGTCCGTTCATCGCCACCATCACTCCTTTTCCCACGGCCTCCGCTGCGACAGCTACCCGAATCGCGTTTAACAGGTTTCGTGGGCCGTCCGAGTCGGGATCAGACGCGGGCCGTTGTGCGCCGACCAGGATCACCGGCTTTGTGCTGATCGTAGTGAGGTCCAGAAAATACGCAGTTTCTTCCAAAGTATTGGTGCCATGCGTGACGACAATTCCGCTAATCTCGGGTCTTGCCAGCAACTCGTTCACTCTTCCCGCCAAGCGAACCCAAATCTCCGCAGTCATGTCAGAACTTGAGATGTTGGAGATCTGCTCCACTTGAATCTGCGCGATCTTCTTTATCGCCGGTACGGCTGAAACCAGGTCTTCTCCAGAGAGAGCCGGGACGTAGCCGCCTTTGGCCGCATCTTGTTTGCTGGCGATGGTTCCACCTGTCGAAAGCACCGCCACCGTAGGCAGCTTCTGGGCAGCCGCGGTAAGGCACGTCATCAACAACCAGATCGCGGTGGCCGCATTTGCCATTGCGCTAATCATACACAAGTACGTGTGGCGTTCAAAGCCCGGCCATCCGGAATGTATCTGCCCGCCGCGCGGCTTGACACCCCTCCCGCCGACCCCATAAAGTGAGGGTGAATCCCGAGAGGACCACCCCATGACATCTGTGCTCAACCGCTGGACAAACCGTTTCGCAATAGGAATTTTCGCGCTGGCTTGTGCCGCCGCCCCTTCCTTGCGTGCGGCCGATGCCCCGGCCTGCGATCCGGACAATGCCGGCATTAAACTGCCTCCGGGATTCTGCGCGTTCCTCGCCGCCGACAGCGTGGGAGTTGCGCGGCACATGACGGTGGCGCCCAACGGCGATTTATACGTGGCCTTGAAAGACGGCGGCGTGGCGGCGCTGCGCTCCACCAAAGGTGACGGGCGCTTTGACGTCAAGGAAAAGTTCGGCACTGTCAGCACCACCGGAATCGTTTGGCGCAACGGGTATCTCTATGTCTCCTCGCCCACTGCCGTGATGCGTTACAAGATGACGCAGGGCCAATTGAAACCGGCCGGCAATCCGGAGACCGTGGTGAAGGATCTGCCGGGCGTGCGCCAGCACGGCGACAAGGGCATCGCCTTTGACGGCAAAGGCGGGTTGTACGTGAACGTCGGCGCTCCGTCCAACGCCTGCCAGGCGCGGGACCGCGCGGCCAAATCGCCGGGGCAGGACCCGTGTCCGCTGCTCGAAAAGAACGGCGGCATCTGGAAGTTCGACGAAAACAAGCTAGGCCAGACCCAGGCCGACGGTGTGCACTTCGCCACCGGCTTGCGCCAGATGCTGGCGATCGCCTGGGGCGGCGACGCGCTCTACATCGCCATGAATAATCGCGATTCGCTCGACACGCTGTGGCCGGGAATGTTCACGGCTCAGGAAAACGCCGAGCGTCCGTCGGAAGGCTTATTCCGTGCGGCTTCGGCCGGAGTGAATTTCGGCTGGCCCTACTGCTTCTTCGATTACGGCCAGAAGAAGTTCTTTCTCAATCCGGAATACGGCGGGGACGGCAAGACCGTCGGGCGCTGCACGGAATTCACTCCGCCGGTGGCCGCGTTCCCGGCGCACTGGGCTCCGGTGGACGTGGGTTTTTACAATGGCACCCAGTTCCCGGCGAAATACCGCAACGGTGCGTTCATTGTGTTCCACGGGTCGTGGAATCGCGCGCCGCAACCGCAGGGCGGCTACAACGTGACTTTCCAACCCATTTCGAACGGCAAGGCGTCGGGTGACTATGAGATCTTCGCCGGCGGGTTCCCGGGCAAGGCTCCGCTGATGAATCCCGCGGAGGCGATGGCGCGGCCGGACGGGATCGCGACGGCTCCGGACGGCTCGATGTACATCGGCGATAGCCAGAAGGGCCGCGTGTGGCGCGTGCTCTATCGCGGCGACAGGAAGTAACCGGAACGGCAGTATTTCTGTGACCTCATAGTCAAGGTGTACACTCTCACTGAGGAGCCTTACCAGTGAGCACCAACGTTTCGAACGCCTCGACGGCCTACGACACCATCCGCACGCAGAAGACCATTCTCGGACACCCTGCCGGGCTTTTCGTGCTGTTCTTCACGGAGATGTGGGAGCGTTTTTCCTATTACGGAATGCGCGCGCTGCTGATTCTGTATATGGTGGACTACCTGATCAAGGGCGTCCGCGACGGGACGATTCATGTGGTCGGATTTATTCCTTTGCAGAGCGCGATTCAGGGAGTATTTGGTCCCTTGAACGTGCAGCCCATGGCGTCGCAGATTTACGGGATCTACACGGCGTTCGTGTACTTCACGCCGTTGTTCGGAGGGATGTTGGCGGATCGCTACCTGGGGCAGCGCAAGGCCGTTGTGATCGGCGGGATTCTTATGGCGATCGGCCAGTTTCTGTTGGCCGCCGAATCCATGTTCCTGCTCGGTCTGCTGTTTCTGATTTTAGGTAACGGCAGCTTTAAACCCAATCTGGCGACGCAGGTGGGGAGCCTGTATCCGCCCGGCGACCCGCGCCTGGATCGCGCCTACAGCATTTACTACATGGGCGTGAACCTCGGCGCGTTTTTCTCACCCCTAGTATGCGGAACGCTGGGGCAAAAATACGGCTGGGCCTACGGATTTTCGGCAGCCGGCGTAGGTATGGTCTGCGGGCTCATTTTTTATCTCTGGGGGCAGAAGTTTCTGGCCAAGGATCTGTTGACGCGGACTCATGAATCGCATCATAAAGAGAAGGTCAAACTCACGGCCAAAGAGTGGAAGGTCATCTTCGCGCTCATGGTGCTCGTCGTGGTCAACGCGTTCTTCTGGGCGGTATACGAGCAGCAGGGCAATACGCTGCAACTGTTCGCGGATCGCAATGCGGACTGGCATGTATTCGGCTGGGAGATGCCTTCCACCTGGTTCCAGTCGATCAATCCGATGTTGATTTTCGCGTTGACGCCGCTGTTGATCAGCTTCTGGGGCGGCCAGTCGCGCAAGGGCAGCGAGCCGGGCAGCATCACCAAGATGGCCATGGGCTGCATCCTGCTGGGCGTGTCGTTCCTGCCGCTGGTCTATATTGCGCGCGGCATGGGAGAGACCGAGAAGATCAGCTTCCTCTGGCTCGTCGGCAGCACGTTCGTTCTCACGATCGGCGAGTTGTACCTGTCGCCCATCGGCCAGTCATTAGTAGCGCAAGTGGCGCCGCCCAGCCTGATCAGCATGCTGATGGGTATGTGGTTCCTGTCGAACTTCATCGGGAACTATCTGACTGGATACCTCGGGACCTTTTACGAAACCATGCCGCGCGATGTCTTCTTTGTCATGCTCGGCGGCATGGCTCTCGCTGCCGGCGTGGCGATTTTCGCGCTCGGGAAGCCGCTCAGAAGCGCGATGGGCCACAAGGTCTAAGGCCTCGCCCGGGCTACCGTCGACACTACCGCTAACCCGGTGCATACCGAGCCGCTAACCAGGCCTTGCAGTACTTCGCAAATTTTGATAGAAAATCGGTTAGAGGCTCATAGAGGCTCAAATACGTAATCAAAGATCCTGCCGTAAGCCCCCGGCGAGCCCTCTAACAGCCGCGGGGTGGCAACAGGGTATAATTATTCATTCAGGTGAATAATTAATCATGGCCACCCCTGTCGGTATCGTTGGGTTCCGCGGCTACAGCGGCGCGGAGCTCGTCACCATCCTTGCCAAGCACCCTCACGTCGAGCCGGTTTTGCTGGAACACCGCGAGTTCGACGACGGCCACGGGCCGCTGGGGCATCCCGGGCCTCGCCGGGAAAAACTGGACCCCGGGAACCTGTCGGCATGCGGGCTGGCCGCCGTACATCTGGCGACTCCCCATGAAGTGTCCATGGAACTTGCGCCGGCGATTCTGAAGGCCGGCATCAAGGTGATCGACCTCAGCGGAGCGTTCCGCCTGGAAACAGCGGAAAACTACCTGCGCTGGTACAAGGTGCAGCACACCGCGCCTGAACTGCTCGCCGAAGCGGTGTACTCCATACCCGAGTTCCACCGCGCCAGAGTGGCGGGCGCGCGGCTCGTTTCTAACCCCGGTTGTTATCCCACGGCGGCCAATTTGGCAATCAAGCCGTTGATCGACGCGGGTGTTGTCGATCGCTCCGCCGGCATTGTCTGCGATGCGAAATCGGGGGTGAGCGGCGCCGGACGCAAGCCGTCGCTCAAGACCAGCTTCTGCGAAGTGACGGAAAACTTCTCGGCGTATTCGATACTGCATCATCGCCACGTGCCGGAGGTGCTGCGCAACTCAGGACTGGAGGAGGCCGAATTCAGTTTCACGGCGCAATTGATCCCCATCGATCGCGGCATTCTGGAGACCATTTACTTCCGGGCGAAGGGCGTAAACTCCGCGGCCGATCTGCTGGCGATCTACCAGAAGGCTTACCAAGGGGAGCCCTTCGTGCGTTTGTACGCGCCGGGGCAAGTTCCCGACCTGCGCGCGGTGGCGCGGACCAATTGTTGCGACATCGGCATTCACTTCGATGCGGCAACCGGGCGGACCGTGATCGTTTCCGTCATCGACAACCTGGTGAAGGGCGCGGCGGGGCAGGCGGTCCAAAACATGAACCTGGTGCTCGGTTATGCCGAGACAGCGGGTTTACTGTGAAACTTCTGATTAAGCTGGGTGGCACGCTGCTGGATCAGGCCGAATCGCGCGAACGCTTGGCCCGGGAAATCGTGGAGATCGCGCGGCGCGAGTCCGTCGTTGTCGTTCATGGCGGCGGCAAGCAGATGACCCGGTTCCTGGCTGAGCGCGGCGTGGAGAGCCGCTTCGTCAACGGACTGCGTGTCACTACACCCGATGTGATCGACGCAGTCGTGAAAGTGTTTGCGGGGAGCGTCAACGCGCAGCTGGTCACGGCGTTTCGTGCGGCGGGAGCGCGGCCCGTCGGCCTCAGCGGTCTCAGCGCGGGATTGGTGGACGCGGTGCAGCTCGATCCGGAACTCGGACAGGTCGGTAAGCCCGTCGCGTCCGACGGAAGATTACTCGACGTGCTGGTGCGCGAATCGTACTTACCCGTGGTCGCCTGCGTGGCGGGTGACGCGCAGGGCGCGATCTTCAATGTGAACGGCGATCAGATGGCCGTCGCATGCGCGCAGGGATTCGCGGCGGACCAGTTGATTTTCTTAACCGACGTCGAAGGAGTCCGCGACGGGTCCGGACAGACCCGCGCGCAGCTCACCATCGCCGAAGCGCAGGAACTCATTCGCACGGGAGTAGCCGTGGAGGGCATGCAAGCCAAACTCGAATCGGCGATCACCGCACTGCAACATGGCGTCGGTCAGGTGCGCATCGCAGCGGGCGCGCGGGTGGGCATCGTCGACGCGCTCCTTGCCGGGGAATCGGCCGGTACGCGGCTGATCCCGGCCTAGAGGCTACTTCAGAATGCGGATGCGGTGCGACTCGCTATCCGCCACGTACATCACACCGTTGGCGGCCAACAGCCCGTGTGGGCGCGACAGCTTGCAGTGCAGCGGATTGTCCTCGGGTCCGTCTCCGCGCGATCCCGCGCCCAGGACCGTGTTGATGATCCCGGTCTTGGGATCGAGGCGCCGGATGACGTGGTTCTCGGTGTCGGCAATATAGAGTCCGAGCTTGGGTGAGTACGCGAGACCCTTGGGTCCGCCCAGTTTCGCCTGCAAGGCCGGTCCGCCGTCGCCGCTGTAGCCGTTCTCGCCCGTGCCCGCGATGTGGTGCAGGGTCTGCGTCTTATAGTCGATGCGGTAAATCGTGTTGCCTTCGCGCAGAGCCAGGTAGAGATCGCCGTTGGGCGCCATGGCGAAGGTTCGCGGCCCCTTCAAGGGTGCACCCTTCACCGGCGCGCCGTCGGGCGTGGCGATGGCTTCGCCGGTGCCCGAGTAGGTCTCAATCATGCCGGTCTTCATGTGCAAGCGCCGGATGCGGTGGTTCTGGATATCGCAGATCAGAAGGTCGCCGTTCTTGTCGAAGATGATGCTGTGCGGCTGGCGCAGTTGCGCCATGTTGCCGGGGCCGCCGTCGCCGCTGAAGCCGGGCATGCCCGTGCCCACGACGGTCGAGATGATGCCGGTCTTCATGTCGACTTTGCGGATGACGTGGTTGTCCCGTTCGGCGATGTACATGTCGCCCTTGGCGTCAAAGCGCACCTCGTGCGGCATGTTGAGCGAGGCCATCAGTGCCGGCCCGCCGTCGCCGCGATAGGACTTCTGCCCGTCGCCGGCGATGGTGGTGATCTTCTTGGTCTTGAGATCCAGCCGCCGGATGCGCTGGTTGTTGATGTCACAGAAGTAGAGTCCGCCGTCGGGGCCGATTACCATGCCGTAGGGGTTGTTGACCTGGTTGCCGGAGTATCCTCCGACGCCGGTTCCGACGAACGTGGTTACCGATGGAGAGGCGCCCCAGACATGGACCGAAAGCAGAGCGAGAGCGAATGCGATGTGCCGAATCTTCATGAGTACTAATTTACTACGCTAGGGCTTTGCGGGAGGCATGGAGGACCGGCCTCCCAGCTCGATCTCGACCACGCGAGTGCTTCCTTTGCCGACGCCGGCCTTCACGCGGTCGCCGGGCTTCTTATCCCACAGGGCGAGCCGCAGGTCGGCGGTGGTCTTGAGTGGCTGGCCGTCGACTTCGGCCAGAACGCTTCCTTTTTTCAAGCCGGCTTTCTCCGCCGCGCCGCCAGGGCTGAGCGTCTTGATGCGAACCTCCCCATCTTTCTCTTCCATCGTGATCCCCAGCGTGCCCGCGGGCGGAAGGTTCTGCTTCTTGGTGAGCAGAAGGTAATCCGCCATGTCCGGTTCGATTTCTTCGCCGCTGTTGAGCACGATGGCGTAGGCTGCCTGCGTCTGCCTAGCCAATCTTTTGGGAATCCCGGAGCCATACGAAATGTGTCCGGATCCGGCGAGGATCACCATGCGGCGCGTCGGATTCTCGTTCAGATATTTTGCCGCGCTGGTGGCCATGCCCTCGTCCCAGGCGACCTGCGCTTCCACGAAGTGATCGAAGTCGGAGGGTTTGGCTTTCGCGCTGTGTCCCTCGAAGGACGAACGCAGGCGGGCCTTGTACGCCTCATCGGCGGGAGGAATGTCCTTGGGCAGGTAAGCGCGCTGCTCGGGAGAGAGCGCGGCGATTCCGGTCTTGCCCACTTGCGATGCCATGGTCCGGGGCACGTTGAGCGCGCGCACGGGAATTTTCTGTTCGCGGGCAAAACGAAAGATCGGCGCGTAGAGCCGGTAATCGTAGCCCCAGCCCGGATAGTATTCGGACTCCCGTAGGAACTCCTGCTCCGTGGTGCGCCCGGCGATGTAATCGTCCAGTTGGGACTGAAACGGCTGCTGAAGATATTCGACGCCAATCGCCAGGTTGTGATCCGCTTCATACAGCCCGCGGATGATTTCGAGCTGGTTCAGGTGGTGATCGTAGCGGTCATGGAATTCGCCGACGAAGACGACGCGCTTCGCCGCGAGCTGGGCCACGAGCTTGTCCATGACTACGGGCGTGGCGAGGTCCACCGCATGCAGTGGCGCAGCGTCCTGCGCTTGAAGTAAAGAGATGAAGCCGAGCGCAACAGCGAGGAGCCGCATCACTTACTTGCGGCGGTAACCCTTGAGCTGCTCCAGGCGGCCGCGGACGACGCCGTTTTCCGGCTCGAAGCTCACCGCTTTTTCCAGCATCGCGATGGCGTCGTCATCCTCGTGTTTACGGGACAGCGCGTTGGACATGGATACCAGCGTATTCACTGACTTCGGATGGAACTCCAGATTCAGCGAAGCGAGCGCGATGGCGTCATCCGGTTTATAGCTCGCAAGCTGGTTGGCGAGCATGGCCAACGGCTCGTCGCTAAAATCGTAGGTGTTGCGGCCGTAGAATTCCTTGCGCAGTTCGCGGTACTGATCGGTAGCCGCCACGACGCCCTTCTCACGAGTGGTCTGCCAGACGATATCAGTGATCGGTTTGGGGATCGCCACCCCACGATGGCAGTAGGCGCAACGGATGCTGGTGGTTTGGGCCGCTTCCTTGCCGACGGCCGCGACCAGGCGGGTGTTGATCTCGTCGGTCATGGCCATCATGGCTTTGGCGATTTCTTTCTTGGGCTCGGGAATTCCGCTGCCGCGTTTCGCCGAGTGGCAGTAATTGCACTTGACGCCCAGCGCGTTTGCGATGGCCGGCATCTGCGAGATCCATTCGATCCCGGGGGATTCCGCGAACGCGGGGATGGTGAACGACAACATGGAAACCGCCAATACCGTGCGTAGCATGGATATACCTCGCTGGGGCCAGTATACAACGGTTTGCGAGATGAGACAGCCGGGAGGCAGTAGCGCCCGGCCCCCGCCTCGTCCCGCTCCTCCGCACTTGTCCGCCGGGCCGCTTCCGATAGAGATCTAACGTAATACAGGCGCAATGCACGTTATCCGACTACGCTCTTGCGTGCTTGAATACCAAACGACGACGCGAGGAAGGCCAGAATTTCCTGGTCCTCCTCGCGCAAATCGCCGCTTACGTTCAAAGACGGAATCTTCACTTCGCCGTCAGATCCAGTCCCGCGGCCTTGCCGGCTTTGAAGGCATCTTCGATGGCATCCGCGATCTTTTCCAGACGGGCGATCTCCGCGTTCAGGAAATCCTTGAGCTTCTTGGGATCCGTCGGCTTGCCGTCCTTGTCCCAGTAGGAGCCGTCGCCGGCCAGTTTTTCGTCCGTCTCTGCTTCCTTGGCAAGGTCCTTCTTGTTATTGCTGTTCTCGGTGAGCCGGGATGCCGTGGCCACGTCGGTCGCCTTCTTCTGGACCCATCCTTGCGGTGTTTCGGGGTCGCCTCCAGCCTTCAGCGTCCACGCCAGCGTGAAGGGTCCGGCGCTGCCCGCGTTCGCCACCTCCGGCAAGATCGCCTGACCGTTGCGGAGCGTGGCCGTCATCTCCTGGCGGCCCTGCCCTAAGCTGACCGGCCCGTTGAGCACCTTCACGTCGGCTTCGGCCGGCACTTCCGGTGGAGCGAACTGCAGCTTCAGAACGGTGTGGTCGCCGCCCGCGAGCGTGTTCCGCTCGATGTAGCCGTTGAGCGTGTAGCTCAGGATCGGCCGCGATACCGCTGTCTCGCCGGTTTCCTCATTGAGCACGGTTAACTCAGTCATGCTGGGTTGCTGGGCGAGTGGCGCGCAAACCAGTTCCGTCCCGCTTGCGGCAAGGACTTCGCTGTGGTTCACGCTCATGTTCGCTGCATTGGCGCTGAAGCCTTCCCCGCCGATCCGCAGCGGCGCGGACAGGTCCATCGCCTGCGGAAGATCTCCCAGGCGCATCGGTGCCGTAGGGGTATCCCAACCGGCGGCGTGTTGAACCTCGATCTTCCGCACCGGGGCGCCCTGCGCGCCGGCGTACACCATGTAGGAACCCGCGAGCAAGCCGGTCTCCATGTAGATCCGGCCGAGTTTGTCGGCCTTGGCCCGCTGGACCACTTCTCCTTTTACGGTCTCCACCGCGATTACCTCGCCTCCCACGGTCCCGGGAACGGCAAACGTGAACGGCTGATGGCTCTGAATCTGGCTCGGCTGAATCACCTCGCCGGTCGCGCGATTCTGATTTCGCGGCTTCCCATTCCGGTCCAGCTCGGGATGAGGGTCGACGGTGTAAGTGACCTTCTCCTTGCCGCCAGCCTTAACTCCCCCGCCGCCTTCGCAGATGGTTCAACAACCGGTGATGCGCGATGCCGAAAATCCAAGTGGCGGGCTTGGAGTCTCCGCGAAACCGGCCCGCGCTCTTCCACACTTCTACCATCACGTCGTTCACCAACTCCTCGGCCACGCCGGATTCGCCCAATACCCGGTACAGGTATCCGAAGAGGCGTTTTTGGTAGGAGAAGTACAGCTCCTCAAACGCTCCCCGGTCGCCGGCGGCGACGCCTCGGAGGAGCGTCGCTTCGTGCTGGTGTTGCAATGGCATTCCTGGACCGATTACTAATGTATTCCGTACCGTGAGTAACGGAAAGCCGCCAAAAGGTTCAACCACTTCGGCATCCCCAGCGTGGGGCGAAGTCTTCCGGTTGGCCGGCAACCCGGAAGGTGGCGGAGCGTCCCATTAGTTATCTGCTTGGACTCCAACCACCCTAACAGTAAGAGTGGCAGCACCCGCCGTTAAGCTGGCACGCCTTCCACGATGGAATCGGGCGCCGCCGTGGGAATGACACGCGTCAGTTTCCAGCCGGAAGCGGCAAACAATGCGCGGAATTGGTCTTCGGTGCGCTCACGGCCGCCGGGGAACAGCATCATCTGGATATCCATGATCTTGCCGATCGAGAAATCGTTGCCCGGCAGGATCACACTGTCAGCCACCAGGAGCTTGCCTCCCGGATTGACGCCCTTGCGGCAGTGGCTGAGGATGTTGATGCACACGTCGTCGGGCCAGTCATGAATGATGTGCTTCATAATGTAGGCATCCGCGCCGGCGGGAACGGACTTGAACATGTCACCCGCAACCAGCGTGCAGCGGTCCATGCAGGGTTCGAGCGGGCCGCTTTTGGCGCCTTCCAGAACGGGAGGAACTTCGTATAGCGTGCCCTTCAACTGCGGATTGCGCTAGAGAATGTTGGCCAACAGCAGGCCGTGGCCACCAGCCACGTCCACAATCGTACGAATCCCGTCTAAGGAATAAGCCGCGGCGATCGCGGGACTGTCCATCATGGAAAGGCCGGTCATGGTGTCGTTGAAGATCTTCAACTCCTCGGGGTGGGAGAAAAGATATTCGAAGGTCGACATGCCGTAGATTTCATCGAGCGCTGTCTTGCCGGTGCGGACGGAATATTCCAGGCGCTCCCAGCCGCGCATGTGCCACTCACGCCCACCCATCATGGCGAAGCTGCGCGCGCTCGGCTGCGCGTTGCTGCGAAGTACAGCGGAGAGCGGCGTTTCCGAGAACTTGCCATCCGCGCCTTCGGCAAGAATTCCGATGCTGGCCGTGGCGCGCATGAGCCGGTAGAGCGCCTGCGGATTCGCGCCTACTTGTGCGGCGAGTTCGCCGGCTGATTTCGGGCCGTGCTCAACCAGGTCCGGTACGCCGAGCGTCGCGAGGCAAGAGATGCATGTGGAGAGGTGAAGCCCATGCAGCATCTGCAACATTTGCATGATCGGGTGGAACGGTTTGTGGAGTCATGAACTGGCTCTATTTCATGGGCGGAACGAACTCGATGGTGCGCGCGAAGAACCAGCACAGGAAGAACACCACCGGCAGCAGCGCCATCAGGTAGAGAGTCGTGTAGCCGATCAGATCGCGCGCCTTCACGCGCAGGATGCCGAGTAGCGGCAGCATCCAGAAGGGATTCACCAGATTCGGCATGGCTTCGGCGACGTTATAGATCTGCACTACCCAGCCCAGGTGCACCTGATGCGCGATGGCGGCCTGCAAAACGTAGGGTGCTTCCACGATCCACTTGCTGCCGCCGGAGGGAATGAACAATCCGAGCACGGCGGAATATCCGGCCGCCAGCAGGGGAAACGTGTCGTGATTGCTGGCCGCCGTGAACAGATGCGCCAGTTTGGCCGACAGTCCAGTGCCGGTGATCATGCCGAAGATCATGGCGTAAAACGGGAACTGGATGATGACGCCACCTGTCGCGGGGATCGCATCCGCGACGGCGCGCACGAACCGGCGCGGACGCCAGTGCAGCAGAAGACCCGCGGTGAGGAAGATCAGGTTATAAACATTGAGGTCGAGCGCCGCCAGAGCGCCACGCTCCGAAGTACGGAACACGTTCACGAGATAACCCAGCAACAAAGCGCCCACCAGAATATTGAGCAGCGGACTGTACTCCAACCACTCGCCGGGCTTGGTGCGGACTTCGGTTTCTTCCTTGGGCGGCGCGAAGCTGAGCAGGTAATCCTCGGCGGTGCGCGCGTTTTCCGCCGACGGCGCCGAGAAGTACGCGACGCCCAGGCACACCAGGATTACAATCACGGCCGTCGCGATGCTTTGCCACAGGAACAGTGTCTGGGTGAGCGGGATCAACCCGCTGATCGCGAACAGCGAAGGGGGCAGGGAAGACTTGGTGGCCATTAGCATGGCGGCCGAAGAGGAGAGTCCCAGCGCCCACACTGAACACGTGCCCAGGTAGGCGGCGGCGCCCGCCGCGCGCAGGTCCAGGCCCTTGATGCGCCCGGTCATCTCGCGCACCAGGAAGCCGGCCATGATCGGGCTGAGTCCCCAGGAAATCAGAGAGCTGAGCGTCGCGGTGGCGGCAACCAGGGTGATCGCGCCGCGAGGAGTCTTGGGGATCGCCGCCATGCGGGAGATCACGCGCCGCACGGGTCCGGCGGAGGCGACGATGTAGCCGCCCAGGATGACCATCACCATCTGCATGGTGAAAGGGATCAGCGTCCAGAAATTCTTGCCGGCTTCCAGGGCCAGCGCCGACGGACTCTCGCCCGCGGCGATGCCCAGCAGGTAGACCACGACCACGCCCAGGAAGGCGAAGACCAGCGGATCGGGAAACCACTTCTCGCTCCAGTCGGCGAGCGCCAGGCCCATGCGGGCTACGCGGCCCTCCGTGATCGCGACTGCTCTTGGTTCAGCGTGCATGATTGACTCCCGTCCGGAATTTACTCCACAGCCATGGTTTTCACCGGCTCTTCGACGATGAGTCCTGCTCCGGTGGCTTTCCGCACCGCATCCACAGTAGTGTCAGGAGCGATTTCCAGCAGAACCAAGCCGCGCGGCGTGACGCGGATCACCGCCAACTCGGTGATGATAGTATCCACCACTTTGAGGCCGGTGATGGGCAGCGTGCACTTGGGCAAAATCTTGGGAGCGCCCTTCTTGGTGGTGTGCTCCATGGCGATGATGACGCGGCGCGCGCTGGCGACCAGATCCATCGCGCCGCCCATGCCCTTGATCATTTTGCCGGGTACCATCCAGTTGGCCAGATCGCCGGACTCATCCACTTCCATGGCGCCCAGCACGCTCAGATCGATGTGGCCGCCGCGGATCATGCCGAAGGATTCGGCGCTAGAGACATACGAGGTTCCGGGGATTTCTGTTACGGTTTCTTTGCCCGCGTTGATCAGGTCCGGGTCCTCTTCGCCCTTCTTGGGATAAGGGCCCACGCCCAGCATTCCGTTTTCCGATTGGATGATGACCTCGAGGCCAGGCGGAATGAAGTTGGGCACCATCGTCGGGATGCCGATGCCGAGATTGACGTAGTAGCCGTCCTTCAATTCTTGGGCCACGCGGCGCGCGATACGCTCGCGCTTTTGCGTATCGGTCAGGGCGGCGCTCACTGACCCTCCTTGCGCAATTTCAGACGCTCGATGCGTTTTTCTTTGTGCTCGCCCACGACAACGCGCTTCACGTAGATGCCGGGCGTATCGATGCGCTCCGGTTCCAGCGCACCCAACTCGACCAGTTCTTCCACTTCCGCGATGGTGATTTTCGCGGCCGCCGCCATCATCGGGTTAAAGTTCTGCGCGGTCTTGCGGTAGACCAGGTTGCCGTGGCGGTCGCCCTTCCAGGCTTTGACGAAGGCGAAGTCGGCAGTGAGCGCTTCCTCCAGAACGTATTGGCGGCCGTTGAATTCGCGGATTTCCTTGCCCTCCGCGACCACCGTGCCGATCCCGGCCGGTGTGAAGTAGGCGGGAATTCCCGCGCCGCCCGCGCGAATGGATTCGGCAAGCGTGCCTTGCGGGATCAGCTTCAAATTAATCTTGCCTTCGAGCATCATCTGCTCCAACAGCCCGTTCTCGCCGACGTAGCTGCCAATGTGCGAAGTAATCATACCGGCTTCGAGAAACAGTCCCATGCCGTAGCCGTCTACGCCGACGTTGTTGGCGATCGTGCGCAGACCGCGCGTCCCCTTGCGGATCAGAGCGGCAATCAGGCTATCCGGTGCGCCGCAGAGTCCGAAGCCACCCACCATCAGGCTCGCGCCATCGGGGATGTCCGCGACCGCGGCATCAATGTTCGTTACGACTTTGTTCACAGCTTTTCAGTATAGCCGTGCTGGGTCGCGAAGCGACGGACTACTCGTAGTGACTTACTCGTAGTAAGAGGGCGCTTTCTTGAGCTTCTCGAACGCCGCCAGGTCGTGCTGGATCCACAACTTCGCTCCGGATTGCTTCATAAAGGCCTGAATATTGGCGCGAGCTTGCTGGGTCTGCTGCTTGTTGAACTCGAAAGTAGGGTAGCGATCGAGGGTGATTTCTTCGGGATAGTGGTACAGGTCGCCGCTGAGCAGCACGGGTCCGGTCTTGGCCAGCCTTACGAAGAGGACGGAATGCCCCGGCGTGTGTCCGTACGCAGGTTTGATCACCACGCTGCCATCGCCGAAGACATCGTAGTCGCCTTCCGGCAACGAGATGGATTTCGCGCTCTTCAGCGCGTCGTATTCATCGGGAGTGGACCGCTCCGGCGGATTCGGGCCAAAGAGAATGCCGCGTTCGACCGCGCGCGTCAACCAGGTGGCCTTGGCGAACTCGTTGGCGTTCGCCAGGTGGTCCCAGTGCGCATGCGACATCGCGAGGTAGGTTGAGTTCTCTGGTTGGTATCCCGCGGCCGCCATTTGCGACTTGAGCGTCTTGTTGCTCGAGGCGTAGAGTTTGCTGGCGGGTCCGCCGGCGGGAAACTTCTTGTCCGGAATCACTCCCACGTCCCACAGTAGCGTGCCCTTGGGGTGGGCGATCATGTAGCAGCCCACGGACATATCCAGCGTTTTCATTTCTTCCTTCTTGAGGTTGAAACGGCTGGGATCTTCCACCTTGAGCCTGCCGCAGTCGAACACATACAGGCGCACGGAGCTCACCGGCGGGTTGCCCGCGGCGAACGCAGCGGGTGCCGCCAAGATTGCGGCCGCCAGGATCGGGGTCAATAGGATATTTTTCATGGGTCCCTCGCGCAAACATTTAAGATAGCACTCATGGGTTTTCTATCTAGCGACCGGGCTGCGGTGGTGTGTGGATTGGCGTTTTCCGTGTGGCGTGTCATCCTTGCGCTTCACTGGTTCCGCGAGTGGACTCAGTGGAAGATAAGCGATCCGTCGGCCGCTGAACTCTACGAGGTGAATTTTTGGTTTGAAGTGGTGTTTTGCGGCGTGGGGCTTGCCGTGGCGGTGGCTGCGTTTCTATTCCTCAGAAAACGGCGTCGAAACTGATTTCGCGGTAATCCCACGTGCGACTGTTCAGCGCGGTGTGAAAGAATAAAGGCATGAAGCGGCCGTTCGCAGCGAGTGTCTGGCGGGAAGGGGACTGCTACGTTTCCCAATGCCTGGAGGTCGATGTCGCCAGTCAAGGTGCCACCGGAGAAGAGGCTCTCGCCAATTTGAAGGAAGCCTTGGAGCTTCACTTCGAGCCCCCGCAGGCCTCTCGTCCTCCTAAAGTCCGCAGGGTCGAGGTTGAGGTTGGGGCGGCTTAAGCCGCAGCCGTTCCGCGAGATCAAGCGCCGTCTTGCATAAAAAACACCCATGGCGCTCGCGATTTGGGTTCGATGGCGCCACGGGTGGCTGCTGGTTCTACTTACTTACGCCCTATTTGCCGGGCGTATTCATGCGGTAAAAATTATTGGGGCCGGGATTCGGGTTCTCCCAGGCTTGGTACAGATAAAGCGATGCCAATCCCAGCCCGATCACGGCGAATACGACGGTCATGGTTTCGCCCCAGCGGTCGATTCCTTTGACCCTCTTCGCTACGGCGACTTGCTGGCGGGCTGCGCCCTCCTCCCCCGGCGCCAGCCTGAGGACGTCTTCCTCATTGTGGGTCACAAAAATCATCCGGTAGACCGCCAGAAACAGCGTGGCTGCTCCCAGCGCGGCCCAAATCGCGATAACGAATGTCATATTCATTTTGATGGCCTCCTCTGAACGATGTACAGCAACCTCAATACAGCAATTCGGAAACCAAACCGAAGGCATTCATTAGCAACGTGTTACACGGGGGCGTCGGGCAGGTTGGGGAATTGCACCCATTGGGGGAGCGTTTCCCCAGGTTATATTCCCATCTCCGTGAAGACTTCCTTGGCGATGCGGAAGCTATCGACGCCAGCAGGGACTCCGCAGTACACCGCTACTTGCAGGAAGATCTCGCGGATCTCGTCTTTGTTGAGGCCATTGGCGATCGCGCCGCGGACGTGCACCTTGATTTCGTGCGGACGGTTGAGGGCCGATAGCATCGCCAGGTTGATAATGCTGCGGGTCTTCTTGTCCAGTCCCTCACGCCCCCAGCACCAGCCCCAACAGTATTCGGTGGTGAGTTCCTGCAGGGGGCGGTTGAAGTCGTCGGCGGAGGCCAGCGCCTTGTCGACATAGTCGTCGCCCAGCACGGACTTGCGGATGGCCAGGCCTTTTTCGAACAGTTCTTTATTCATGGTTCTCCTTCGTTTATGCTACGGTAGCACTTGAAAAATGGATTCAGACGCATCCCTGAAGCAATGGATCGGGCGGACGGAAACGCGCACGGACTTGATCACGGCGGTTCCCGTGGCCGCTCTTGCAGCGACGCTCGACCGCGACGATCCGTCACCGCAACCCGGTGACCCGTTGCCTCCGCTGTGGCACTGGCTTTATTTCCTGCCCATCGCCCGGCAATCCGAGGTTGGGCCGGACGGGCATCCCAAGCGGGGAGGATTCCTGCCTCCGGTGTCTCTGCCGCGGCGGATGTGGGCTGGCGGACGGCTGGAGTTTCACCAGCCGCTGCGCATCGGCGAAACGATCACCCGCACTTCGCGGATCATGGATGTGACTCAGAAGCAGGGGCGCTCCGGCGCGCTCGTGTTTGTTCTGGTGCGGCATGAGATCAGCGGGCCGCAAGGGCTGGCGATCACGGAGGAACACGATATTGTATATCGCGATCATCCCAATCCAGCCGATCCCGCGCCGGTGCCGCCGGCGGCGCCGCGGGACGCAACGTGGCAACGTGTCATTACTCCCGGCGACGTCCTGTTGTTCCGCTATTCGGCTTTGACTTTCAACGGTCACCGCATCCATTACGACCGGCGCTACGTGACCGAGGTGGAAGGATACGCGGGGCTGGTGGTGCATGGCCCGCTGATCGCGACCCTATTGATGGACTTGCTGCGTCGCTCGCTACCCGCTGCCCGTGTGACGCGGTTCGAGTTCCGTGCGGTGAGCCCACTGTTCGATCTCGCGCCATTTACTGTGTGCGGGAAACCAGAGGAAGGCGGCGTGGTGCGGCTGTGGGCGCGCAATCCGGAGGGTGGGTTGGCGATGGAGGCCAATGCTAGAATTGAAGCTCCCGTCTCATGAATCATTTGAAGAGTTTGATCCGTGAAGTGCCGGATTTTCCCAAGCCCGGTATCCTGTTCTATGACATCACGACGCTGTTGAAAGACGCGCAAGGGCTCAAGTCCGTCATCGATGGCCTGAGTGAAGGCTATCGCGGCATGGATATCGATACCGTGGTGGGCATTGAGGCTCGTGGTTTTATTTTTGCTCCCGCAGTGGCGTATGCGTTGGGCGCCGGATTCGTGCCTGTCCGCAAACCGGGGAAACTCCCTGCAGCGGCGGAGCGCGTCGAATATGCGCTCGAATACGGAATCGATGTTCTCGAAGTGCATCGCGACGCCGTCGAGATCGGCAAGCGCGTTCTGGTTGTCGATGACGTGCTGGCCACGGGAGGCACGGCGGCCGCCGTCGCGCAGCTCATCCGCAAATTGGGCGGCGAACTGGTGGGCTTCGAGTTCGTGATCGAGCTGGATTTCCTCAAGGGCCGCGAAAGGCTGCCCGGTCTGGATGTCCGGTCCTTAGTGCATTACTAGCGCCATGACCCGGTCTGTCCGGTTGCAGTCTCTGGCCAAGGTCAACCTGGACCTGCGGGTTCTCCACAAGCGGGCGGACGGTTTCCACGAACTGCGCACTGTTTTTCAAACCATTTCACTCGCCGATTCCATCGAAATCGACTACCAACCGGCCCGCCAGACCGAGTTGCAGATTGACGACGCGCTGGCGATTCCCGACAACCTGATTCTGCGGGCGGCGCGGGCGGTTTTGGAAGCCATGAAGGTCCACGCCCGTGTGCGGTTCCGCCTCAAGAAGCGCATCCCGATGGGCGCCGGTCTGGGTGGAGGGTCGAGCAACGCGGCCGCGGTCCTGTTGGCGCTACCCGTACTAGCCGGACGCAAGGTCTCGCTCGAAGAGCTGTGGCAGCTCGGCGCGGAACTCGGCAGTGATGTCCCGTTTTTCTTGCAAGGCGGCACCGCAGTCGCCCTCGGGCGGGGCACGGAGATATATAACTTGCCTGAAATCAGGCAGGAACCAGCCCTGGTGATCGCCTCCGGAATTCATGTGGCGACCGGTCCCGCCTATCAAGCGCTGGAGCGGCCCACGGGTGACCGCCAAAGTTTGACTTCAAGCGATTTGTCGCGTAAAATTAATGATTTCCAGCTCTTCGTGCGGACTTTAGGTGAAGTGCGTTCGGCGAAGGCGGCGAGTGCGTCGAGTGCGAACGATTTCGAGTCCGCGGTATTCAAGCAGCATCCCCGGCTAAAAGCGATGTGGGGCAGATTGCGGAAACAGTCGGCAGGCGCCCGCATGACGGGGAGCGGCTCGGCCTTGTTCGCCGTGTTTGATTCGGCGGCCGGGCGTGACGCCGCGCGGCAGATTCTGGAGGAGGACCGGGTGTCGCGGGGAGCAACGGTGATGGCGGCCAATTTGGTGAACGGGCGCGCGTATCGAAGGCTCTGGCAGCGGCAGTTGGCGCAGCATTTGGTTCCGTCCCGGTTGGCAGCAGAATCCGATTTAATATGGCCGCCCCGAAGCCGATACGCGCGATGAGATTCAACCACTTCAAGGTGTTCTCAGGCAACGCCAATCCCGCCCTGGCGGCGGAGATTTGCTACGAACTCGGCTGCCAGCTTGGCGCGGTCAACGTCCGCCAGTTTGCTGACGGCGAAGTGCACCTGCAAGTCCAGGAAAACGTGCGCGGCGCGGACGTTTTCGTGGTCCAGCCCACGTGTACGCCGGTGGACCGGAATCTGATGGAACTCCTGCTGATGATGGACGCGCTGAAGCGCGCTTCAGCGGAACGCATCACGGCAGTGTTACCCTATTATGGGTATGCCCGGCAGGACCGCAAGGACCGGCCGCGGATGCCGATTTCGGCGCGTCTGGTTGCCAGTTTGATCGAGCGGGCCGGAGCCAATCGCATCCTGGCGCTGGATTTACACGCCGCGCAGATTCAAGGTTTTTTCGATGTCCCGGTGGACCATTTGTTCGCGACCCCGGTGATGATCGATTATTTTTCGGAATTGGGGGGCGAAAGCCTCACCGTGGTGTCTCCGGACGCGGGTGGAGTGGAGCGGGCCCGGGCGTTCGCCAAACGGCTGGATTCGCCGCTGGCGATTATCGACAAGCGGCGCACGGATGTGAACGTGGCCGAGGTGATGCATATCATCGGCGACGTGGAAGGACAGCATTGCCTGATCGTGGACGATTTGATCGACACGGCGGGGACGCTGGTAAAGGCGACGGAGGCGTTGCTGGAGCAGGGAGCCCTCTCGGTAAGGGCCTGCGCGACGCACGCGGTGCTGTCTGGACCGGCGGTAGAGAGAATTGAAAATTCCGGGCTGCAAGAAGTGATCGTGACGAATTCGATTCCCTTGCGGGGTGAAGCGGATAATTGCAGACGGATCAAGCAGCTGTCCGTGGCGCCGCTGCTGGCCAAGGCGATTCAGTCGGTGCACGAAGACGGTTCGGTGAGCACGTTATTTGTTTAGGGTAGACGCAGTGGCCCGGTTAGTAGAATGCGGGCCAGCGGCCCGCTTGGATTGAAGGAAGAAAACGATGAGAAAAGACATTACGATTTCCGCCGAGCCGCGCCACTTGCGGGGCAAGAATGAAGCGCGCCGGCTGCGTATTCGCGGTCTGACGCCCGCCGTGCTGTATGGCACGGGCGGGGAAGCGGTGGCCGTGGCCGTGAGTCCCAAGGAAGTCACGCGCATCCTGAACAGCAAGACCGGGCACAATACGATTTTCGATATCTCCGTCAAGGGTGGCGAAACGTCGCCGGTGATGATCGTCGACTGGCAGAACGATCCCGTCAAGGAGAACCTGCTGCATCTGGACCTGAAGCGCATCGATCTGACCGCAAGAATTCGCGTGAAGGTTCCCGTGCACACCTTGGGCGATCCCAAGGGCGTCAAGATTCAGGGCGGTTTGCATGAGTTGATCACTCGCGAGATTGAAATCGAGTGCCTGCCGGACGAGATTCCCGAAGAGTTCACGATGGACGTCAGCGAATTGATGATTGGGCAGACTATTCGTGCCGGCGAGATCCCGCTGACGGGCAGCACGAAGCTGATCAGTCCGGCCGATTCCGTCATTTCGCACGTAATCACCATCAAGGTGGAAGCCGAGCCGGTAAAGGCCGATGTGGCGGCGGTGGCGCCGGTGGCTGCCGAGCCCGAAGTGATCAAGAAGGGCAAGAAGGACGAAGAAGCTCCGGTCGACGAAAAGAAGAAGAAGTAAGGCGGGGCCGGAGGCCGGGCGCGAGGGGCCAGTCCGATGCAGGAGATCGACTTTCTCATCGCCGGGCTGGGGAATCCAGGTGCGGAATACGAAAATACGCCGCATAACCTGGGTTTCATGGTGATTGACCGGCTGGCCGCGGATCACGCGATTCGCGTTACCCGCATCGAAAACCAATCGCGGGTCGGTTTGGGCGTGGTGAAGGGCAAGCAGGTGGCTCTCGCGCAGCCCTGGACGTTTATGAATTTGAGTGGCCCGGCGGTACAAGGGTTGCTCGAGCGGTACGGGTTGACTCCGGACCGTTTGATTTTGGTATACGACGAGCTGGCCATTCCATGGAATGAGCTGCGCATCCGGCCGAAGGGCTCGGATGCGGGGCACAACGGAGTGAAAAGCGTGATCGGGAGCCTGGGGACGGATGAGTTCACCCGGGTACGCCTGGGAATCCACCCGGGACATCCGATCGCGGATGGAGCAAGTTTTGTGCTCGCGCCGTTCCGGCGGGCACGGAAGCAGGAAGTGGAGGAAGTGGCCGGGCGAGGAGCCGCGGCTGTGGAATCCATACTCGCTGATGGCGTCGAAAAGTCCATGGCGGTGTTTAACCGTCGCGCCGGAGGCTTAAAAACAGAGGAAGAATGAGAGTCTACGAAGAGTTATTCATCGTCAAGCCGGACGCTCCCGAAGAGGAAGTGGACGGCATCGTCACGCAGATCCAGGGCGTGATCACCAACGGCCAAGGAACGGTCGACAAGACCGACAAGTGGGGCACGCGCAAACTGGCTTACCGGGTGCAGAAGTACTCGGAGGGCATCTACGTGCTGATCCAGTTCACGTCGCCGCCGGGCCTGGTTCATGAAATCGAGCGGCGTCTGCGCGTCAACGATCAGGTGATCAAATTCATCACCGTGCGCACCGACGAGAAACAGAAAAAGATCGACAAGCGCAAGAAGGTCCGCGACAAGCGTGCCGCGCGCAGACCGGCTCCGCCCGTAGCGGCTCCCGCGATTCCATCTGAGCCCGCGGCCGCGGCTCCGGGCTTGCCCGGAGTCAGCCATCCTGCTCCCGCGCAACCCGCGCCGGCGGCTCCAGCTCCGGCTCCGGCAGCAGTTCCAGCGGCAGGCGAGAACAAGGAATAGGACGAGGAAACCATCATGGCGGAAACCAGAGGCGGTAGACCAGGCAGCGCTTCCCAGCGGCCCACCGGAGGGGATAAAGCCCTCGCGGGCAAGAAGCAATATTTCCGGCGCAAAAAGATGTGCCGGTTCTGCGTCGACAAGATCGACGACATCAACTACAAGGACGTCCGGCTATTGGGGTCGTTCCTTTCCGAGCGCGGCAAGATTACGCCCCGGCGTATTTCGGGCGTCTGCGCGCCGCACCAGAGGCGGCTGGCGGAATCCATCAAGCAAGCGCGCAATATCGTGCTGCTTCCGTTCGCGACGTCGCTGTAGGAGGAAAACGGTATGGAAGTCATATTACGAGAAGAAGTCGAAAAGCTTGGCCGGCGCGGCGAAGTGGTGAAAGTCGCCGCCGGCTATGCCCGGAATTTTTTGCTGCCCCAGCGATTGGCGGTAGCGGCGACGGAATCCAACATAAAGATCGTCGAGCAGGAGAAGCAGGCGCACCTGCGGCGCGACGCCAAGGAGATCGGCGACGCTCAGGACCTGGCCAAGATTCTGGCGGCGGTGGAAATCACCATCGCGCAAAAGGCCGGCGACAACGACCAGTTGTTCGGGTCGGTTACGGCGCAGGACGTTAGCACGGCTTTGGAAAAGCTGGGCTACAGTATCGACCGGCGCAAGGTGCATCTGGATGACGCGATCAAGATGCTGGGCGACTACAAGGTGTCCGTGAAACTGCACGGCGAAGTGTCGGTGGAACTGCCGGTACATGTGGTGAAGGAAGACTAGGCAGTGGCCAGCGGCCCGGGGCCGGCAGGCACTTACGAACTACTCGAAGCGGCGGCACGCGGACGAATCGGCGTGGACCGCCGCTTTTTGCAATCCATTCTCGATTGCGGAGCGGCTGCCGCGGCCGATGCGCTGCGCTTCTCGCGCGCGCCGCAGGATGAGTTTCCCATCAATCTCGATCCGCTGCTGATCGATCTGTTCCGGCATTTTCATGCACCGGAGGCGCTCGCGTTTTATATCGACGCCATACGGCGGGCGCCCGAGGACATGGATGACAGTCTCATTCAGGCGCTGCTGCCCTATGGCGAGAAAGCCGTCGATCCGCTGCTGGCGCTGTATGAGGAGCTAGGAGAGGAACACGGCTCCGACGTGGCTTTCTTGCTTGCGGGGCTGCGTGTCCGCGATCCGCGCGTGGCGCGGTTGCTTCTCGATCGCCTGGAGTATGACGCCGCCGACGGCGCATTTTGCCTAGGGCTTTACGGTGATTCAGCCGCGCGCCCGGCGCTTGAAAAGATGCTGGCCGAAGTGCCGGAATCGGAAGCCGACTTGCGCCGCGAACTCGACTACGCCCTGGAACAATTGGCCGCTCCCGAGCCGAAGTACGAACCTGAACCCTTCGACCTGTTCGCCGAATATCCCGAGCGCGAGCTGCCTCCCTTTGATGTGCTGGAGGAATCCGAACGGGTCGAGATGCTGGCATCTCCCGATGCCGACATCCGCGCGGGCGCCGCGCATAGTTTCTTCAACCAGAATCTGGATACGCCTGTACGCAAAGCGCTGTGGCAGCTTGCACGGAACGACGCGGAGGCCAAGGTTCGCGGCGAGGCGTGGGCCGCCTTGGGCGATGCGACGGAGACCGCCGAAATCCGCGACGCCATGATCGCCGTGCTCAATGACGAAGCGAAGCCTGTCGAGGAGCGCTGCGGCGCAGCCCTGGGGCTGTACGCGGTTGCCGATCACGACGATGTCCGCAAAGGTCTGGAAGGGTTGTACGCGATGGGCGGCAGGGCGCGCGTGAAAGCGCTGGAAGCCATGTGGCGCTCGCTGTGGGAGCCCTACGCCAAGTACTTTGCCGCGCACCTGGATGAAACCCAGCCCGAGAACCAGGGTCTCGATCTGCTGCGGCAAGCGTTGCGCGGAGCCGGGTACTTCCGCTTGACCGCCCATGCCGACAAGATCGCCCGCTTCTTCGATCGCGACGAACCTTATGATGAACTCCGCGAAGACGCGCTATTCGCCTACGCGCTGGCCATGCCGGGCGAGACCACGCGCGGACGCATCAAGGGTATGCTGCGCAAAATCGACGGCATCACGAAACTCACTCCGGGTGAGACCGAACTGGTGATGTTCGCGCTGGATGAGAGGTTGCGTCTGCACGGCCTCGCGCCGGTGTTCGAGGCGGAAAAAGAAGACGAGCGCGCTCAGGGTCAAGACGCGGCGACGCCGAGTCCCGGCCCAGAGCCGCCTGCCGCCAAACCCGGGCGCAACGATCCGTGTCCGTGCGGCAGCGGCAAAAAATACAAGAAATGCCACGGCGCTTGAGTGCCTAGAATGGAATAGGCGTGGCCTCGCGAAAACCTTCGCTTCTCCGGCAACTGGGCGTCGTCAGCGCGACCGCGCTGGTAGTGTCCAATATGATTGGCACCGGAATCTTTACCACTACGGGTTTCCTGGCCGGGGATCTCGGTGCGCCGAGCCTGGTGATCTGGATCTGGGTCGTGGGTGCGGTGTGCGCGCTGTGCGGAGCGTTTTGCTATTCCGAACTCGGCATCAACATGCCCAGTTCCGGCGGCGAGTATGTATATCTCACGCAGGCCTACGGGCCGACGTGGGGATTCATGACCGGCTGGGTATCGTTCTTTGCCGGTTTTTCGGCGCCCATCGCGGCGGCGTCGCTGGCATTTTCCGATTATCTGGCGGAGTTCTTCCCGGCCCTGCATCTGGAGGGCTCGCACGTGCTGTTTGGCGCGGGCGATTGGAAGTTTTCGTTTGGATGGGCGCAAGTTGTCGCGTGTGCTCTGGTGCTGCTGTTCACGATCATCAATATTTTCGGAGTGCAAAGAGTGGCTCGCTTACAGAACGTGCTCACGACGGCCAAGGTGCTCATCCTGGTGGCGTTCATTGTCCTCGCATTCACTGTCGGGAAAGGAGACTGGTCGCACTTCTCGATGCCTGCCGCGCGCACGTCCACGAACTCGATACCCGCGCAGTTCTTCGTCAGCCTGTTTTTCATCTACGTGGCCTACAGCGGGTGGAACGCGGCAACCTATGTCGCCGAGGAATTGCAGCAGCCGTCGCGGACGCTTCCTCTGGCCCTGACGGTGGGGACGATTCTGGTTGCCGCGCTGTATGTGGGATTGAACCTGGTGTTCATCTATGCGGCTCCCTTGGAGGATTTGAAAGGGGAGTTGGCGGTAGGAGCGCTGGCCGCTTCACGCCTGTTCGGTCCACAGGTGGCGGAAATCTTCGCGGGACTGATGGCGCTGTCGCTGATGTCGACGGTGAACGCCATGGTGACCATCGGTCCGCGCGTCTATTATGCGATGGCGAAGAACGGCGCGTTCCTGGCGTCCGCCGCGAAGGTCCATCCGAAGTGGCATACGCCGGTGGGAGCCATCCTGGCGCAAGGAGTGTGCACAATGTTGATGACACTCACGCCGTTTCCGCAACTGGTCATCTACATCGGTTTCACGCTGAACGTGTTCGCGGTGATGAGCGTGGCATCGCTTATGATTTTCCGCCGCCGCGAGGGCTGGCAGAAACTGCGCGTGGTGAGCTTTGCTTATCCTTTGGTGCCGGCCGTGTTCCTGCTGGTGGGGGCGTGGATGATTGTGCGCGGCGTCCAGTTCAAGCCCGTCATTTCACTCGCGGCCGTGATCACCATCGCCACAGGTGCGCTGGTGTATCACTTCCGCATGCGCCCGCGGATCGCGCCAGCGCCGAAGGTTGAGACGTACTGATAGAAGCCCTATCGTATAATGAAGATTCTGGCGCTATCGTCTAACGGTTAGGACAGAGCCCTCTCAAGGCTTAAATACGGGTTCGATTCCCGTTAGCGCTACCAATTACTCATAGACTTACGACCAATGCGCTGTGACGCGCAACGCGCCAGCAGGAGTTCCCCCAGTGCTCTGCGAGAAATCGTGGCGCGCCAGTACAGAGGTCAATCACTTCCAGTACCAACCTGGACTTTCGCCGCGAATCCGAGGAATGCCTCGTTCGCCGGATCGTCCAACGTCAGCAAGGGCTTTCCACGGTCCCGCAGCGCTATTGCGAGCGCCAGTGTCCTGCTGGCCGGAGCGGCATGAGCGACGAAGACGCGGTCGGCGAGGGCTCCCACGAAGCGGTTGCGTTCTTCGGCGAGGACGGCGGTGACGCGTTTGTACTTTGGTTCGAAGGGCGACAGAATCAGCAGTCGGCCGGCGGTGAACGCAGGCTGGAGTTCGGGTTTCAGATGCATGCCGAAGATGCTTCGGGCCGGGACCCAGATCACTGGTTGGCGCCCGCGCAGCAGGATGTTCGCCACGACGTACTTTGGATCGCTGGGCCTTGGCCCACTGGCTTCCGCCGTGACGTGGTCAGATGCCTACAGGGTCAGCCTGCCCTTTCTTATGTGTCTTGCCGCCGCCTTCGTTGCCATGTTCTTTTGGGCAATCTGGACAGCGGCCGGCGTCAGAACTGACGATCCCCTGCGTCGGCGGATGATCATTTCCGGAGTCCTTGTTGTCGTATTGTTGCTCTTCATGCTAGCGGTGAGGCGGTTCGTCGAAACGACGATACGGTTCAGGGCGAGCCGAGGCTCTGAACAGTACCATTCGACGAAGTTTCGAATTACGAATTCATACGAGCGCCGAGATTCGGGTGATCCCAGACTGTTAAGTACCGCAGACTTCGCATGTTCAAGGTCAGCCAAGCGCAAGACGGTTTTGGCGTGTTTCCGGTGTTGAGTCTTCTTCATCGGTGCGGGCTCCTAAACCCGTACCGGGATATCGGCTCTCAATCAGCAGCGGGCAAAGTGCGAGCAGCGTTTATCGGGATGAATCCTGTTCGGTGCCAAACTTCCTGGAACCGGACATCTGGCTCCAACTGATATCCTTGACCAGTCGAACATTTCAACCCGACTTGAGGAAAAGACAATGCGCGATGCGGTTCATCGAGACCCACTATCAGCGTGGAAGCACTTGTGTGCACAAGGTGGTATCGAAAGTGGTGGGCGTGATGAGGGGCTAGACCAGCGACTTAAGCAGCGCCTAAATCCCGCAGCGGCCTCCTTGGAACAGGCGCTGGACGAGGCGACGATGGAGGCCTTTGCGAATGCCTTCTTCGAAGCGATCAGCCCGTTCGTCGCAATGTTTCGGGACATTCTATAAGCGCCGGAGTCAAAATAGACCAGTAAACGCCGCGTGAGCGGCGTTACGGCGGGATGAAACCAGACCGCCGGGAAACTGGTTCCAGCAGACATCCCCAACGTGTTTGTGGAACACCGGAGAGGTGTACACAGTGGAGTTATACGCGCGGGTTCGGCGAGCGGTCATCGTCGACAAGATGAGTGAACGCGAAGCGGCCCGGCAGTTCGGGCTGGCTCGCGAGACGGTGCGAAAGATGATGCGGTACTCGGTGCCGCCCGGCTACCGGCGGCTGCAGCCGGTGCGCCGGCCCAAGCTGGGCGCCTGGATCGGAACCATCGATCAGATCCTGGAAGACGACAAGGCGGAAGGCAGGAAGCAGCGCCACACCGCCAAGCGGATCTTCGAGCGGTTGCGCGACGAGCATGGCTACGCGGGCGGCTACACGATCGTGAAGGACTACGTGCGGCTCAGGAAAGTGAGCCAGCGCGAGATGTTCGTGCCGCTGGCGCATCCGCCCGGCGAGGCGCAGGCCGACTTCGGCGAAGCGATGGTGGTGATCGGCGGGGTGGAGCGCAAGGCGCACTCGCGCAACTACGGCGCGGTGGTGAAGGACTTTCACAACGCCTATGGCGTGGAGAAATCGGCGATGAGCGAGAACTTCATCGAAGCTAGCCGCGAAAAGATAAAGCAGTTGATGGAGCGTCCGCTGGGCGAGCTGCGGCTGTGCGCCATCGTCATCGACGGCACTCCCTTCAAGGACCGACAGATGATCGCAGCCCTTGGTATTGGCTGCGATGGAGCGAAAACCGTACTGGGCATTCGCGAAGGCGCGACGGAACATACGGCGGTAGTGAGTTCGTTGCTGAGCGAGTTGGTGGAGCGCGGAATCGACTTCAGTGTGCCGCGGCTTTACATTTTGGATGGTGGCAAAGCACTGGCTGCCGCCGTGCGCAAACACGCGGGCGAAGCGGGATTCATTCAGCGCTGCCAGGTCCACAAGCGACGCAACGTCGTCGATCACTTGCCCGACGAATACAAAGCCGACGTCCGGCGCAAACTACAGAACGCGTATTCGATGGCCGGCTACACGGAGGCCAAACGCGCGCTCGATCAACTGCATCGCGAACTGATGGATCTGAATCCCAGCGCGGCCCGCAGTTTGGAGGAAGGGATGGAAGATACGCTCACGGTTCACAAGCTGCGCGTCCCGGACCAACTTCGCCGGACGTTGTGCTGCACCAATGTTATCGAGTCGGCGTTCTCGATTGTCGAAACCGTGTGCCGCAACGTCAAGCGTTGGCGCGATGGCGATCACATCGAACGTTGGGTCGGCTCGGGCCTCTTGGTGGCCGAACGCCAATTCCGCAAAGTCATCGGCTTCCGCCAGATTCCCTTGCTGCTGTCTTCGATGGCCACCGCTGCTTCGCAGAAATCGCTTGCGAAGGGAGTCGTCGCCGTGTAATCTATCAGGGTCGAGAGTCGCTAACTTTCAACGACGTTCCGGGCAATCTCGG
>SHUD01000030.1 GCA_009697505.1 Bryobacterales bacterium
TTTCCGTTTCCGTTCATTCCGTTTTTCCGCTTGCCGTTAATTCCGTTGCCGTTTCCGATGATTGCGTTTTTCCGTTTCAAGTAGATTCCGTTTTGCGTGCAACCGAAGCTGGCGTCAGTCGCCCGTTTCAGGAGCGTGTATGCGGAAAATGCAGATTGAAACGCTATTTCTGGGCGTTTTGCTTGGAGCCACGTTGAGCAACCTTATGGCGGACGGTCACATCCACCTGCCGGAGCCATTTGAATATGTTGCTTTCGCTGAACTCCTGCTCAGAGTAGCCAAAAACTTTAACATTGTAGGTGGATAGAGGAGCAAGATGGCTAACCATCATTTTCTAAACGAGATCACCAATCACATTGGTGATTCATCAGTACTGGTGAAGGCGATACTCAACCTAGTGTCCGTCTACGGCAACGCTGAAGTTGAATGGTACGTGCGTCCGGACCAACAACAGTTTTTGGAAGCTAACAGCTCGGTCTTCGTTGAACTCAATCACGCGGACCTTGCTGCGCGACTAAAGAACCGAGTGGTTCAGCTGTCTCAGAATGGGGCAGCCGGGAGCATTTTCCACATCTTCAGCTATGACGGGTTCGTCCTAGGGGCCGCAACTGCCCTCAATGGTCCGGACCTGTGTGTCGTCGGGCATCACCTGGCTGAGTTAGCAAGGGCCGTCAGCCGTAATCGCCCATTTTTCGCAGAACGTAAACACTCGCCAGGTGTCCGCGCGCAGGCCGGAAGCACACTGCCCATTACGTTATCTTCTGCGTGAGCCAGTACGCCAGCAGCAGCCATCCCGCGATGAAACACACCCCGCCAATCGGCGTGACGGCCCCCAACGCGCTCACCCCGCTCACTGCCAGCGCGTAGAGGCTTCCGGAGAAGAGCAGAATTCCCGCGAGCAGCAACAGGCAGACCCAGCCCGCGCGGGATTCGCTCAGCGCTCCGATGCGCGGGAAGAAAGAAACCATCAACAGTCCCAGCGCATGATAGAAGTGGTAGGCGACGGCGGTCTGGAAGACGCCCTTGGCGTAGTCGTCCAGGCGGTCGCGCAGCGCGTGGGCGCCGAACGCTCCCACCATAACGGCCAATGCCAGGATGAAGGCCCCGATCGCGCTCCAGTTCATGCCTATCAAAGTAGCATCTTCACGCGATCACGCTCCGCGCCAGCACCCAAACCTTCTCCCACGCAGGAACACGGATGCGGCGCGCGAGCACATCGTAGCGGGAAGCCACGATGCGGTCGAGCAGTCGCGAATAGATGCCGATCAGCGCCCGTAGGGAACCGCGGCTACCCGCGTCAACCAATTCGATGAGCGGCGCCGAATCCCGGTAGTAGTCGCGGGCGCGCCGCGCTTCGAATGCCATGAGCGCGACAAATTTGTCGCGCGGTTCCATCGTGTCCGCCGACACTCCGAAGCGCGCGAAGTCTTCCGCCGGCAGATACACGCGATTCTTCCCGGCGTCTTCCTGCACATCGCGCAGGATGTTCGTCAGTTGAAAAGCGATTCCGCACTTCTCCGCCAGCTCCAGCGCTTTCGGCGATTCGAACCCGAAGATGTGGACGATGGTCAGCCCCACTACGCTCGCCACGTGATAGCAGTAATCGTAAAGTTCGGCGAAGGTCTGCATCCGCCGCGGCTCCAGATCCGAACTCACGCCCGCGATCATGGCGAAGAAGTATTCGTGCGGAATTTCGTAGCGCGCGACCGCGTCCATGAAGGCCGGCCAAACCGGATGTTCGCCCGCGCGTCCGGCCAGCGCTGCTTCCAGATCGCCCCGCCAGCGGGCCATGGCGGCGGCGCGGTCCGGGATGCCCTCGTCGTCGCTCAGATCGTCGCAATAGCGCATGAACGCGTAGATCGCGCACATGGCCTTGCGCTGGGGCCTGGAAAGCAGCAGAAAAGAGTAGTAAAAGTTTTTGGCGTGGGCGCGCGCCACGCCTTCGCACCAGGCGTAGGATTCAGCAACCTTCATACAGCCCGTGAAAAAGCCCGCCGTGTGATGGCGCTCAGCAGTAAGCCCACGCGCTCGGTCTTGGAAATCGTGGGCCGCGCGCGCAGCACGTCGTATCCCTGGCGTTCGATTTTTGCGAGGATCTTCAAGCCTCCCCGGCTGAACAAATCCAGGTCGATGGCCAGACGGCGGTCCACTTGATCGGCCAGCGGCAGGCCCTGCAGAAATAATTCGCGCGCCACGGCGATCGTTTCCACCATGGCACCCCGGAATCCCGGTGTGAAGCGCCGCGCGAACAGCTCATCCACGGAGTAGCCGTGCTTCTCCAGTATCTCGAGCGGCAGATACACACGATCTTTTTCCAGATCGACGATCACGTCCTGCCAGAAATTGGCCAATTGCAGCGCCGTGCACGTGGCATCGGAGAGGGCCTGCCGCGCCGCGTCTTTGTATCCGCATAGGCCCAGCACCAGCCGCCCCACCGGGTTCGCCGAATAGCGGCAATATTGAAAAAGCTGATCGAAGTTGCGGTAGCGCGTGACGGTCTGGTCCTGCTCGAAGGCCGTGATCAGATCGTCGAACGGCTCCCTGGGCAGCCCGTGCCGCGTCACCGTTTCGCTTAGCGCCACGAACACCGGATGCGCCGCTCGCCCCTCGTACATCGCATGCAACTCGCCACGCCACCAGGCGAGCAGCCGCAAGCTTTCCCGCGGGTCTCCGATCTCGTCGCCCAAATCGTCGGACCAGCGGCAGAAAGCGTATACATTATAGAAATCCGGGCGCAGCCGCTGGGGGAGCAGAAAACTCGCCACGTGAAAATTTTCGTAGTGATGCGTGGCCAGCCAGCGGGTATAGGCGAGCGCTTCCCCCGCCGCCCAAGTTCGTCCTAACTGGTCCGGGGTTTTGAGGAAGTCGACAGGCGCGAGAAACACTTGCGGGCTCGAGCGCAATCAGGGAATAATGGCGGTCTTCAGATGGCCGTTATGGCTCATCAGGTGCTGCATCACTTCCAGCAGGTTGGTCAAAGGCTCCACGCCGTTGACAAAATCCTTGGCGGTAATGTAGCGGCGGCCAATCGAGTCGAGCGCCTTGCGGATCAGCGCCGGCGTATGATGGAAACTGGCCTTGCAGGTCAGCTCGGAGTAGTGCAGCAGGTGCGTGTCCAGATGCACTTCCGTGCCCGTGGCGCAGCCGCCGAAGAAGTTCACCACGCCGCCGCGCCGCAGCAGGCGAGTGGCCAGCTCCCACAACTCCGGCAGCCCCACGGCTTCAATCACCACGTCCGCGCCGCGGCCTTCCGTCATTCTCTTCACCGCGCCCACCACGTCGGTGCCTTCGGTATTGACGATCAATTCATCGGCGCCCATCCGCGCCGCGCGGTCCAGTTGCGGCTGGCGGCGGCCAATGGCGATCACCCGCGCGCCGTATACGGACTTGGCCAGGCGCACGAACATCATGCCGATGGGTCCCATGCCGATCACCGCGATGGTATCGCCCGGGCGCAAATTGCTTTCTTCCAGACCGCGCAGCACACAGGCCAGCGGCTCGGCCAGCGCCGCGTCCTGGTATCCCACGTGATCCGGCAGCAGGTGCAGATTCTTGCGCACGATGCGCTCCGGGATGCGGATGTACTCCGCGTAAGCGCCATTGTTAAACAATAGGTCGGAGCACAAATTTTCCTGGTCGCGGCGGCAATAGTAACATTCGCCGCAAGGGGCGGAATTCGCGGCCATCACGCGCTGTCCGATCTTGAAATCGGTGACGTTTTCTCCCAAAGCCACAATGTCACCCGCCAGCTCGTGCCCGAACAGCGCCGGAGGAGTAATCATGCGCGCGTGATATCCGCGGCGGAAAACCTTTACGTCCGTGCCGCAGGTCAGCGCGGCGCGCACGCGCACCAGGACATCACCGGGACCGATGGGCGGTACATCCACGGTTTCGATTTGCAGCTGCTCTTTGCCATACAGAACCGCCGCTGTCATCTGTTGGGTCACTCGGTCGTCACCTTTGAGGCTGCACTATAATCTTCAATGATTCCGCGTCAGGATGCAACGCCCGCTCCATACCTTGATGAATTTCGCTTAATGGATAGCGGTGCGAAACCAGCTCTTCCACCGGCAAAATCCCCGAAAAAACCATCTCCGCCGACTCGGCCTGCAGGTCCACTGACGCGCTGTAAGAACCGCACAGCGTGCGCTCGCCCATGCAAATGTCGGCTCCCGAAACTTCGATTCGTTCCTGATGCGAGGTCTGCGCGAACAGCAAGATACGAGCGCCCGGGCGGGAAATCGCCGCCGCCTGCTCCACGATGCCTTTGGCGGATGCCGCCACGATCACCACGTCGGCGCCGCGCCCCTCCGTCATTTCCTTGATGGTGCGTTCGAACGCCGTATCCCGCGGATCGAAACTTTCATGGGCGCCAAACTTGCGCGCCAGCGCGCGGCGCGTCTCAAACGTATCGGTGGTCACCAGCCGGACGCCCAACTGCGCGGCCATCATGGTGAAGATCAATCCCACCGGACCTTGCCCCAGGATCGCCACCACGTCGCCCGGCTGCGGATCGACCTGCCGCATGCCCTTGAGGCAGGTGTTCACCGGCTCCACGAAAGAAGCCGCGTCGAAAGAGACGCCGGCCGGAATCTTCTCGATGCCGCGCTCCACAATCCAGTCCATCACGCGCACGTACTGGGAAAATCCTCCGCCGGCGGGTTCATAGCCCGCCGTGACGCCAACTTTCTTGTACACCGGGCATTGCGCATACAGCTTCCGGCCGCAGTAAAAACATTCTCCGCAGGGAATGTGGTGGAAGACGATCACGCGGTCACCCGCCGCGTATTGGGTGACTCCCGCGCCGACTGCCGCGATCACGCCGGCGGTTTCATGACCGAACACGCGCGGCCCCGGCAGCAGGTTGTATGAAATTTTCTTGAGGTCGGTGGGGCAAATGCCGCAGCTCTCCACGCGGATCAGCACCTCGCCACGCCCGATTTCGGGAACCGGAATCGATTCCACGGCCACGACGCTCACGCCCTTATACACTGCGGCCCGCATCGTGGAAAGAGCCTTTTCGGCGGTCACCAGACTAGAATCGGCTGTGGGCAAGAAAGTCTCCTAGGGCGTCTGCCGCTCGGCGGCAGTTCCGGTCAAACTCCACTAATTGTGGCATTACGGTGAAGGGCCGCGCTATAGCTGCCAGTGCGATGCGGGTCCGCGAGAAATCCCCGCGCGCGTTGCGGTAGCGGTTAAAGTCCAGGGGCAGAGTGTCGCCGGCTTGGTCCGCGACCACGCGCACGCATAGGTAGGGAAGTTTCCAATCCGCCGCCACCTGCTTGACGGCCGCCGCTTCCATGTCCACGGCTATGGCGCCGGTCTGGTCGCGGAGCAACCGCTTGTCCCGCGCCGTTACCACCACATGATCCATGGTATGAACTTCCCCGCGGATGAACTTCGCCGGTGATTCCAGGGGAGCGTCTCCGCAGACCACGATATCGCCCACGCGCAACGCCGGATCCAGGGCGCCGCACAGCCCCGTGCTGAGGATGCCTTCCACGCTGTGTTCCCCGTCCGTTACCTGCTTCGGAAGCGCCTCTCTCACCAGAGCCGCTCCCGGTCCGTTGGCGATCATCCACCAGCGGTCTTCGTTCCACTGTACCTGTTGGGCAAACTTCGCGCTCGGCCACGGGAGCGCGGCCGCCCCGCGCGCACGTTTCAAAATCCCCGCGAATTCACGCCGTTCGGCGGCTACCAGAAGCCAGGTCCTCACAGTATCCGTTTGCCTGAAACCATTCCGCGGCGCTCCGCAATGCCTCCACGGCCGGCCGGGCGTTGTATCCCAATTCGCGCGTGGCCTTGTCGTGCCGCACCCACATCTTCTTGCGCGCCATGCGCACCGCATCCAGCGGGGCTCTAGGCTCTTTTCCCGTCACCGCCGCCCAACCCGTGGAGGCCACGCCGGCCACATAGGCCAGCGCATACGGAATGCGGATCTTGGGCGCGGCCCGTCCGCTTACTTCCGCCAATATCCCGAAAATCTGCTGCAGCGTCAGGTTCTCGCCGCCCAAAATATAACGCTCGCCGGCGCGTCCCCGTTCGCCGGCCAGCAGATGCCCTTCCGCGACGTCTCTTACATCCACCACGTTCAGGCCCGTGTCCAGGAACGCCGGCATCGCGCCGCGCAGGAAGTCCACCACCATCTTGCCCGTCGGCGTCGGCCGGAAATCGTGATCGCCCAGCGGAGCCGTCGGGTTCACGATCACCACCGGGAATCCCTCTCGCGCGAACTCCAAGGCCACCTGCTCGGCGAGAAACTTGGAGCGTTTATACGGCCCCTGCATCTCGTCCACGCTTACCGCCGACTCTTCCGAGCCGATCTCGCCCGCGCGCATCCCGATGCAGCCCACGGTGCTGGTGTATACACATCGTTCGACACCCGCCCGCCGCGCGGCGGCCAGCACATTGCGCGTGCCATCCACATTCGAGCGGTACATCTCTTCCGGCCGCGGAGCCCATAACCGGTAATCGGCGGCGGCGTGATAAACCATTCCGCAGCCTTCCGCCGCGCGCGCCAGGGACGCTTCATCCCGCAGGTCTCCTGGTACCGCTTCCATTCCCGGTAGTTCCCGCAGCGCCCGCGCGCTGCGTTGCGGATCGCGCACCAGACCCCGCACCGCGTGGCCGCGTTCCAGTAGTTTCCGCGCCACCTGCCAGCCCACGAATCCCGTCACTCCAGTGACCAGCGTGGGCTTCATGAAGGTGCCCTCAGCGCAGGAGCCAACTGAGCGACTTGAATGGATCCATCATCTTCGCGTTGACGCCGTAGGCAGCCGACGGCTCATAGCCGCAGTGCACCATGCAGTCCTCGCAGCGCGGATCGTTGCCCGTGCCGTAGTTTTCCCACTGCGTGCGCGTCATCAGCTCTTCAAAGGTGTTGTAGTGGCCGTCGGTGATCAGATAGCAGGGGCCCTTCCAGCCTTTGACGTTGTACGTCGGCATACCCCACGCCGTGCACGGCAGATCGCGTTCGCCCTTTAGGAAATCCATATAAACCGGCGACGAAACCAGCGGAAAACGCTTGGCCATTTTGTCGATGGCCTTGAATTTCTCGTGGACATCATCGCGCGTCAGGAATATTTCCCGGTCGTTTACCGCCGAATATCCATAACCCGGTGAAATGCTGTGGCCGTCGACCCCGAATTGTTCCAGAAATTCGAACAACTGCCAGATCTCGTTCATATCGGTCTCTTTAAAGACCGTGGTATTGGAAAAGACCTTGAAGCCGCCCTCTTTCGCGGCCTTGACGCCGTCGATGGCCTCTTTGAACACGCCCTCGCGTTCCACTGCGATATCGTGATTCTTCTCCATGCCATCCAGGTGGACGTTGAACACCAGGTTGGGATGCGGCGTGAAGTCTTTCAGGCGTTTGCGCAGGAACATGCCGTTGGTGCAGAGCTGGATGTAGCGGCCGCGCTTCAGGATCTCCGCGCACATCACGCCGATGTCGGGCAGCAGCAACGGTTCGCCGCCGCAAATCGACACCATCGGCGCGCCGCACTCATCCACGGCTTTCAGGCAATTTTCCAGCGACACACGCTCGCGGATGGAATCCTCATACTCCCGGATACGCCCGCATCCCGTACAGGTCAGGTTGCAGGCGTGCAGCGGCTCCAGCATCATTACCAGCGGGAAGCGCTTGTGGATCATGGGATGCGGCTTGCGCTCGCTCCGGGCCGACGGAATCTGCGCGTGGACGATCTTGAACGGGTTCGCCAGATCCTCCTCCGGCGCCACGGTCTTCTGCCACTCCGGTTTCGGACGCAGTTTGTTCTTGGCGATGTAAGTCGCCATGTCGGCTACCTGGTTCAGCGGAACTCTCATTTGCGGTCGGCTCCCGGAGCGCCCTTCGCCTTCAGGTAGCACGCAAGTGCCAGCACTGGGAACGAATGGCGGTAATAATGATATTGCAGATAAAAGACACGCGGAAAGCCGGTGCCCGTGGCCAACGCTTCATCCCAGCCGCCGTCGGCCCGCTGCGTCTCCATCAGATATTCAACGCCCTTGTGCACGCTGTCGCTGGTCGAGTCGCCGCTCGCCAGCAAGCCCAGAACCGCCCACGCCGTCTGCGATGGCGTGCTCGCCGCGGCGACGAAGGTGCCCCGGTCGTAGCTTTCGCAGCTTTCGCCCCAGCCGCCGTCGCCGTTCTGGATGGAACGGAGCCATTCGCCCGCGCGCAGGATATACGCTTCGCGGTTGTTCTCGCCGGCCGCTTCGAGCCCGCGCAGGGCCAGAAACGTGCCGTAGACGTAATCCACGCCCCAGCGTCCGTACCAGCTCCCATCCTGCTCCTGGGTTCGCTTCAGGAACTCAACGCCGCGCCGGATGGCCGAGTGATCGCGCTTGACGCCGCATGCCGACAGTCCCTCCAGCACCCGGCCCGTAATGTCCGGGCAGGTGGGATCGAGCATGGCGTTGTGATCCGCGAATGGAACCGAGCTCAGAAATTCCCAGTTGTTGTCCACATCAAACGCCGCCCAGCCGCCGTCTTTGGATTGCATGGCCAGCAGCCAATCCACCGCGCGCCGCATGCAGGCGTCTTGCTTGACCGGATCGCTGCCGCGGGATCGCGCCAGAGCCAGCAGCACCTGCGCCGTGTCGTCGATATCCGGATAAAACTCGTTGGCAAGCTCGAAATACCAGCCGGAGGGCTCCACGTTGGGCCGCTTGACGCTCCAATCGCCGCGCCGCCGGATTTCCTTGGTCAGCAGCCAATCGGTGGAGCGCGCCAGTGCGTGATCCGGCGCCTGTCCCGACTCGCCCAGCGCATACGCGGCGATCCCGGTATCCCACACCACGGAAAAACACGGTTGAAAGAAGAAGCCCCGTTCATCGTCCACCAGCAGGTTGAAGAACTGTTGCTCGGCCTCGACCACGTGGGGATGACCCTTGGAATATCCCAGCAGATCCAGCGCCATGATCACGTACATCATGGGCGGATAGATGGCCGCGACGCCGTCGCTGTAGCGCGTGCGTTCCAGCATCCACTTCTCGGCTCGCCGGATGGCCAGACGCCGCAGAGCCTTCGATCCGTGCCGTTCCCAGAATTTCAAAGTGCGATCGGCCAACAGAAAAAAGTTGCGCCAACTGAAGAAGCCTTCGTCGTTAGGGAAACTGAGCGGCACGCCGGGCGCCCGAAGTTCGTCCACTGTAAACCCAGCCGGAGCTGGCCGCCCCGTGTTGAGCGCGTCCACAATCGCCAGCGGAATCACGATCGCCCGGGTCCACGATGACATTTCGTAAATCAGCCGCCCCAGCAGCATGCCCTCAACCGGGATGGACGGAGCGTGCTCGCGCGGATACAATCCGAACAAGCTGAGGTTTACTTTGACGTAGCTATTGGCCGCCTGCAGCCCGCCCAGCGCCAGGATGCGCTCGCGCAGCCGCGCCAGACTCGGATCGTCATAGGCCAGCCCCGCAAGTTTCAGGGCGGTGTAGGCTTTGACGCAGGCACTGATTTCCGAGGGACCCTGGGCGTAAATATTGAACCCTCCGTCCGGCAACTGCCGCGCCAGGATCGACCGCACGGCTTTCTGGATGCGCTCGCGGGAAGGCGGATTCCAGACGCCGTTGACCGGAGGATGCCGCCACAATTCCAGCACAATGAAATCGGATTCCAGCGTCGTATCCGCCGTCAGATCCGCCCACCAGTAGCCATCCCGGTGCTGCTTGCCGAGCAGGAAGCTGACCGCCTGCCGCAGCGTCCGCGAGCAGCCGGTGAGAAGCGTGTCTGTAACTTGGAGGCTTGGACTCATACCCGTGCGATGGTATGCAACTGTACCTTGCGGCCCAGTTCGTTCGGCAAACTGAACCGCACATCTTCTTCCTTGATTTCGACTTCTTCCAACTCGCCGTAGCCCCTGCTCCGCAAAGCGGCAATCAATTCCTGCACCAGATTCTCGGGAGCCGACGCGCCCGCCGTCACGGCGACCGTATCCACGTCCCTCAGCCATTCCGGCCGGATCTCGCTCAGGTCGTCGATCAAATAGGACCGCACGCCCTCCTTCTCGCAAACTTCCACCAGGCGGCGGGAATTCGAACTGTTCTGCGACCCGATGACCAGCAGCAACTGGCACATCGGCGCCACCGCCTTGACCGCCAATTGGCGATTCTCGGTCGCATAACAGATGTCCTGTGCCGGCGGTCCCTGGATCTTTGGGAAGCGCTCCTTCAGGCGCGCGACAATATCTTTGGTTTCTTCCAAACTCAATGTGGTCTGCGTGATAAAGCCCATTTTTTCAGGATTTCGAATCGTGAGTCTATCGACGTCCTCAACGTTGGAAACGAGTACGGTTGCTTCCGGCGCTTCCCCCAGCGTTCCAATCACTTCATCGTGATCCTTATGCCCGATGAGAACGATGGTGTAGTCCTTACGGGCGAACCTCACTGCCTCCAGGTGCACTTTGGTCACTAGCGGGCAGGTGGCGTCGATCACCTGCAAATCCCGCTCCGCCGCTTCTCTCCGTACGGTGGGGGAAACGCCGTGGGCGCTGAAAATGACGCGCGCCCCCGCGGGAACCTCGTTCAGTTCCTCCACGAAAACCGCTCCGGCCGCGCGCAACTCGTCCACCACGTGCTTGTTATGGACGATTTCCTTGCGCACGTAAATCGGCGCCCCGTACAGATCCAAGGCGATCTTGACGACATCGATGGCCCGCACCACTCCGGCACAGAAGCCTCTGGGCCGCAGCAGGACAATCTTCTTGGTGGAGACTTCGGTGGCGGACGCGGCAGTGGCCATATGGAGTACCCATTATAACAGCATGGTTTCTTCCGCCGATTGCAGGAATGTTAATGGCAACTACAGGGGGATCAACTGTTTAGCGGGAGCCTAGAAGTTGACGGAGGATCTGAGCGGGACTGGTGGACTGGAGCAGGCAACTGCGCAGGCCTTTTCTGCCTTCCACATGGAGCGCTCCCTGCCGTTCCGATACCCGGTATCCGGCCTCCGCCCCATGGTGCCGGGTGAGAGACTCGAGCGGCCAGTCGGAATCGGCAATCATGCGGATGCCGGCTTCCCGCCCGACCAGGATGGTCATGTGGGAGCACTCTTCGCCACGGCGCGACGCCGATTCGGCAGCCTCCAGGAGCTGGCGGGCATGGTCCAGGAATAAGTCCACGGTTACCGGTCTTATCGCTCAAAACCAGAAGTACAAGAACATCTGTTGCTGGGGAACGCTGAGTGCCGCTGTTACCAACGCCAATACCAGCAGCGCCGTACACGTCCAGGGATTCCAGCGATGCGTGAGCATCGCCTTCGTAACCGGAACCCGCGCCTGGATCGCATGAAATAAAACCACCGCGCCCAGAATTACCAGCGCGAGCCACTCTGCTTCGCCAAATCCGGTGAAGAACGGTCCGCTCATCAGGCTCGCGGAATACGCCGCGAGGTCGGAGACGCGCTCGGCGCGGAACAAGATCCAGCCCGCCACCGCCAACTGCTGCATCAGCAGCACGGAGTTCAGGCGCTTGCTTGTGTGGTGAAGCACCAGGAGGAACCCGTGGTATATCCCCCACAACAGATACGTCCAACGGTAGCCGTGCCACAGACCGCATATCGCCATAGTCGCCAGTAGATTCAAGTACATCGGGACGCGGGACTTTGCACGATGACCAGGCAGCGAAAAATACACATAATCGCGCAGCCAGTTGGAAAGCGAGATGTGCCAGCGGCGCCAGAAATCCGCCGGGTTGCGCGCTAGATAGGGCCAGTTGAAATTTTCAGGCAGCCGGTAGCCGAACAGCCGCGCCGTTCCGAGTGCCATGTCGCTATAACCCGAAAAATCGCAGTAGATCTGCGCGGCAAAGCCGTAGGTCGCCAGCAGAATCCGGCTCGGACTCGCGCCGTGATGTAAGTGGAGATCGGCGAACACCGGGTCCACCGCCAAGCCCAGGTTATCGGCCAACGCCAGTTTCTTGAACAATCCAAAAACGATGAGCACCACGCCTTCCCACAGCGCCGCGGATTCCACCAACGTCCGTTTGGCTAACTGCGGCAGAAACTCTTCGGCGCGCACGATCGGCCCGGCGGTGAGCCTGGGGAAGAAGCTCATGTACAGGGCAAAATCGAGGAAGTTCTCGCCCCCGGGCTTGGCGCTCCGGTAGGATTCCATCATCCAGGCGATGGCTTGCAGCAAGTAGAAACTCAATCCCACCGGCAGCGGGCTCAGCCAGCCTTTCGCCGCAGCCAGGCCGCCCGCGGCGATCCACACACCGGCAATCAGCAGACCGCGATTGGCCGTGCGCCCCGCCGCGAAACTTCCCGCTGTGACGCCAGCCAGAAGCAACGCATAAATCAACTTCGACCCGGCTGGAAAAAATGACGAATAGACAAGGTAGCTGGCCGCGAGCAGCAGCATCTTGCGCGCCGCGTTGTGCCGGATAAGCTGGCACGCGCACCACACCGCAATTACGAACCACCAGAAACTGGGAGAGTCAAAGGACACGGGCGCGCAGGTACTCCGTAAACTGCTCTCCGCCGTTGCGGTTCAAATGGACCGTATCGGCGAACATGCTGCAATCGGCCTGAAAATCGGGCAGCATCGTCACGTCCGCCACACCTGCCGCCACTTTTCGGATTGTCTCTGCGGCCCGCGCGCGGTACGTGAGGGGATATTGCTCGTAATCCGGATCGTAGAATGGCGCGGCAATCACATACACAGGCGCCGCCGCCGCTAGTGTTCTCAACATATGACGGAAGCGCCCGGCTGCAAACGCGTCCACGGCAAGCGGCTGATGCGCACGCACGGCAAAACCGGCTCGTACCTTTGCGTAGTCGCTGGTAGCGGGATCATGCACTGCTTGCAGCCGCGCGATCCTATCATCCAACTTCGCGAGCGGCCCGATCCCGCACACCGAAAACGAATTTCCGGATTCATTCGGAGGAGTATCCCGGCGAATGCTTGCCAAGTAATTGCGAACCGCAGCGGCGTCATTGAACCTCCGCACCGGATGCAGAAGGAAGTCGCGCAGTTCGGAATGGTAGAGGGCCGGGCGGATCGCCACGCGCGAAGCATATTCGATATAGCTCCCCACGCCCTGCGCGTGCTCCGCCAGCCGTGCCAAGTCCTCGCCTCCGATCACGGTCTTCAGTAACGTCAGATCGTTCAGCAGGAAATCGAAGTCCCGGCGCAAGCTCAGAACCTCCGGCGTGGTTGTGAGGATGATTTTGCGCGGCTGCACGCCTTCCCGCATGGCCAAAGCGAGCATGCGCTCGAACAGATAAACATGCCCACTCGGAATCCCCAGATTGAGCGCACGCGCACCTTGCGTGTGCGTGTTGAACCACTCCGCGCGGAAATCTTCAGCCGCGGTGGAGTTACCGAGAACGGCAATCGTGGAGTCCGGATGCACCCGGCTCTGTGCGCGGGCTACTTCGACGGGCAGGGAAGCGCTCGCATTGGAAAGCAGGAGCGTGAAGCCGTCGAAATAAAACAACCACACAGTGACGGCGGCGATGCCCCAGAAGGTCCCCACTCCCAGCGCTCGCGACATACCGTGCCTCATGCCACTTCAACTGCCTCGGGCACGGGCTCGTTTTTCCAATGCCGCAAACTTCGCGACAGCGCCGCAATCCCGGCTACCACTGCGATGGTCGCGATGCCGCCCCACACCACGGAGGGCACGGTTCCCAGCCACGCCGCCGCCCAGCCCGATTCCACCGCGCCCCACTGATTCGAGCACGCGATGAACAGTCCGTTCACTGCCGACACTCTCCCGCGCAAGTGATCCGGGGTCCGCGTCTGCACCAGCGTCAGGCGCAGCACCACGCTGATGCTGTCGAACACTCCGGTGAAGAACAGCATTGCGAACGCCACCCACGCCGAACTGGCCAGAGCGAAGCCAATCGTAGCCGCTCCGAATCCGGCCACCGCCCACAGCAGGACTTGGCCCGCGTTTTGCGTTCTTCCGCGATGCGCCAGGATCACCGCCATCAGCGCCGCGCCGAATGCCGGAGCCGCCCGCAGCCACCCCAACCCCGTCGCGCCCACGTTCAACACATCCTGCGCGAAGATGGGCAGCAGCGTTACCGCTCCGCCAAAAAATACGGCCAACAGATCCAGGCTCAAGGCCGCCAGAATCACTTTGTCGCGCCACACGAAGCGGATGCCTTCGCCGACTTGCCTCCAGTTCATCGGAGGGCGCCCTTTCAAAAGTTGGCCGGATTCCTCCCGCGGTTTTAGGCGTAGCATCGCATAGCACGCCAGCGACGCCAGCGCGCACAACGCCTGTGCCAGGTATACGGACCCGCTCCCTTTCCAGGCAATGAGCAACCCCGCCAGCGCCGGTCCGGTCACGGTCGCCATCTCGCGTCCCGTTCCCTGCCAACTGATGGCGCTGGTCAAGTTCCCGGGCTCGACCACCTGCAGCAGCATCGCCGAACTCGCGGGCCACTGAAACGCGCGCGCCGTGGCTACCAGCAGCAGGCACGTGTATATTAGGAACACTCCGCGCGAAGCCCCCGCGCCCGCCAACAGGAATCCCACCAGTGCCACGATGGTCTGCGTCAGGATCGCCGTCTTGCGCCGGTCGTAGTGGTCCGCCGCGTACCCCGCCGCGAACGTAAACAAGATCGGCGGGATGATCTGTACCAACCCAACATTGCCCAACACGATCGCCGAGCGCGTCGCCTGATACAGGTCCCAGCCGACCACGATCGACAGCATCTGCTGCGCGAGCATCGCCAAAACGCCGGATGCCAGCAGGAACTGGAAATTTCTGGATTTAAGGGAGGCGTAAGCAGCCACTTCCGACTAGTGTCGCATTCCCCCGAAGGGCCGTGCCGCGCCCAGCGCCATGCCGCGCCCAGCGCCGTGCCGCGCCAAATTCTGGAAACCGCTCCCGCCGCGTTAGAATAACAGTTTGCCCCATGTGACCGAGATCGAACAGCGCCGCCGGGATATCGCCGCGCGTCTGCCCGGACTCAAGAGCGACGCTTTGCTGGTGACTTCGTCAGCCAACATCCGCTATCTTTCCGGTTTTGACGGTTCCAACGGCCTGCTTCTGTTGACGCCGGCGGAAACCCACTTCTTCACCGATCCCCGCTACCAGATCGCCGCCAAACAGAACATCTCCGGCAGAGTCCACGTGGTCAAGGGCCCGCTGGTGGCCGCGGCCGCCAAGGTCATCGGGCGCAAGCGCCTGAAGCGGATTGGTTTTGAAAGCGGTTGGACGCAGTACGACGCTTTTCAACGCCTCCAGGAAGCCCTGCCGCCCTCCTCGTCGCTGGTTCCGATTGGCCGCGTCATCGAAGAGCGCAGGATGATCAAGTCCGTCGAAGAAATCGCCATCATCCGCCGCAGCGTTAACCTCAACTCCGCGGCCTACTCGCGCGTGCTCAAGCGCATTCGCCCCGGTGTTCGCGAACTCGATATCGCCGCCGAAATCGAATTTCAAATGAAGGTGCTGGGCGCCGAGAAGCCAGCTTTCGATACCATCGTCGCGGCCGGCCCGCGCGCGGCTCTGCCTCACGCCCACCCCGGTTCGTACCGGCTGACGGGCAATGAACTACTATTGATCGATATGGGCGCGAGCCTCCAGGGCTATTGCAGCGACATGACCCGTACGGTCCACCTCGGCAAGCCGCCCAAGAAGATCCGGGACATGTATAACGCGGTGCTGGAAGCTCAGCTTGCCGGGATTGCCGCGGTCCGCCCCGGTGTGACCGCTGGCAAAGTCGACGCCGCCGCCCGCAACGTCTTGAAGAAGCACAAGCTGGACCAGGCCTTCGTTCACTCGACCGGACACGGGCTGGGGCTCGAGATTCACGAACCTCCGCGTCTCGGCAGGAAAGATCCCACCAAACTCGAAGCCGGCATGGCTATCACCATCGAGCCCGGCGCTTACCTTGAGGGGCTGGCCGGCATCCGCATCGAAGACACGGTGCTGGTGACCCGGAATGGCTGTGAAGTGCTGACGCCCTCCTCCAAGGAGTTCATCGTTTTATAACCACACCTATTTATCACCACACCTATAATGAACAGCGACGAAATCAAAGAGTTGATCCAGATTTTTGATGAAAGCGGCGTGGCCGAAATGGAAGTGCAGCGCGGCGAAAACCGCCTGCGTTTGCGGCGTGGCCCGACGGCTCAGGAGTTGGTCGTTCCCGTTGCGGCCCACGCCCCCGCCCCGGCTCCGCATGCAACTCCCGTGGCCGCCACTTCCGCCAAGCCCTCTGCGCCGGAGCCCAACCACACCATCGTGAAGTCGCCGATTGTGGGCACCTATTACGATTCGCCATCCCCCGATGCGCCGTCCTTCGTCAAGATCGGCGATTCGGTCGAGCCCGGCCAGGTCCTGTGTATCATCGAATCCATGAAACTGATGAACGAGATTGAGGCCGAGATCGCCGGCACGATCGTTCACAAACTGGCCGAGAACGGGCGCCCCGTCGAATATGGCGAAGCGTTGTTTGCCGTTCGCCCGCGCTAAGGACGGCATATTTGAGCCGCATGTTTGAAAAAATCCTCATCGCCAACCGCGGCGAGATCGCCCTCCGCGTCATCTGCGCCTGCAAGGATCTGGGCATCCGCACGGTAGCCGTGTATTCGGAAGCCGACCGCCACAGTCTGCACACCCGCTTTGCCGACGAAGCCATCTGCATCGGCCCCGCCAAGAGCGCGCGCAGCTATCTGGATATTCCTTCCGTTATTAGCGCCGCCGAGATCACCAACGCCGACGCCGTTCATCCTGGCTACGGCTTCCTTTCCGAGAACGCGGACTTCGCCGAAGTCTGCGAGACCTCCGGCTTGCGCTTCATCGGACCTAAACCGGAAGTCATCCGCCGCATGGGCCTCAAACAGGAAGCCCGCACTGCCATGGATGAGGCGGGAGTTCCGATCCTTCCAGGTTCCAAAGGAATTTTGAACAGCGCCGAGGAAGCCCTCGAGGTCGCCGCGGGCATTGGCTATCCGGTCATGCTCAAAGCGTCCGCCGGTGGTGGCGGCCGCGGCATGCGCGTGGTCCGCTCCGCCGAAGAGTTGCCGCAGTTGATGGCGCAGGCGCAGACCGAAGCGTCCGCGGCTTTTACCAATGGCGACATGTACATGGAAAAGCTGGTGGACAACGCCCGCCACATAGAATTTCAGATCCTGGCCGACACGTACGGCAACGTGGAAGTGCTGGGCGAGCGCGAATGCTCCATCCAACGGCGTCATCAAAAGCTGATCGAGGAATCGCCCTCGGTCGCCGTGAACGCGGAACTGCGCAAACGCATTTCGGATTCACTGAAAGTCGCGCTCCGTGCCATCGGCTACACCAACGCCGGGACCGTCGAATTCCTGATGGACGCCCGGGGCAACTTGTATTTCATCGAGGTCAACGCGCGCATTCAGGTGGAGCACCCGGTGACCGAGATGGTGACGGGCATCGACCTGGTGAAGTGCCAGATCCGTATCGCTGCCGGCGAGCGCCTGGACCAGATCCTGCCCTTCCCGCCCGGCAAGGCCATCGAACTGCGCGGCCACGCCCTGGAGTGCCGCATTAACGCCGAGCACCCGGAAACACTCGTTCCCTCACCCGGCCGCATCACTGGACTCAACCTCCCCGGCGGCGTCGGAGTCCGCGTGGATACGGCCGCCTATCAGGATGGCGACATTCCCCCGTACTACGATTCGCTGGTGGCCAAGCTGATCACGCACGGCCGTGACCGTGCCGAAGCCATTGCCCGCATGAAACGCGCCCTCAGCATGTTCGTGGTGGAAGGCATCTACACCGCCATCCCCCTGCACCAGAAGATCCTCAACCACCCCGACTTCGTCGCCGGCAAAATCGACACCGGATTCCTCGGGCGGTCAGGACTGCTGCCGGAAAAGAAGTAACGGATCGGCTAAACTTAACTTCATCACTCGGATGCCGCTCCAGCCTGGCGACAATCTCGGACCGTATGAAATCCTTGCCTTAATAGGCCGCGGGGGGATGGGTGAGGTGTACAAGGCGTACGATCCGCGCCTGCGCCGCGACGTCGCGATCAAAGTCTCCGACGCGCAGTTCAGCGAACGCTTTGCGCGCGAAGCCCACGCCATCGCCGCGCTGAACCACACCAACATCTGCCAGGTCTATGATGTTGGTCCCAACTATCTGGTGATGGAGCTCATCGAAGGAGAATCGCCCAAGGGGCCGCTGCCGCTCGATGAGGCCCTGCGCATGGCACGCCAGATCGCGGCCGCGCTGGAAGAGGCTCACGAAAAGGGCATCACGCACCGCGATCTGAAACCCGGCAACATCAAGATCAAGCCTGACGGCACGGTAAAGGTTCTGGATTTCGGACTGGCCAAGGTGGGCCGGGCGGCCGGCGCCAGCGGGGAGAACTCGCCGACGCTCACCATGGGCATGACGGAAGCCGGCATGATTCTGGGCACCGCGGCTTATATGGCCCCGGAGCAGGCGCGCGGCAAAGAGAATGTCGATAAGCGCGCCGACATCTGGGCCTTCGGCGTTGTACTGTATGAACTGCTCACCGGCAAGCGCCTGTTTCAGGGAGAAGATGTGGGAGAGATTCTGGCCAAGGTGATTCGCGATGAGCCGGATCTTGCGAGCGTGCCCGCGCAGGTGCGTCCGCTGCTGAAGCGGTGTTTGGAGAAAGACCCGAAGAATCGATTGCGCGACATCGGTGACGTATTGGTTGCTGCTGGGGGAACCTGCGACTCTTTTGGCAACCGCTCCGTTACCGTCGCGGTTCGGAAGATTGCCGTGGATCGCGGCTGCGGTGCTGGCAACCCTCGCGGCGGTTGGGCTCGCGGGCTGGTACCGCGCGACGCGGCCCGCTGAACTCAAACCGCTGATGCGCCTGAACGTCGATCTAGAGGACAGCACGCCGCTGGCAAGGGTCATCATCGGTGCCACCGGTGGAAACATGCTGGCACTTTCCCCCGACGGCGCGCGCCTGGCACTCACGCTGCGCGGAGCGGACGGCAAGATGCGCCTCTACACCCGCCTGCTGAATCAAAGCCAGGTGACGCCGATGGCGGGTACCGAGAACGCCTATGCCCCGTTCTTTTCTCCGGCGGGGGATTGGATCGGGTTCTTCGCCGAGGGTAAACTCAAGAAGATTGCGGTGGAAGGCGGCGCGGCAGTCACGCTGTGCGACGCGCCCAGGGGCTATGGTGGAAGCTGGGGCGAAGATGGCAACATCATCGCGGCGCTGAACCAACGCGGCGTCCTCTCGCGGGTCCCTTCCGCTGGCGGGCCGCCCGTGCCGGTGACGAAGTTGAACTCCGGCGAAGCGACCCACCGTTGGCCGCAGGTTCTGCCGGGGAGCCGGGCGGTTCTGTTTACCGCGGCCCCCGAGATAAGCGTAAGCTACGACGACGCGAACATCGATGTGATCTCACTCAAGACCGGTGAGCGGAAGACGATTGAGCGTGGGGGCTTTTCCGCCCGCTATCTCGCCGATGCAACCGGCTCGAACGGCACCGGACACCTCATTTACCTGCACGACACCACTCTTTTCGCCGTGCCCTTCGACCCCGGCCGCCTGGCCTCCACCGGCGCGCCGGCGCCCATTCTGGACGACGTCAGCAGCACCGCTGCAGCGGGTGGGGATTTTGCGTTCGCAGTAGCGCCCTCCGGGCCGGGAACTTTCGTCTACCTCTCCGGGAAGGGATCACAGGGGTGGTCGATTTCCTGGGTGGACAGATCTGGCAAGACACAGCCGTTGCACGCGCCGCTCAGCCAATACTACACGCCGCGCTTCTCGCCCGACGGCAAGCGGCTGGCGTTTTCGATCGACACCGGCAAGGGCGCTGACATCTGGGTGAAGGATTTGGACCGGGACACTCCGTCGCGGCTGAGTTTCCTGCCGGGCCAGAATGACTGGCCGGTGTGGACTCCCGACGGGAAGAATATCGTGTTTCAATCCACCAACCCGGCTGCCCCCGGGTTGTATGGGGTCCGCTCGGACGGATCGGGCGAGGCGAAGCGTCTGACCGAGGGCAAGCCTCCAGAGTCTCCATATTCGTTTTCACCGGACGGAAAGCGCCTGGCTTTTAGCCATACCGGGAACGGCGGCAGCCAGGACATTTTCACAATGCCTGTCGAAGTCGATTCCGGGCAGGGCGCTCTCCGGTTCGGGAAAGCGGAGCTGTTCCTGGGAACGCCTTTCATCGAAGTCTTCCCGGCATTTTCGCCTGACGGGCGCTGGCTGGCGTATGCGTCGGATGAGTCGGGGACCCGTGAAGTGTACGTGCGGCCGTTCCCCGGGGCGGGAGGACGATGGCAGGTTTCGACGGGCGGAGGCAACTTTCCCCTATGGTCCCGCGACGGACGTGAACTGTTTTTTCAGACATTGGACCAGCACGTGATGGCCGTCGGCTACACGGCTAACCACACGGCCGGGGGCGACTCGTTCGCGGCGGGAAAGCCTCGAGTGTGGACGGAGACTCGCTTGCGGGGTACTGGCAATCCTTCCAACTACGATGTTGCGCCGGACGGCAAGCGCCTCGCGGTGATCGTCGCGGACAACGCGAACGCCGAGAAGCTGTCCACGCACCTGACGTTTCTGCTGAACTTCTCCGACGAGCTGCGGCGCAAAGCGCTGGTTGGTAAGTGAGTACGGCCAAATAGCGCATGCGGGCGTTTCGTGGCGTACCACCGGGCCGCCACCGCTTGCTCACGCGCGCGGCTCGGCTTCGGGTTGAGCCGCGAGAGTGATCGAGCGGTGCGCAGCGCCCGCTCCCGTTCCCCCTTCTCGCGCGGCCGGAACTAAGGCTACCTTAGCCCGGAAATAAGTAACATCTAGGCGCCAAACGTAAGAGGTCCCTGATTTGCGCGGGTACTAGAACCGCATATCATCGGGACGGAGTAATGAGTTGGAGCCTATGGAAACCATGACCCCCCCCGTCAACAACGGCCCTGAGGTTAGAGAAGTCCGGAAGGGAACGATCCGTCTGGTGATTGCCGATGACCATCCGATCGTGCGCGATGGTCTCAAGAAACTGCTGCTTCTCGAAGACGATCTCGACGTCGTCGGCGAAGCAAGTGACGGCCGCGAGGTATTGGAAAAGGTCCGCGAGCTCGACCCCGACGTGCTCCTGCTGGATCTTCGCATGCCCAATCTGGATGGGCTGGGCGCGTTACAGGCGTTGGCGCAGGTCAACAAGCGGACTCGCGTCATCGTGCTCACCGCATCGGAGGACAAGAACGAGTTCGTGCAGGCCATGAAGCTAGGCTGCAGCGGCATCGTGCTGAAGCAGACCGCGCCGGACCTGATCGTCAAGAGCATCCGCAAGGTGCATTCGGGCGAGATCTGGCTGGATTCCCACACCACCGCGGCAGTCATGCGCCAGTTCTCTACCGCGCTGGAAGGCGCAAATGGTACCTCCTCGGGTGGCGGCAAGAGCCGTGAACGCAACCCGCTCTCCACGCGCGAGCGCGAAATCGTGGCGCTGGTTGCTCAGGGCTACAAAAACAAGGAAATGGCCGAGAAGATGTTCATCAGCGAACAGACCGTCAAAAACCATCTACACAACATCTTCGATAAGCTCGGCGTCTCGGACCGCCTGGAACTCGCGCTCTACGCCATCCACAAGGGCCTGCATCTGCCTGGCGAACCGCCCATTCGCTAGACTGTCTTAGATAATCTTGTCGGGCGCGTAGCACAGCGGCGCCAGTTTGCATTCCGCGCACTTGGGCTTGCGCGCCACGCACAGCGCGCGGCCGTGATGAATGATCTGATGCGAGAACAGAATCCACTTCTCGCGCGGAATCGTCTGGATCAGATCTTTTTCGATCTTCCCGGGATCGCTTTCCTTCGTTAAATCCAGTCTTTGCGCGATGCGCTGCACGTGCGTATCCACCACCACGCCGGAGGCGATCCCGAAAGCCGTTCCCAGCACCACGTTGGCGGTCTTGCGCGCCGCGCCGGGCACGGTGAGAAGCTTGTCGATCTCCCGCGGCACCTCGCCGCCGAAATCGCTTAGGATCTTGCGCGCGGCTCCGATCACGGACTTCGCCTTGTTGTTAAAAAACCCAGTGGGGTGGATGTCCTGCGCCATCTCGGCCTGACTCGCGCTGGCGAAATCCTGCATCGTCGGGTATTTGCGGAACAGTCCGGGCGTGACCAGGTTGACGCGCTTGTCGGTGCACTGCGCTGACAGGATGGTCGCTACCAGAAGCTGCCAGGGATTTGAATGCTCCAGCGCGCAGGTCACGTGCGGATACATCTGGTCCAAGCCCGTTAGAATCTTCTCCACTCGGGCGCGCCGTTCGGCTGCCGTTTTCGGACGGGACGCCGTGGACTTGGTTTTGTTTTGCTTGGTAGCCACTAGTCGAAGTCGATATCGCGCCGCGGAGGAGGCTCGTCCGGATTCTCTTTGGCGAGCTTCAGCATCTCGTCAAACTTCTTGCTCAGCACGTCTTGGTGAACCTTGTGGCTCTCCACCGACTTCTTGAACGCTTCCTCGCGCCGGCTGGCTTCGCCTTTTTGCTTCTGCACGGCGGACTCCAGGTCGGCGAAAGTGGGCGGTTTGACGTGCTCCACGTGGCGGATGACCGCCGCCGTCTCCGGATCGATATGCAGCTCGGCCTGGCAGCAGGGGCAGGTTACGGTGATCAGGGAATTGCGTTTGGCCATCGCATCCGCTAGTGTATACTGCCCGGTACGGAGGAGGAAACCGGTATGTTCAAAGAATTCAAGACATTCATCTTGAGGGGCAATGTCCTCGATCTGGCCATCGGCGTCGTTATCGGCGGGGCTTTTGGAAAGATCGTGGAATCGCTGGTGGGTGACATGCTGAACCCCGTCATTGGGCTGGCGCTGGGAAAGGTTGATTTTTAAAACCTATTCCTCTCCTTAAACGGCCAGGCCTACGCAACGATTGCGGACGCCAAGAAAGCCGCCGCGCCCACGCTCAACTACGGCCTGTTTATAAACGCGGTGATCCAATTTGTGATCGTGGCGTTCGTGATCTTCCTGATCATCAAGCAGGTGAACCGCTTCATGCCCGCCCCCGCGCCACCACCGCCCGCACCTGCCACCAAGGATTGCCCGGAATGCACCAGCACCATCCCGGCCAAGGCCAAGCGGTGCCCGCAGTGCACGGCTCCGGTTGCTTAATTAGCGGAACTGATCCGGCCGGCGTTTCAGGGTCGGCCGGTCATCGTCGTCGCGCGCGCCCTTGTCTTTGCCGTCCTTGCCGTCGCCGCTGGTTCCTGAGCCCGGAGCCTTGCGCAGCGTGGGCCGGTTGAGATCCTGGTTGTCGACCTTGCGCCGGTTGTGCATCGCCAACAACCGCGTCTTGACGTCGTTGTACTCGGACGTCGTCACCACGTATTCCGGACGCTCCTTGAGAAGCTGCTGAATATTCTTCTGCGCATTCTCAATGCGATCGCCGGTCAGGGGGTGTGAAGAGAATACCTTGGACATCGTGCCCGGCTTCTTCTTCTCCAGCGACTGGATTTTTTCGAAGAAGTCCACGAACGCGCCCGGATCGTAACCGCTTTTATAGAGGTACTGGAGGCCCAGCAAATCGGCGTCGGATTCAAAGCCGCGGGAGAACCTCAGGAAGCCCACCGGGATGGCGATGCTGGCCGCCTGCCGAATACCATAGCCGGTCCAGCCACCCATGAAAATCAGAGGGATGGTGGACAACTGCGCGATCTGGCCGCGCGTGGCCTGCCGCGTGCCATGCCTTGCGGCGACGTGGGCGATCTCATGCGCCATCACGCCCGCCAGTTCCGCTTCGGATTCCGTTTTCAGCATCAGGCCGGCGTTCACAAAGAAGAACCCGCCGGGCAGCGCGAAGGCGTTCACCTCTTCGGTGTCCACCATCTTGATGGTGAAGGGAACCTTGGCGTCCGAGTTCCGCACCAGATTCTGGCCCAGGCGATTGATGTACTCGGCGATCACCGGATCGTCGACGATTTTTGCCTGCCGCTCGATCTGCTGTGCGAGACCCTTGCCCAGCCCAATTTCCTTCTCGATCGAGTAGAAATTTACGCCCTTGCCGACATCGCGATTGCCGATTTCATCCGGGTCCTTTTTCTTGTCGGCGGCAAACAGCGTGAAGGCAAGCAGGGAAACTGCGGCCAATGAGGCAACCGGTAACAGGCGGCGCATACGTGTTCCTCTCAATTCGAGTATACGCCTTTAGGACGTGAATGGGGTCCGAAAGATTACCCTATATTCATGCATCGCGAAATGTTCCCGGTCACCCGCAACCTGGTCTATCTCAACCACGCGGCAGTGGCTCCCCTGTGCCTGCCGGCCGCGCAGGCCATGGAGCGCCTGACCAGGGATGCGCTGGACTGGGGATCGTTCCACTACAGCCAGTGGCTGGAATGCTACGACGGGCTCCGCCGGGGGGCGGCGCGCGTGATCAACAGCGCTCCCGAAGAGATCGCCATCGTCAAGAATACTTCCGAGGGGATCGCCACCGTTGCCATGGGTCTGGACTGGCGTCCCGGGGACCGTATTGTGGCGTTCGAGGAGGAGTTTCCAGCGAACCAGTATCCCTGGCGTAAGCTTGAATCCAAAGGGGTTACGATCGACTGGCTGCCCGCCACGGCACCGTTGGAACGTATTGAGCAAGCCGCCCGCGGAGCCCGTCTGCTCAGCATCAGTTTCGTGCAATTCCTGACCGGCTACCGGGCCGACGTGGTTGGGATCGGTGAAATCTGCAAGCGCCACGGCGTCATATACTTCGTGGATGCGATCCAGGGCCTGGGCGCGTTCCCGATTGACGTGCAAGCCGCGCACATTGACGCGCTGGCAGCCGATGGCCACAAGTGGCTCCTGGGACCGGAGGGCTGCGGCATCCTCTACATTTCGCGTGAGCTTCAGGAGCGCGTCGAGCCAGTCGAATTTGGCTGGACCAACGTGGCGTCGCACCACGACTACGCCAGCCGCGACATGACCCTGCGCCCCGACGCCGGACGCTACGAGTGCGGAACGCTCAACACCGCCGGCTGCTTCGGCCTGCGCGCGGCGATCGATTTCTTGCTCCAGGTCGGTGTCGAAAACATCGCTCCCGTGGTGCGCGGCCTGGCGGCCCAGATTGAGGCTGGCGTCCGTGCAAAGGGTTACGAAGTGCTGGGAGAACCTAACGCCGGGATCGTCAGTTTCCGCAAAGCCGGTGTGGATAGCGCGGCTGTGTGCGCCAGCCTGCGGGAGCGTTCGATCATCACGGCCCCGAGGGCGGGGTGGGTGCGCACCTCGCCGCACTTCTATATCACGCCAGAGGAAATCTCGAAGATGTTGGAGTTGTTGCCTTAACCGTGGCCCAGATACATCAGCCAGCTCAGGCCGAAGATCGCCGCCAGGAAGTAGGCAAAGCAGCGGACGCCGTAGCGGAGCCGCTCGCGATCGGTTCGTTTCGTAATTACGCCCAGCACTGCCGACGTGAACAGGGCGAATAGAATCGACGCCTCAAAGTGCGATAAGTTCATTTTGGGCATGGGGTTAATTGGGCAACGCCTTAATCCTTCCTCCCGGTGGCGATTTCCCAGGCGTCCACCATGGCCAACAGGTTCAGCAGCCCGGCGGCCACCAGAAACTTGGTGCCGTAATCGTGGACGTGCCCGGCCTGGTCCGGCTGCGAGTAACCCAGCCAGACGGTCAGGAAATACAGCACGCCGGCCAGCAGATCGCCGATGAACCCGCCGTAGTAGATCACCGTGGTGAGCAGGTCGCCGCCCTGGGGTTGAAACAGCGTGCCGCGCATCATCAGCCCCAGCAGGAAGAGGAAGATCACCGAGACCGACAGGATCGCGCCGCGCGCCGTGCGCTTCAGCATCACGTGCCCCGCGCCGGGGATCAGCCAAGCCAGCGCCACCACGGGGACCCAACTCTTCTCGGATTTCAGATTTTCCGCCACGGCCCATTTTATCGCATCATGAGGGGATGCAAATGTCGCGGCAGCTTGCTCTCGAGTTCCTGCGCGTTGAACGGTTGATCCCTTGGATCTTCCGCGGGCTTCGCGTGGTCATGATTCTGGGGGCGGCGTGGCTGTTCACGCATATTGCCCGCCGGTTGCTGCGCCGCTTGCGCGCCTACGCCATCCGTTCGATGGACCGGCGCGGGACATCGACGGATCTGGAACTGGAAAAGCGCGCCGCGACCATCATGACGGTGCTGGCGAAGCTCGCGAGCTTCGTCATCTGGATGGTGGCGGTGATGATGGCGTTGAACGAGTTGACGTTCAACGTGCAGCCGCTGCTGGCCAGTCTGGGCGTGGCGGGCTTGGCGCTGGGCCTCGGAGCGCAGACGTTGATCAAGGACTGGTTGGGCGGGCTGCTGATTTTACTCGAAGACCAGATCCGCATTGGCGACGCCGTGACCATCAACGGTATTTCCGGATCGGTGGAGGAAATCAATTTGCGGACCACGGTTCTGCGCAGCGAGAACGGCGCATTGCACGTGATCGCCAACGGCCTCATCGCGACGATTTCCAACCTGACGCGCGACTACGCCTACTACGTGTTCGAGGCCACGCTCGCGCACGGCACCGACGTCGACCGCGCGCTGCGGATTCTCACGGAGACGGGCGCCGAGGTGGCTCAAGACGAAGCGTTCCGCTCCCTGATCCTGGCGCCGATGGAAGTGATGGGAGTCGACCGTCTGGCCGAGCGCGGCATCCTGCTGCGGGCGCGCATCAAGACTCTGCCGTCGAAACAGGCCATCGTGGGGCGGGGATCGCGTTTCCGGTGGTGAACTGATAGAGTATTGCTTAGTAATACTAAGTGATTCACCCATGAGAACCACAAAAGTCATCGCGATTACGATGCCGCCTGCTATGGCGAAAGATGCCGCCATTCTCGCGAAGAAGCAAAACCGCACGATGAGCGAACTCATGCGCGAGGCTTTTCGGCGTTACCAACAGGAGGAAGTGTTCCGGCCCTCGTCTGCGGCGCTAGGGGCACTGGCTGAAGCCATCGCTGCGGTTCGGGAGGACGCCCGGAAGGCCGGTCTGAATAAGATGACAATGAAGGAGATTAACGCCGAGGTCGCGGCGTACCGCCGGGAGCGGCCGCCGAGCCGCAAGCCGGTTAAATCCAGGCGCGGATGATCCCAAAAGGGATGATCAAGGTCGTTATCGACACGAATGTCCTCGTCTCGGGCATCATGACAAAGCGCGGTGCCAAAGCGGACGTGCTCGATCTGGTGAGCGCTGGAAGGCGCTTGTGGTGCGTTTCCGAACCTATCGTTGAGGAGTACCTTGGTGTTCTCGCGCGGCCGAGATTCCGTAGCCTTGACGCCGGGCGTGTCCAGCACGTGATCGCTTGCATCGAGCTCGCCGAGCTGGTTGTCCCCACGATGACGCTTGCCGTTTCGCGGGACGGACCGGACAATCGCTTCCTGGAATGCGCCGAAGTCGCCGGGGCAGAGTACTTGGTCACCGGCAACGCTCGCGATTTTCCGGCGGAGTGGAAGGGGACGCGCGTACTTGGTGCCCGCAAATTGTTGGCGGTGCTTCAGGAAAAATAGAACCGCCATTCACTTGCTTTTACGCCATGCTTGCCTGTCCACTATAATTGAGACGCGATAGGAGGCATGAGTCCATGAGGAGATACGTTTTAGGAGTCGCGGTGGCCGCCGGGTTGTCCCTGTCGGCGTTGTCCTGGTCCGTATGGGCCCAGTCGCCCGCCAAGGGCAAAGAGTCCGATAAGGCGAAGCAGGCTGAGCGGGCCAAGCAGGGGTATAATCCCGTCGGTATTATCGATCAAGGGGAGGTTCGCGCCATCCGCGTCGAGCTCAAGCCCAATGCGAATCGCGCGATCCATCAGCATGACGACGTGAAGTCCCACCTGTTTATTCCGCTGTCGGCTAAGCTGCAGGTCACCATCGGGTCCGCTAAGCCCGTGGACGCACCCGTGGGCCAAGTGTTCTATATCACACGCGGCACGCCTCACGGGTTCAGGAATCTCAGCTCCGAGCCGGGGGCAGCGATCGAGGTCTTCGTTAAGTGAGAACGACAAGTGAGAACGACAAGTAAGAACGGGCTTCCGTCGCCAACTTGGACGCGCTGGGCGCGTTGGTCGCGGGGCTCCAGACTTCGCCGCGACAGCCCTAGCCTGAATGCAAGGCCGCGCGCCGCCTACTCATTTCTACGCTTCACCCGGATCCCGGTCTCGATTCCTTCGGGGAGCGCCAGCACCAGGGTCCCGCCGGCGTCGGTTTCTTCGTCGCGCAATTCCTGGTCGTCGATCTCGACATCGTAGTGCGCGCGCGGCGTCAGGTTCAGGATGAACACGGCTTCCGATGAAGCGCGGAAGCGGCCGTTCTCTTTATCCCGTGCTGTCAGGATCAGCGCTTCGCCCACGCTCACGGGCTGCGTCGTGGCCCCGGCCCGCAGCGTCTGGATCTTGCCGTCGCGGAACAATTGCAGTTGACCGTCGAAATAGCCGAGCCAGGTGGCATCCTCATCCCAACTGGTGCGCGCGAAGAAATGCCCCGTTGCCGCATTGTGAAACACCAGCGGCAACTGGAAATAGCTCAGGCCCGGCTGGTACGGGTTGGCCCACAGGAACTCATACGGAATGCCGAAGCCGCCGCGCATCAGGTAGCGGTCCTGCATCAGCCAGCCCTGCACGAACTGGATATTGCCGTCGTTGGAGTCGTAGGCCACCATGGCCAACTCGGCGGCGCGGGAAAGCGCGGCGTCCGTAAGATCGGGCTCACCCTCGCGGACATAAACCGGGATGCGGAACAGGTTTTCGGGCGCCGGGAACGGAGAAGGATAGTGGCTCACCACGTGATCGGTCGGGAGCGCTTTGAAATACGCGGGCGCGTCGTTGCGCAAGTCGATTTGGAGATTGTCGCGGACCGTGTGCAGGAGCTCGAACAGGGCGTAAATTTGTTCGCGGGGGACCGCCGGAATACCCGCCTCAAGTCTCTTGGCGACGCCCGCCCGCCACCACGTTTCCACGATGGGCTTGAGCACCGCTTCGCCGTGATCGGCAAGGCGGTCGGCCAGCGCCATGGCAGCGAGCGCGCTGGCGCTCTGCTGACGGACGTCGTTGGATGGAAGGGTGCTAGATACAGCGGCGGCGGAAGGCGCGGCGGCGAGCGCGCGTTCCAGCTTGGCTCCCAAGCGCTCGGCCTGGGCCTCGTTCATGGCGGGTCCGCACCAGTCGAAGACCAGGGCGAGTTGCCGCAGGTCGGTGGCGGCGTTGCCGAGCGCCCACTCGACTGCCTTTTGCCCCGCGTTCGCCTGTCCCGTGGCCCGGTAGTACAGAGCCGAGGCGAACCCGGGTTCGGGCATGGCCGCGCCGCCCGACATGAGGCTGTCAAATTGTTGCCAGCGTAAGGATTGCCGTTCGTTTTCCCGTTTGATGAGGCGCAAGCGCTGGGGGTTGAGCAGCAGCCGCGGGGCGTCGGTATAGACCTTATAGTCTTCTGACTGGCCCAATATTACAGGGGCTGCGGTTAGACATATGACCAACAGGCGCCTGTTCATAGCCCAATTGTGTCACACCGACACACCCCCGGGGCACAGGCACGCACTCCCGCGCCATGGCGTGAGCCTATCCCGATGAAAACACTGGGCCCCATGACTGGCCAAAAGCGTGCTATCCTACAAAACGAATTGATGAAGTGAACTTGAACACCTGCCCTCTGCTTGCAACGGGCACAGGTGGTCGTATTGAGCGGGAATTTTGTTAGTGCTTGCGGGTAAGTGTCCGAAGGTTTAACCGCTTTGTATGTACCATTTGGGCAAGTTGCAACAGAGGGGTTTTTTGTTTCAAACGTACCCCTCTTGCCGTGGTAAACGCCCGCCTCTAGTACTAATACTTTCCCCCTTCAAAACAGCTTGAAATCCAGGGCTCGGCCTATTGGTCCCGGGCGCGGTTCGTCGCGCACAATTGGGATCCATGAGCGAGGTTTCCCTGGTGATGCGCTACACCCGCCGCTGGATCCACTATGGCCTGCTGGGCCACAGTGTCATTTGCACGGTGATCGCGGCCATCGAGGGCGTGCTCGGCCGCTGATTGAATCTGATCTGCGATGCTGGGACGGGTGTCCCCTATCGAAATCCTTGGCTTCCTCACCGGCGCGGTGAACGTGTGGCTGCTGGCGCGGCAGAACATCTGGAATTGGCCGGCCGGGCTGGCCAACAACGCGCTCTACATCGCAGTGTTTGCTACAGCCGGGCTCTATGGGGATGCCGGGCTGCAACTGGCGTATATCACGCTCGGCGTTTACGGTTGGTGGAATTGGGCACATACGGGACGCGAAGCAGAGTTGCGCGTCGTGCGCACACCCCGCGCCGTGTGGGCGTGGCTGGTTCTTACAACAGTGGCGGCGGCTTTTGGGTTGCAGTTCTTCCTGCGGCGCTTCACGGATTCGACGGTTCCGGCGTGGGACGGCGTGACCACCGCTTTGTCGGTCGCCGCGATTTACGGCCAGTGCCGGAAGTATCTCGAGTCCTGGTGGATCTGGATCGCCGCGGATCTGATTTATATTCCCCTGTATATCTACAAGGATTTGTGGATAACTGCGGGCCTATACTTCGTCTTCCTGTTGCTGTGTGTGATAGGTCTGCGGGAGTGGAGCAAGGCGCATCGCGCCCAGCAATATCAATGTTGATGGCTTCGCTTTGCGACGCTTGGACTATGGAAGTAGCCGTTCACATCCACGTGGAGTATTTGCCCGAAGGCGTCTACCTGGCGACTTCCGAGCAATTGCCGGGATTGGTGGCGCAAGGGAGGACCGTTGCCGAAACACTGGAGATCGCCCGCGACGTCGCTCGCCGGTTGATCGAGGCCCGCGGCGAGGGCAGGCTTTCTTTGCCACCAGTGACCGGAAACCAAGACTTCACCATCGTGGTGGCTGCTTGAGTGGGCCGGTTGTCCGGCTTCCGCTATCGGGAGATTGTTCGCCGATTGAAGTTGTTTGGATTTGAGTTGAAATTCCGGACAGTAACGGCCCTTCTGGTAGCAAGCGCCTTCATACGAGGCGCTGACCTCCCTGGTTCGCAAGTGAGCGCAGGGGTGCGGATGGTGCGAGCAACCTCGATCAGGACTTTGTCCGAAGCTCATGGAAGGGCAGGGAATGAGTATTGGGCACAGGTTGTGTTCGCCTACCGGTCGTTTCAGTTCGCAGGTCGTCGCGGAAAGGTCGAGGCACAGCGCTTGCTAAGGTTCATGGGCGTTTATATTGCCTCACTGCTGTCCGGCTATCGCATTTTGACCCTTGGGTAAGTCGTGTTTGCTCAGTGGGATGAATGGTATTTTGACTTTTTTCGATTTCAACTTCCGCTGACGGTTTTGGGGCGTTTTCGCCGGTGGAGGGACGATGCTGGAGCATGCG
>SHUD01000031.1 GCA_009697505.1 Bryobacterales bacterium
CACCGCTCCGACGACTGTTCCTTTCTTGCGAACCAAAACCAGAAAACCTCCTTCGGCCAGCCGTAGAGGTGCAACGGGGTGAATAGACGAAACCGGACAGATCACGTGTGAACAAAACCGGACAGATTGACTTACTACCGACAGGGCCCAATGGTTCTTTGTGAGGCGCTTCTTGCTATCGTGTTCCTTATGATCCCGCTGCTTTTCGCTTTGACCGCTGCCGCTTCCTGTCACGTAGGGCTCACCAGCACTGCCAAACCGATCCCGTGCATCCGCGAATCCACCGCGAACAAGCCGATCATCGCCGTGATCGGCGGACTGGACGGCAGCGATGCCGACGCCGAGCTCATCCGCAAAGAGGTCGCCTCCGCGAAGGGCCACTATTCGATGCTAGCCGTGCCTGTCGCAAATCCCGACAAAGCCGCGCTCCAGTTCCCTCCGCGGGATGAGGCCTACGCGAAGAATACGGAATCGCATTATATTTGGCGCTGGCTGGGAGCACACGCGCCCGATCAAGTCATCATCGTCGGCGCCGACCCAGCGCATCTCGCCGAAGCTCTTTCGTCGAACAAAGTCGCCGGAGTGGGTTCTATCCCCGCGCGTGTTGTGGAAGCCAAAGCTGGATTTCTGAAGGGCATTAACGCCGAGCCGTCGGAAGCGCATGAGGAGATTTCACGCCGTCTAGCCCGCACGCCGCGGGAAGTCGCGCGGCAGCTTGCGGTGCCGTACGGCCACGATCTGAAAGAGCCGGTCTACATTCCCGCCGTCGCGCTGATCGGCCGTCTCCGCATGGGCGAAACCAGGGACATCGAGCGCATCGTCGCGCCGTATTACAACCAGCAGGTCAACAGCCTCGACAAACCCACGTCGAGCCATTTCTCCGGCCATCTGGTTTTCGCCGAACTCGCCGAGCGCACCAAGAAGCCGCGCTATGTCGAACTGGTTCGCGCCGCCGCCGACATGGCCTTCGAAGCCAACGGAGCGCCCAAGGAAGCCATGCCCTTGCACAACGAGATGAGCGATTCGGTGTTCATGGGCACGCCCATCCTGGCCGCCGCCGGCAAACTCACGGGCGAGCAGAAATATTTCGACATGGCCCTGCGCCACTTCCGCTTCATGCAGAAGCTCGGCCTGCGCGCGGACGGCATCTACCGCCACTCGCCGCTCGACGAAGCCGCCTGGGGACGCGGCAACGCATTCCCCGCCCTGGGCCTGGCGTGGACGCTCGAATATATGCCCAAGAACGCCGAACTGCTGACGGCGTACAAGAATCTGATGGAGAATTTGGCGCGTTACCAGGACGCCGACGGCATGTGGCGCGAAGTGATCGACCTGTCCGGTTCCTATCAGGAACTTTCCGCGACCTCCATGATCGCCGTCGCGATGAACACAGGGATTCGCCACGGCTGGTTGCCCGCCGGCAAGTACAAGCCCATCGTCGCGCGCGCCTGGAACGCCGTGAAGGCCCGCGTTGCGTCCGACGGCCAGTTGATCGACGTCTGCACGTCCACAGGCAAGCAGAAGAACCTGCAAGCGTATTTGGACCGCACGGCGATTCTGGGCCTGGACCCTCGCGGCGGTGCGATGGCATTACTGATCGCGACGGAAATGTCGCATTAAATTCAGGCGTTAGATTTTCCTTGCAAATTCCCTTTTTCTTCGCCTATGATAAGGCATGGCTCTTACCAAACGCCAGAAAGAGTTCCTGGACTTCCTCTCCGGCTTCCTGGAGAAACACGGCTACAGCCCCAGTTACGAGGAGATCGCCGAAGGTCTGGACCTCGCATCGCTGGCGACGGTCCATAAGCATATCCTCTCCTTGGAATCGAAACAGTATCTCAAGCGTGGCTTCAATCAAAGCCGGTCGCTGGAAATCGCCCCCAAATTTTATGAAGAGCAGCGGCAGCACCGCCAGATGCCTGCGCTGGCGCGGGTGGAGGTTCCGCTCCTCGGGCGCATTGCGGCGGGCCGGCCGGTAGAGGCAATCCAAGGCGAAGATACCTTGAATTTCGCGGATTTCGCGGGCGACCCCGGCACCTTCGCCCTCAAGGTTCGTGGCGATTCGATGATCGAGGACCACATCTGCGACGGCGATTACGTGCTGATCGAAACGGCGGTGAGCGCGCGCAACGGAGATATTGTCGTCGCGCTTGTGGATGGCGTGGAGACCACCCTTAAGCGTTTCTATGACGAACCCGGCGACCGGGTGCGTTTACAGCCCGCCAATGCGTCGATGGAGCCCATCTACGTGCCCAAGACGTCGGTGGAGATCCAGGGAAAATTGCTGGCCGTATTGCGAAAGTATTAGTTTATACAGCGATTCCCACACGCCACAAACTATAGGCGATAGCCTGCCGGAAGTAGAGCCATTTCTGACGCCAGTCCTGCTTGGGTTCCGCTGGCCTGGGCGACCCATGGACCTGAATGCCCTGCGCCTCCAGCATCTTCTTCACGCGGTAGATGTGGTATCCATCGCTAACCACAATACAGGAACGGAGATTCAGGCGTCGCATGATTTCCAGAGCCCCCACGGTGCTCTCCACAGTGCTGCTGCCCCGCGTCTCCGTCAGAACGGCTTCCGACGGAATCCCGTGGCTGCTGAGGTAAGCTCGTCCGACCTCGCCTTCGGTGAAGGTGGGGTCGCCCCCCGCTCCGCCGGTGGTCAGAATCCGCGGCGCCCATTTCTGCCGGTACAGGAACAACGCGTGATTCAAGCGGGCCTCCAACACCGGCGAGGGCTTCCCGCGGTACTCGGCCGCGCCCAGCACCAGGATCACATCGGAAGTCCGCACTTCATCCACGGTGGATTGCAGACGGATCGCGTCCGCGATAGCGGTGAGCTTGCGGAACGAGGCCGTGGGGACCACGATCAGAATTGCGGCGACTGCGATCCAGATCAGGCGGCGTGTCATCTGTGTCATCTCTGCGTTATGCTGGGCGTTCAGAAACCCAGGCGATCAAAATTATTGTAGTGGACTCCCTCAGCGACAAGCACCCGCTCTTAAAACAAATCCGGCGCGCCGTGTCCCGGGGCACTCTGACCGAGGACGGCTACGCCCTAGCGGAAGGGGTCCATCTGCTCGCAGAGGCCCGCGCGGCAGGCCGCGAGATCGGTGCGATTCTAGCGGCGGAATCGGCGTCCTCGCGCTTTCCCGAAGCCCGTGTCATCAGCGACAAGGCCTTCCGTGAGATCGCCTCCACTGAAACACCACAAGGAGTGATTGCGCTCGTCCGCCCGGGCTCGTGGTCGTTCGAAGATATGCTGACCGCGGACGCGCTGATCGTGGTGCTCGATGGCATCCAGGATCCGGGAAACGCCGGAGCGATCTTGCGTGCCAGCGCAGCCTTCGGTGCGAGCGGCGTGGTCTTCCTGAAGGGTACGGTCAACCCGTACAATCCTAAATGCCTGCGCGGCTCGGCCGGCTCGGCGTTTCGTGTGCCGCTAGTTTCTGCAATCGAGGCGCGAGAATTCCTGGATCGCGTTTCCCTGCCCTTTTACGCAGCGATGCCGCGCGCGACCAGACTCGCGAGTGAAGCCGATCTTGCTTCTCCCTGTGCTCTTATTATTGGAAGTGAAGGTCACGGCGTGAGTTCCCAGATTCAGACCCGCGCCCAGGGCGTGCGCATCCCGACTTCCGGCGTCGAATCCCTCAACGCCGCCGTAGCCGCCGGAATCTTACTCTACGAGGCACGCCGCCAGCGAGGCGGATCGGCATGAGTCTTTTTGATGTAACACCTCCGAGACCCGGCGACGACCCCACGCGGCCGCTGGCGGAGCGCATGCGTCCGCAGACGCTGGAAGAGTTCGTCGGACAACAGCACATCCTGGGACCAGGCAAGCCTTTGCGCGCGCAAATCGAGCGCGACGAGTTGCAGTCGCTCATCTTGTGGGGACCTCCGGGCGTGGGCAAGACCACACTCGCGCGCCTGGTCGCCCGCATCACCAAGTGCGACTTTATCCCGTTCAGCGCGGTTCTCAGCGGAATCAAGGAAATCAAGGCGGTGATGGCCGACGCGGAGCGCACGCGCCGCCTGGGACGCCGCACGGTTCTGTTCGTGGACGAAATTCACCGCTTCAACAAAGCCCAGCAGGACGCGTTTCTGCCTTACGTGGAGCGCGGCGACATTGTCCTGATTGGCGCGACCACGGAGAACCCGTCGTTCGAGGTGGTCGCGGCGCTGCTTTCGCGCGCCAAGGTTTACGCGCTGCGGGCGCTCACCACCGGGGAGATCGTCACCCTGCTGCACCGCGCGCTGAAGGTTCTGAACCTGACCGCGCCGCCTGAACTGCTGGAGCAGATCGCGATCTTCTCGAGCGGCGACGCACGGGCCGCCTACAACATTCTGGAGCAAGCCTCCAGCGTGGCCCGCGACGGCGTGCTGGACCCCGAAGGCGTTGAATCCGCCATGGGGCGCAAGATGCTGCTCTACGACAAGGCCGGCGAAGAGCACTTCAACCTGATCTCGGCGCTGCACAAGAGCATCCGGTCGTCGGATGCCGACGCGGCTTTGTATTGGCTCGCTCGCATGCTGGAGGCCGGCGAGGACCGCATGTACCTGGCGCGCCGCCTGGTCCGCATGGCCATCGAAGACGTTGGACTGGCCGATCCCCGAGCGCTGGAACAGGCGGTGGCGGCCCAGCAAACCGTTCACTTCCTGGGAGTGCCGGAGGGGGACCAGGCTCTCGCCCAAGTGGCCATTTACCTGGCGATCGCGCCTAAGTCCGACGCCGCCTACCGGGCGCTAAACGCGGCGCGCCAGACCGTAGCGAGCTCGCCGGCTTTCCCCGTTCCCATGCAGCTCCGCAACGCGCCCACCAAGGCCATGAAGGAATGGGGATATGGCGCCGAATATCAACACGCTCATCAATTTGTTGACGCCATCAATACCATGGAATGCCTCCCGGATGGCCTGCTTGGTACTGAGTTCTACCATCCCACGGAACGCGGTGTCGAGAAACGGATTTCCGAGCGTTTGGCCGAGATTCGCGCCCTCCGCAAGGCCGCTCCGGACGGGAATTCCTAGCCCGCGGGTACCGGACCCGGCGGCCCCAGGTACTACCGGCAATTAAACCGCAAAAGCTATTGTTGCAACGCGCGGGAAAAGCGACACTCATCTTGCGAGGTGAGTTGAGTGAGTCGAACAGAGACACAGAAGTCTGACCGGCGGCAATCCGACCGGTTCGAACTGGAACGCGAAGTCAGATACCGTGTTCTCAACAAACGTGGCGGGGAGGAAGCGGGCGAAGGCAATACCGTTAACATCTCCAGTTCCGGAGTGCTCTTTACCTCGAAGCATATGCTGTTGCCCGGCCGCCGTATGGAATTGGCGATCAGTTGGCCCGCGCAGCTTAACAATACGGTTCCTCTCAAGCTGGTCGCCCGCGGCCGCGTGGTTCGTTTCCAGGAAGGATACGCGGCGCTGGAAATTCTGCAGTATGAGTTCCGTACGCAGTCTTCGGCAGCGCCCGGAGCCGCCCGGTTGGTGAATTAAGTAACGGTTTCTCCTTAGTCAAATCTGTCGCATTCTCCTTGCGCGCCAGCCTTTTCGGTGGCGCGCTTTTTTTGTCTCGCATTAAACTAGAAGTTTACGAATGCGAAATCTGTATGCGAGGTGGATGTACGACTGGGAAAACCGCCTGTGTTCGGCAGCCACCGACCGCCAGGTGCGGCCTTTTGAATGGGGACTGGAGTGGACCGAAAACTGGCCCGTTACGCGCGAACACCCCCTGAACCGGCATCATCCAGAGGACTACCTGCAACTTTTGAACCGAGTCGCCCTGGAAAAGAGCGACGAGTTCTTCGGCTACGAACCTCCCACGGATTTCCAACTGGAGGGCCACCTGCTGCGCTTCACCAGCGCTGTCGAAACTCCGCATCCCGAGAACAACCGCGTGCACGGGCAGTGGTTTCCCGCGCAGCATAAGCCGGGTTCCAAACGTGCCGCCACGCTGGTGCTGCCGCACTGGAACGCCTCCGCCGGACAGCACAAAGGTCTGTGTGTTGGCCTCGCCAAGCTGGGAATTTCCGCGCTGCGCCTCAGTCTGCCTTACCACGACTACCGCATGCCCGCCGAATTGACGCGGGCCGACTATGCTGTCTCTTCCAATATTGCCCGCACCGTCGATGCCACGCGGCAAGCGGTCATCGACACCCGGAGCGCCGTCGACTGGCTGGTTTCGCAGGGCTACGAGCGGATCGGCATCGTGGGTACCAGCCTCGGTTCGTGTTACGCGTTCTTAGCCAGCGCGCATGACCCGCGCATCGCCGTCAACGTGTTCAACCATTGCTCGACGTATTTTGCCGACGTCGTCTGGGAGGGGTTGTCCTCGCAGCATATCCGGAAGAGCGTGGAGCCGGAGATCACTCTGGAGCAGCTTCGCGACGCCTGGATGGTCATCAGCCCGCCGTATTATATCGAGCGCTACTCCGCGCTCAAGAAGAAGACGCTCTTCATCTACGCCCGCTACGACACCACTTTCCCCGTGCGTTTCTCCGAGCAGGTGATCGCCAAGGCCCGCGAGCTCAAGATGGACCACAAAGTGGTAGTATTGCCCTGCGGCCACTACACGCTGGGCGAATCCCCGTTTAAATTTTTCGACGGGTACCACATTTGCAGCTTCCTGAAACGAAACCTTTGAGGCGGGGTGCGGGCAAGGAGTGTTATGACGAATCGCAGGCAGTTTCTCCAGAGCACGGCCGGTATCGGATTCGTCAGTTGCGGGCTCTTGGATGCCGCGCAGCGCCAGAAGTCCGCGAGTACCGGCAGCCGCAGGCAAGTCTCCGTGGGCGGGCGCCGCGTAAAGACCGTCGACGTCCACGGCCACGTCTTCATACCGGAAGCGTACGCCCTCATGGGCGGCACACCAACTCCCACCGAAGCGCAAGCCGCGGCAGCGGCCGAAGACCGTCTGCGTGTCATGGACGAACAGGGCGTGGACGTTCAGGCCATCAGCATCAATCCGTTCTGGTATGGGACCGGGCGCGATGTGGCGAGCAAGATCGTCAAGCTGCAGAACGAAAAACTCGCCGAGTTGTGCGCGGCGCATCCGGACCGTTTCGTGGGTTACGCCACCGTGGCGCTGCAGCATCCCGATCTGGCCGTGGAACAAGTGACCGAGGGCATCAAAAAACTGGGATTACGAGGTGTATCGATAGGGGCCCGCGTCGGAGGAGACGAACTCTCCAACCCCAAGTTTCACCCCTTCTGGGCCAAGGTGGAAGAACTCGGTGTGCTGGTGTTCATGCATCCGGCCGCGCTGCCGGAACTGCAAAAGCGGCTGCAGGGCAACGGCCTGCTAACCAATACCATCGGCAATCCGTTGGACACCACCATTGCACTGTCCCACATGATCTTCGAGGGGACGTTTGATCGCTTCCCGAAGCTCAAACTGTGCGCGGCCCATGGCGGCGGATACCTCGGTTCCTATGGAGATCGCTCCGACAACAGTTGCCGCGTATTCCCGCAATCGTGCACGCCGGGTCTGCCCAAGAAGCACCCCACGGAATACCTGAAGCAACTCTACGTTGACTCGATCCTGTTCACTTCCGAGGGGCTCCGGCATTTGATCGCCAACACGGGCGCCGGCCAGGTCGTGATCGGGACCGATTTCCCGTACCCGTGGAACACCACTCCCGTGGATCACATCCTGAACACACCGGGTTTGAGTAACGCGGAACGGCGCGCGATCCTCGGCGGGACCGCCGCCAAACTACTGGGAATTGCTTCGTAGTCTCTGCGTCAGACCCGCAGCCAGTCCAGATTCTTTTCCGCTTCCAGATTCTGCAGACGGTCGTAGATGCGCTGCATCTGTTGCTTGGGATACTTTTGCGTAAGCAGCCCGAACTTCTCCCGCAGCTCTTTGCCGGTTAAAGGATGAGAAGGAGTCCCCAGGAACTCGGTCACGCGCTGCGTGAGCGCGCGTCCGTCTTTGAGGGTGATGGTCACGTTCGCGGCCACGTCGGCTTCGCTCTGCCCTGGCACGGCCGACATCTTTACCTTGGACGCCAGCGCCATGATGGCCGCGTCGCGGGTTGCCGCGTCGTCGAACGAATAGGGATCCACCGCGTTGCGGTACATCGCCACGGCCACGCAGAACGGAATGCTGAACTGACCGATCAGGATGTCCGGCGGCTTGGGAATATTGTTGACCGTCGACATGCGGCGGCTGCCATCGATTTGAATGGATTCGACGTCGCTCCCGGTGATCTTGTGTTGGGCGCGCAGGTCACCCACGGCCTGCACGGCGCAATGCGCGGTAATGTGGCAGGCGAAGCGCTTCAGCAGGATGGTGGAGCTGGCGAAATTCTTGCCGAGTCCCTGCGTCAGCAACGACGCGTCGGAGTCATTACAAAAGGCCTTGAGAAATCCGGCCCGCCCCTCGATTGCGGTTGTGGGTCCGGTGAAGCCATCGGCAGCCAGATTCGCGGCGAGCACGCCGCCCTCCGCCGCCCGGCCCAGATGCAAGCGCTTGACCATGGCGCCGTTTCCGCTGCGCGCAAACTCGAGCAGACCGCCGGCAGTAGAAGCGGCGATGCCCAAGGCATTCGTCATTTTCGCGGCGTCAAGTTTCAAGAGTTTCCCGCCAGCCACCGCCGCGCCAAACGATCCGACGGTACCGGGGGCGTGAAATCCGCGCTCCTCGTTGGTTCGTTTCGTAGCCAAACCGATGCGGATCATGACTTCAGCGCCGGTCACGAAGGCCGTAAGCAGATCGCGGCCACTCGCTCCCCGCTCCTGTCCGATGGCGAGGCCAGAGGAAAGCAGCGCCGCTCCAGGATGCGCGCCCGAATCGGGAAGCGTTAGATTGTCCTGCTCGAAGGCGTGCGTCATCGCGCCGTGCGCCAGCGCCGCCGCAGGGGCGCTGACCAGCGAACCGGTCCCCAAGATGGAACTCTTGCCGCCGGAGCCCATGCGCTGGGCCTGGGCGATAATCATCTTGCTCCAGGGGAACTGGGCGCCGAACAGAATCACTGCCACTGTATCCGTGATGCAGTCTTTGGCGCGCTGGAGGATGTCGGCGGGGATCTCTTCGGTGCGCAGCGCGGCGGCATACTCGGCCAGCCGAACTGTCCCACCTTTCTGCCCCGCTTCCGGCGCAGTTTCATCCGCATCCAGCGGCGTGGCCGTGGCGAGGAATAGAGGCGCACTCCCTCCGACTCCCGCTGCGGCGGTGGCGTTGCGCAGGAAATTCCGGCGCTTCATACTAGCGGGCGGCCGACTGCGCGGGTGAAGGCGGCAGACCCGAGGTGATCTCGATGTAGGTGCCCCAGGGGTCCATGATGTACGCCAGACGGAGCTTGGAAGCGTTCGCGCTGGTGCGCAGGCCAGGCTCTTCCAGCTTGACGCCGTCGGTTTGCAGCTTCTTGGTGAAGGCGTCCAGATCCTTCACTTCAAAACCGATGTGATCCACCGAACGGCCCTTGGTGGAGGCCTGCGCCTTCTCTTCCTTGGCGATCGTGATCTCGCCGCCCGGAACCGTTGCCGTGTCAAACCGGCCACGCTTGCCCGCGACAGCTCCGAAGTGTTTCACATACCACGCCTGCGCGGCGATAGGATCGGGCACAAACAGGTGAATGTGGTGCATGGCCACCGGCGTGGCAATGGTCTTGTCCTCGATGATCTCAACGCGGACATTGTCCGGACCCGTCAAAAACATCTGTTGGGGACTGTTGCCCGCCTCGATCGGAATACCCGCTGTCTTCCACTTAGGAACCCACTCGTTGATGTCCTTCACGTGGAAGCCGACGTGGTTGACCACCGAACCCACCGTGGGCCCAGTCGCATCCTGCTTGCGCAGAACCACATAGATTCCAGGGAAACGCACCATTTCGAGCTTTTCATTCTTGACCGCGACGCCGCCCAACTGGGCCCAGAAACGCTTCTGGACTTCGATGTCGGCCGCATTGATATGGAAGTGGGCAATCGCCGCACCAGCGCTGTTCGGAGCCGCGAGTTGTGCCGACGCGGGCACCACGGCGGAAATCGCAAAGCACAGCAAGAAGAGAAAGATGAGAAGGTTTCGGAGGTTCATAGCAGCTTACTATATCAGGGTTAGGCGCGCCTCGCATTGGTCCTTTAACCTGTAATCCGTTAGCCTGCATTTCTCACAACGTCCCAAGGTAGATCAGAAAGAGCCATACCGGGGCCCAGCGTGGAGCGGGCTTTAGCCTGCAACGGAGGCTTCAGCCTCCGCAGCGGTATAACCACATTTCGAACCGGGGACTCAAGTCCCCGCAGGCTCAAGCCCGCTCCACGTTGGGATCTGCTCCTCCGTAAGCAATCTCGTGTGAGAAATGCAGGTTAGGCCGTCGCTTGAGGCACCGCTGCGGTGCCGGTGCAGCGACGCCATGGCCGCAGCGGGCCAAAGAATTGGGGGGACACTGCTGCGAACTGTTCCAAGAGAGGCTGCACCCAAAAGATAGCCCGCAATCTCCCCAAATTCTTTGGCAGCGTGCACGATTTGAAGTTACGTACGGATTACGGTTAATACATTGATTCAAAAAGCCTTACAAGAACATGTTTATAAAGTGCTACTATAGAAGAGATGCAAAAATCGTCGGCACTCTCTTCTTACCACTTCAAGCGCACGAAAATAGACGGTCTGATCCAGGTACTCAACGAAGGATCGTATGTGATGGCGGAGTACAGCGAACGCACCGGCGTGGTGAGATGGCAGCGTGTCGTACTGGCCACGCAAAAAGAAAAGATTGAAAGATGGCTGGGCGAACATTATCCGGTCCAAGCTGCCCCTTCGGAAAAGACCGTACCCGTTCGTACTGGGTCGCGGGCAAGAGCCGTCAGCAGCGCGCGCTAACTCTTCGCCCTAGTTCCTGAAGATTAGCGACACCCCCATTCCCAAACCGATCAGAACCACCAGTTTGCGCACGGCTTTCTGACCGATCTTGCGCGCCACCCCGACACCGACATAGCCGCCCGTGACGGTGCCCGCTGCTATTAGCCCCACATCCGGCCAATAGACCATGTTGTTGAGGATAAAGTACAGCGCCGCCAGCGCGTTGATCGACGCGGCAAGTATGTTCTTGAATCCGTTCATCTGATGGATGTCGGTGAGTCCCAGTATTCCGAAGGACGCCAGCATCAGAATCCCGATGCCGGCTCCAAAGTAGCCTCCATACACTCCAACCACGAACTGAAAAACCACCGCGCCCGCAAACCACGCTTTGGATTGATGCGCTTCCGGGTGACTGCTCTTGACGGCGCGCTGGATGGGGTCCTGAATCATGAACAGGAAGGTGGCAAAGAGGATCAAGTACGGCACCACGCGGTCGAACCTCATGCTAGGGGTGAGCCGCAGCATGATGGCGCCAATGAGTCCTCCGGTCACGCTCGGGATCAACAAATAGAAAAACCGCCTGGGGAGCGTCACCACGTCGCGCCGGTATCCAAACGCTCCCGCCACCACTCCGGGCCACACCGCCACCGTGCTGGTGGCATTGGCGGAAATCGAGTTCAGGCCCAGCCAGATCAAGGTGGGAAACGTGAGAAGTGTACCGCCGGCGGCGACGGAATTCATGGTGCCGGCGATGACGCCAACGACGAAGGAGACGCTGATGTGGATGAAATCGACTCCCGGCATGCGGATGAAAAGGGGAAGTTACCTACTCTAGCACGAGCGTTGCTACGAACTCTTTTCGGGTAACTCTTTTTGGGTAACCGGGATGCACGGATGCGCCGTTACACAGACATGCCTGTTACACGCAGAACTTTCGTCCGGCTTTCCGCTGGTTTTCCGGTCCTGCTGACGGCGGATGCCTGGGCGTTTGGAGCAAAAGATTTCTGGGATACCAAACCTTCCTCGGACTGGAGTTCTGACGAAATAGACCGGATGCTCACCAAATCCCCCTGGGCCAAAGACATGCTGTATCGCGGGAAACTGGCGCTGTAAAATCGTTGCTGTGACGTACACGTATCTGGAATCGCCCATCGGAACTTTGCTGATTGCCGGAGATGCATCCGCCGTGCGCAGGATATTTTTTCCCCAGCGGGAAAAAGCGGCGAAAGCGGAGCCGGTTTGGACGGAATCCGCGCGCGGGCCCGTGGGGATGGCCGTGCGCCAGTTGCGTGAGTATTTCGCGGGACGGCGTATCGACTTTGACTTTCCTCTGGCCCTGGAAGGCACGGCGTTTCAATGCGCGGTCTGGCAGCAACTCCGCGAAATTCCGTATGCCCAGACGATCTCCTACGGCGAACTGGCCCGGCGGGTGGGGAATCCGAAGGCGGCGCGCGCCGCCGGTTCGGCCAATGGCGCCAACCTCTTGCCCATCGTGATTCCCTGCCACCGCGTGATTGCGGGTGACGGTACCCTGGGCGGGTTTGGCGGTGGATTGACCATCAAGCAGGCTCTGCTGGATCTCGAACGGCGGGTACGCTCAATCTGAGATCGGTCCGTCGCCGGTGGAAAGGGCCGCCAGCATCCGTTCCTTGGTGGCGACCGCTGCCTGCGCGGCGGAAGCCAAGGAAATCCGGTAGACGAGCAACGCCACGGCCGCATCCAAGGCCAGCATTCCATACAGCACGGCCTGACTGCCGAAGGCGTAGCGTGCCAGGTACGCCAGGCCTACCGGCAAGAAGGCAACCGGGTAGACCCCGAACAACATCGCCTGCAAGCGCCCGGTCGCGCTCGTGCGCAGAGAGTTGGCTGGATTCACGCCGCGCGCCTGGTGAATGGAAAGTTGATTCCCGGCGGCAAAGAGCAAAAGTATCATGACGGCCGCAACGCCGTAGGCTTCCCACACGCGCCTGGAATCCAGGGGCATCCGCAACATAAAACAAACCGCGGAGACTACGGCAATCTCGATCACGATAAAAAAGACCGCCGTGAGATTCTTGGCGGCCAGAATGCGCTTGAAACTGACCGGCGCGACGAAATAGAATTGCGCCGCCGAGCGGTCGAATCCAAAAACATTCCAAAAGCACACTTCGCTCATGAGCATGAGCGAGTAAACGCTGACGACGGTCAGATAATTTTGCACAAAGAAGTTACCCAGCGGGCCCCTGGGTGCAAACACCATGGGCAGCCAGATCACCAGTCCGAAGGTAAATCCCATGAGAAACACCAGCCGGAAGCGCGCGGACCGCACCAGGGAACGGACTTCTTTTTCGACGAGTGCACCCAACGGGTCGCGCAACAACACCGAAGGCAGGCGGTAAAACCATTCCAGCCAGCCGGCGGGACGCGGGCCACCCGCGGATGATGCCGCGGCCTCCGCGTCAAAGCGCAGCGTGCGCGCAAACTGCCAGGCACTGAAGGCGAAGGCACAGAAAATCCAGCCCAACAGAACCGCAAGCGAGCCTCCAGTCTGATTGCCCAGCACCAGATTCGCAGCGGCGTTCCAGGGCCAGCCCTGCCAGGAATCATGTGCCAGCAGCAAGCGGAACTGAGGGCCGATCGTTCCCTGCCGCGCCAGAAAGAGCTGTGGCAGCGCCGCGCTCAGCACCAATATGAAGAATACAATTTCGCGTATCTGCCTGCGCGCGAGTAACCGCCCGACGAGATCGCGCAAGCCCACGGCGACAATGAGATTGAAAGGAAGGAACAAGGTGGCCGCCAGTACGCTTCCACTCGTCAGCTTGGGATTGAACAACGCCCCGATAATGATGCCGGCGAGCAGCAGTGCCATTTCAACGGCCGAGGTAATCCGCAGTAACACCTCAATTCCGAAAAGATGCTTCGCCGGAATGGGATAGACCCGCAATCGCTTCAGGTCGAGCGAAGAACCGGTGGCGGCCAGCAGAATCGGTACGGCCTGCCAGTAAAGGAACATCAACAGGAGTCCGCCCGGAAGCGCTTGCCTTACGATGAACAGGTTCTCCGTATTGCGGAAGGCTTGCAGAAGCACAAAGGCGACGGTGGACCAAAGCCCATACCAGACGATGCCGACGATGGCGGTCCAGGCGACACCCTTTCGTGGATAGAAGTTGCATAGGGTACACCACTGAGCCCAGAAGATGGCGCCCACGTATGGCATCGGATTACAACCAGTCGAGTGTTTCCGTCTCGCGCTCTACTCCCAGCGCCCGGACGAAAGCGTCTTCCAAAGTCTCGGCGGCGCCGCGCATATCGTGCATCAGGCCTTCGGCAATCAGTTTGCCTTCATGGATGATGCCCACCCGCTCACACAGCCGCTCCACGACTTCCAGGACATGCGAAGTCAGGAAGATCGTCGCGCCATGGCGGACCTGCTCGACGAGAATGTCTTTCATCAGCCGCGCGCCCACCGCGTCGACGCCCTCAAATGGCTCGTCCATCAGAAACAGCTTGGGCCGGTGAATGAGAGCGGCGGCCATGGCCACGCGTTTGCGCATGCCCTTGGAATATTCAGCAATCAGTTTCCGCGGACTGTTCCCGAGCTCGAACAGATCGAGGAGTTCCGCGGCGCGGGCGCGGGCGGTGGAACGGTCGAGGCCATAGATGCGGCCGGCGAACTCGATGAATTCGCCTCCCGTGAGGTGATCGAACAGAAGCGACTCATCCGGGACCAGCCCAATCTGCTTCTTGATCTCGAGCGCCTGGGCGGGCATGGGAAGGCCCAACAAGGCGATGCTACCGGACGTGGGCGGCGCCAGCCCCATCAGCATTTTGATGGTGGTTGTCTTGCCCGCGCCGTTGGGTCCGAGAAATCCGAAAAAGCAGCCTTGAGGAACCGTGAGCGTCAGGCCATCGACGGCGGCCTTGTCGCCGTCGACCTTTCGCAGATGGCGGATTTCAATCGCTGCCGGGATGGGGTCCATGCGCTCTCCACTCCATGGTACGAGAACGAGCCCGCCGGGCGAGGTACTAGAGTACGCAACTGACCGGAACGTAGGATGTATCGGCAATAGTTACGGCCGGAGGAGCCGTGGCCGCGCGCCAGGCATCCGCTAGCGTTGTGAGCAGGCGCTCCACTTCGGCCAGGGGTGGATCGGCCTGATTCGTGTTGGCGTCAATGAGACGGGTCTGCATGTAGGCGTAGAGCTCGACCAGATTCCGGCTGAGCTCCCCGCCGGCTGTGTGGTCGAGCGACAGCATTAACTGATTAAGAATCTCCGACGCTTTCGTAATACTGCGCGAGCGCTACCGGATGCCGCCCGCGCGTAAGTGGCGGCGGGCCGCCGCTACCGATTCGGTCGCGGCGCGATAGAGTATCCCCACCAGTTTAATGGGGTCGGAGCTGAGGATTTCGGTTTCCAGGTAACGATCATAGGCTGAAGGTGTCATGTACCGGTTTACTTTCCAAGGTTTTACTTGTCAAGACTCTCTTCGGCTAACCGGAGGATATATTCAGCGGGAATTTGCCGGACGACCTCGCGCGTGTCACTGTTGACGACGCGAACGACGACTTGCCGTGTGTTGCGGTCCAAGACAAAAGACAGCTCGTGATCTTGACCGAACAACGCCGTGGCGTTCACCGCTTTGACGGCCTGAATCAACGCCCGCTGATCGGGTGTTGCGGGCGGAGGAGTGACAGCCGGCGTCACGCCGGGAGACGCTGACTGCTGCGGAATTGACGAAATATCCATATCGCCACCTCGTAAGCGGGACATCACCCACCTACGAAGGGCATATCGGCGGAAAGGATCGTTGTAAGAGCGTCTACTTGACGTTCTTCAAAACCTTACCACCCTTCATCACGAAGACGACCTTGCGGACGTTGGTGATGTCATCCACCGGGTTGCCAGCGATGGCAATGATATCGGCCTGGAGTCCCGGCGCGATGCTGCCAATCTGATCCTGCATGTGCAAGGATTCGGCGGCGGTATACTGCGCGGCCACCAGAGCCGCCATCGGCGGTTGTCCGCCATCGCGCACGCGGTAAATGAATTCCTCGAAGTTCCGTCCGTGCGCCCCGGCTCCGCCATCGGTCCCGAACACGATCTTCACTTTCTTGGCCAGGGCACGCTTGAACGTCTCGATGCCCAGAGGAATTCCCTTCTCCATGAAGGCAAAGCCGGCTTCATTGAAGTTGCCGATGCCCAGGTAATGAGTCTTGTTTTCAATATAGTTATGGAGTAAGAGGCCGAAGTGCGGGTCATAATAGATGCCCCGTGCGGCCATCAGGTCGAGCACTTCGTCCGTGAGCCGGTAGCCATGCTCGATGGTGTCGCAGCCAGCCAGGATTGCGGCCTTTGCGCCTTCCGCTCCCTGGGCATGGATCATCGCGCGCTTGCCCAGCGCGTGGGCTTCGCCGCACCCAGCCTGAAGCTGAGCATCGGAAAGCGTTTGTCTTCCGCCTTCGCGGATGCTGGCCGTAGCGAAGATCTTGATCAGATCGGCGCCCTCACCGGCCAAACGCCGCACCCGCGTGCGAATTTCGGCGGGCGTTCCGTCGAGGATCGTTTCGAGCGACGTCAGAATCCGCGGCCCCGGCATCGGCCCCGTGGCGAGGAAATCGCGCAGGTCTTTGTCGATGCGCATGCCGGGACTCTGAATCGTCGTGAAGCCGCCCATCAGCGTGCTGTAGGCGTTCTCCGCCGCGTGCAGCATGGCCAGTTCAGCGGACTCCTTGGGATCCCGGACGGTCACTGCGCGGCCGGTCTTGCGGTCGAAGTGCGTCGCCACGTGCGTGTGCGTGTCGATCCACCCGGGCATCACCGTGAGTTTGGAAAGATCGTAGGTGACGTTCGTGATCGACGGGTCGATCTTGACGATCCGCGAGCCTTCGATGACGATCGTGGTGTTACGGACGTGACCGCCCTTCCCGTCTAGAAGCACTCCAGCGCGAATTGTGATTTGCTGCGCGGCGAGCGTGGCGGAAAACAATGCCGCCAGCGAAACTGCCCTTGCGAATCTCATGATGGTTCCTATCTCACGGCCTATCTTACCGTTGGGTACTGGATGCCAAGCTGTTCCAGGTACGTGTCGTACTTCGCCGGATCGTAGTAGAGCGATTTTAGCTTGGGCCGGTATTCTTCCATGATCTTCTGGTTTAGCCAGATGGCCGGCTGGTCGCCAGGCCGAAGGAAGGTCTGGTACTTGGTGTCTTTCGTTTGTACGTTGCGGAAGTAGTCCCAGGATTTCTGCACCAGTTCGGGATGCAGCAGCAGATCGAGCGCGGTCATGGCCTGTACCTTGGCTCCCGCGATCACACCTTTGTGCGCAATCGGCGTGGCCATCGAAATGCCGTTGGCCCAGTTGTGCCCGGGGCCGCCTGGAATATTTGACGGATAGCGCAGCGTGACCGTGGGCACCACCCAGGAAATGTCGCCGATGTCGTCGGAGCCGCCACCCACCGGGCCGACGTCGTTTTCGTCGGGTTCCTGGCGCGGGCGGCGAATGTCTGGAATCTTGTCGGGCAGGCCACGCTCGGGAACTTTCAGCTCGCGCTGCAACCCCTTGGCGAGAGTTTGATCCTCCGCCGACCACTGCGGCAAGCCCACGCGCTTCATGTTTTCGTACATGGTCTCGGCGATCGGCACATTGAAATGGCCCGGCCAGGCGGAACCGAGCACGCGCGATGTAAACGTCGTGCCGGTCATCATCGACGCGGCCTGTGCCATGGTGTCGCCGGCCTTCCACAATTCCATGACGTGCGGATGGTCGGCTTCGCGATAGTAATACCAGACGGTGGCGTTGGGTGGCACCACATTGGGTTGATCGCCGCCGTTGGTGATGACGTAGTGCACGCGGGAGCCGACGCGGATGTGTTCGCGGCGGAAGTTCCAGCCGATGTCCATCAGTTCCACCGCATCCAGGGCACTGCGCCCCCGCCACGGCGCTCCGGCGGCATGCGCGCTTTCTCCCTTGAAGCTGTATTCTACCGACACCAGCGCGGTCCCGGCGCCTGACCCGGCTTCGACGCGAAAGTTGTCGCTGACGTGCGTGAACAGCACTGCGTCAACATCTTTGAATAAGCCCGCGCGCACGTAGTAAGCTTTGGTCCCGAGCTGCTCCTCGGCGACGCCGGGCCACAGCATCAGAGTTCCCGGCAGATGCTGACGCTCCATCACTTCTTTCACTGCAATCGCCGCTAGGATATTCAGCGGCATGCCGGAGTTGTGGCCCTCGCCGTGGCCCGGAGCGCCTTCAATAATCGGCTCGTGATAGCCGACGCCGGGCTTCTGCGATGCCTGCGGGATGTCGTCGATGTCGGAGCCCAGCGCGATCACTGGCTTCCCGGAACCCCAGGTGGCGACAAACGCCGTGGGAATTCCCGCCACGCCGCGCTGGATCTTGAAGCCTTCCTTTTCAAGCAAGCCGGTTAAGTATTTGGACGTCTCGAATTCCTGAAAGCCCAGTTCCGAGTAGCTGAAGACCGTGTCGGTCATTACCTGCGCCTGCTTCTTCATGCCTTCGATGCGTCCGGCAAGATCGGCTTTGATCGAGGCTTCCTGCTGCGCGGTGACCCGCGTTTGCGCACACATGCAGGCCGTGAAAACCAGCAACGTGAATAGGGGCTTCATGGCAGTATCTTACACTGCTTTGCGCCCGGGTTTATTGAGGTTCGGGGCTAATCGATGTTGAGGAGTTTGGCGACGACGTGCGTGTCTTGCTCGATCTTCTTTTGCAGCATCATGATCGCGTAGATCAACTGCTCGGGACGCGGCGGGCAGCCGGGGACGTAGACGTCTACGGGAATCACCTGGTTCACCGGCACCAAAGCGTAATTGGAAAACACGCCGGTGGAGGTCGCGCAGGCGCCCATCGAAATCACCCACTTGGGCTCCGGCATCTGCTCATACAGGCGGCGGATGACGGGGGCCATTTTGTTCGAAACGCGCCCGGCGATGATCATCAGATCCGATTGGCGCGGCGAACCGCGCATCACTTCTGCTCCGAAACGTGAAATATCGAAGCGCGAACCGATCATGGACATCATCTCGATCGCGCAGCAGGCCAGGCCGAAGCTCATGGGCCAGATGGCGTTCTTGCGGCCCCAGTTGACCACGCTGCCGAGCGTAGTCATGATGAACGATTCGCCGAACTGGTCGGGTTCGGGCTCTTGATCGATGCGCGCGAACAGCTCGGGCGGCTGGCTGAGGTGAAATTGAGTGTCCGGTGCGTCCACGACCGTATTATCTCACTTGTTTACCAAGTGCTGCAGGTCCTTTTCATTTTCCGCGCAGACATTTTCCAAAATCTCGTCAGTGGGCTCCAGAACATAGGTCCGCTTGACCACCCACGGTTTCTTCAACGCGCCCGCATCGTCCACTGTCATTTCCAATTCCAGGTGCCCCAGGTCCGGGCGGCGGAACCGCTCGATGATGTGCATTTTCTCGGTCTGTGGGCGCGCGTACCAATCGAGCCAGGATTTATCGTTCAGCCCGACCGTATCGACCACCAACGTCTCCCCTTCCCAGCGCCCGATGGAGTGGCCGAACCAGTTGGGATTGGGATCGCTCGGGTGCGGTCTGCCATCAAGAAAGATCTGGCGCGGAAGCTGCCCTTCCGAATAGCTGACCAGCAAACTCGCAATATGAACCATTCGCCGCGGTTGGCCGTTGTTGACCGGCAGCACGACTCCGGTGGGCAGGCAGCGCGAACCGGGGATGTCCCTGAGATCGTCGGCCTGCCGCTTGGCGGCAACGGTTTCTGCCCAGTCCTGGAGCTCCGGCACGCCGGGATCGAAAGACCCGCCTGGCGCCACCCAGTAGCCGGAAAAATCGGGTTTGCCATCGGGCATGCGCGGAGTGGCTCCCTTCGGGATCACCTGCTTGGCCGAATTTGCTTTCGCAACATCCTGGAAAAACTCGCGCCCGTCGCCTAGCGTGTTCAGCGCGATCCCTTCCTGCAAGTGGATAGCGAGCTTGGTGGCCTCGCCGGAGGAAACGGTCAAACCGTCGCGGACGAAAGCGCGAAACGAATTCGCCAGCGCTTGCACCGTCAACTGATAGGCGCCCGGCGGCAGTTGGGAGATCGAATATTCGCCCGTGGGGGACGGCATACCCTGGTAGGCAACTTTCGTCGCGCTGTTCACCACCCGGATAGGCACTCTCACGGGGCGGCCATCGGGGTCCGCGATGGTGCCGGAGATGGTGCCGGTCTGCTGGGCGAACAAGCCCGCGGCCAAGGGGAGCAAGAACAGAAGGCGTCGCATGTATGGATTATACATGCCCGTATATTTCGCGTGGCCGTTACGCTGCCGGCTCGCCGTTACACTGAAAGTTTGCATGAGTTATGTCGTATGACCTATGAAGACGCGCTGCGACGGGCGGCCGCGGCGCATGGAATCGAGTCCAGCTACACCGACACGTGGGGCAAAACACACGAGACTTCGCCGGAAGTCGCGCGCGCGATTCTAGCGGCGTTAAGATTTCCGGTCGGCAGCGCTGAAGAGATCGAACAAGCGCTCGCGCAACGGGAAGCGGCCCAATGGCGCGAGCCGCTGGACGCAACGATTGTTGTGCGGACCGGCACTGATCACATCCGCCTGCGTATACCCGCCAGCCAGAATGGCGCTTCGGCGAAACTTGAAATCGAATGGGAAGGCGGCGATCTGGAACACCATTGGTTCTGGATGCCGGAGCTGGAGACGATTGACCACGCAATTATTGATGGCAGCGAGTGGTTAGCCAAGCGTTTGCCTCTGCCGGCAACTCCGCGCCTCGGCTATCACCGCATTCGCGTGCATTGGGTCCAGGATCCACAGTTGCGGACGTTCGCCGAAGCGCGCTTTATCGTCTGCCCTCCGCGTGCGAAATCCGTGGAGCGACGCATGGCCGGTCTCGCGGTCAGTCTTTACGGGCTACGTTCCGCGCGCAATTGGGGCTGCGGCGATTTCACAGATCTCGAAGCCCTCATTGACGCCTTTGCTCCCGCCGGGGCTGCCTTCATCGCGTTGAATCCTCTGCACGCCATAGCCAACCGCCAGCCCTACAACACCAGTCCGTATCTGCCGCAGTGTGCTCTGTTCCGCAATTTCATCTATTTGGATGTCGAGCGAGTGGGCGATCCTCACCTGGATGACAGCGTGCGGCAAGAGATCGCAGCGCTGCGCGACAGCGAATTCGTCGAATACGAGCGCGTGGCGGCACTCAAGCTCTCGGCGCTCTGGCGTACCTTCGAGCAATTCCGCGCCGGCCGGGGTCCCGCGCATGTGGAGCAGGATTCCTTCGACACCTACCTCAGCGAGGAAGGGCACTTGCTGGAAGGGTACGCGATCTTCTGCGTTCTTGATGAAGAGATGCACCGCCGCGACGCCAATGTCTGGCTGTGGACCCAGTGGCCGGAGGAATACCGCGACCCCGGCTCGTCCGCCGTGCACGAGTTCGCAACGAAACATCGCGAGCGTATTCTGTTCTTCAAGTTCTTGCAGTGGCAGATCGCACTCCAAGCCGCCGCGGCGCACGCCCACGCTCTGGAGCGCGGCATGACGATCGGCCTATATCACGATCTGGCGCTCGCTACCGACCAATACGGCGCGGACCTGTGGGCGCGGAGACGCTTTTTTGCCGCAGGTTGCCGCGTCGGCGCCCCGCCCGATGAACTCGCCCCCAGCGGCCAGGATTGGGGCTTCCCTCCTCCCAACCGGGAACAGCACCGCGCCGAGGGCTACCAACTGTTCGCGCGATCGATCCGTAACGCGGCAGCCTCGGGCGGAGCCCTCCGCATCGATCATGTGATGCGCTTCTTCCGCCTGTTCTGGATTCCGGAGGGATTCGAAACCAGCCGGGGAACCTACGTGCGCGATTACGCCGAAGATCTGCTCGGCATTCTGGCGCTCGAAAGCGTTCGCCGAAACTTCATCGTCATCGGTGAAGATCTCGGCACCGTAACGGGAGAGGCCCGCGACGCCCTGGCCTCCAGCGGCATCCTCAGCTATCGCCTGCTGTGGTTTGAGCGGGACCAGGCCGGGAACTTCTATCCGCCCGGCCACTATCCTGAAACCGCATTGGCCGCGACCACCACGCACGACTTACCAACACTCGCCGGCTTCTTTCAGGCACAGGATCTGGAGGCGCGCAAAACCGCCGGACTCGCGGATGAGGCCGAGTACGAGCAGCAGAAAGCCCACCGCGAAGGCGAGATCCAACGCTTGCATTCGGCGTTAGCGGAGAATGGGTATACCGGAGACCCGCTGGCCTTCCTGCTTGCAACCCCGTGTCTATTGGCGGTGGTGAATCAGGAGGATCTCTACGGAGAACCCCTGCAGCAGAACCTGCCCGGCAGTACCTGGCAGTACCCTAACTGGCGCCGTAAGATGCGGCATACGCTGGAGCATATTCAGGTTCTTGCGGCATTGTATTCCGAGCGAGTGAAAAGCGCCGGGCGCGCCTCGACTGTGTGAGAACATACGGGCTAGGAAAAGCCGCTTCCGGCCGAGACTGGGTCCGGGCGCCCCACTCTTGCATGCAGCGGCGCTACATGAAGTAGTTCTTCACTTTGTCGAAAATGCCTTTTTCGGAAGGCTCATTTTCGGCAGGTAGCGTTTCTCCGAGTTGTTCAAACAGCTTCCGCTGTTCCCGGCTCAGCTTGGTGGGAATCCGCACGTCCAAATGAACGAACAAGTCCCCGCGTCCGCTGCCGTTCACGTGCGGCACGCCCAAACCTTTCAGCCGCACGCGGCTGGCCGGCTGCGAGCCTTCCGGGATCTGCACTTTTTGCAAACCATCCATGGTCAGTAAATCGATGCCGGTACCCAGCGCCGCCTGGGCCGGATTGATGGGCACGCTACAGTGGAGGTCGTCTTCGTGGCGCTCGAAAATCGGGTGCGGCGTGACCTTCAACATTACATATAAGTCGCCAGACGGGCCGCCATTGGCGCCGGGCTGACCCTCCGCGCTTAGCCGCAACTGCTGACCGGCATCCACGCCCGCCGGAATGCTGACTTTAAGCTTGCGCTCACGCCGCAGATGGCCTTCGCCTTTGCATTCCTTGCAAGGCCGGCGGATGATCTGCCCGCGCCCTCCGCATTGCGAACAGGTCCGGCGCACGGAAAGGAACGCCTGCTGATAGATCACTTCTCCGCGCCCGCGGCAGATTGGGCAGGTAGTCAAACCGTCGTCCGGCTCAGCGCCCTTCCCCTGGCAGCGGCCGCAGGCTTCCAGCCGCGGGACCTGAATATCGATTGCCAGCCCGCGCATCGCGTCCTCAAAAGCAATTTCCAGGTCATAGCGGACGTCGTCGCCGCGCCGGGCCCGGTCACGCCGCTGCCGCGAGCCGCCGAAGGGTTCGCCGAATCCAAATACGTCACTGAGAATGTCGGCCAGGTCGGGAAAACCATCCGCGCCCCCCGGAAAACCGTTGCTGGCGGCAGCCACGCCTTGATCCCCGAAACGGTCGTAGGCGGCGCGCTTCTGGCCGTCGCTCAACACGCTATAAGCTTCGGCGGCTTCCTTGAATTTGTCTTCGGCGGCGTGATCCCCCGGATTGCGGTCCGGATGATGCTGCATCGCCAGCTTGCGGTAGGCTCCCTTGAGAGCGGATTCATCGCAATCGCGGCCGACGCCGAGGATTTCGTAATAATCCCGCTTGGTCACGCTCACTCGCTTCCGTCCCGCTCCTGGGACGCCGGCGCGACGGCCACTTTCACCATGGCGGGCCGTAACAAACGGGCTTTGAAATTGTACCCGCGTTGATATTCATCCAGGATGGTATGATCGGCGGCGGCATCCGTTTCCACCATCTCTACCGCATGATGCGCGTGGGGGTCGAAAGGCTGGCCCACTGACTCCAGCGGCTGCAAGCCAAGTTTCTTCAGAGACTCGTACAACCGCTGGTGAATCAATTCCATGCCCTTCTGGAATTCTCTATCGGCGGATTCGGCCTTAAGGGCCCGTTCGAAATCATCCAGGACTGGCAACAGCGCCCGCACGGCCTCGGTGCTCGCATATTCCGCAAACTCCAGGCGCTCCTTTTCCGCGCGTTTGCGGGAATTCTGGAATTCGGCTTGCGCCCTCAGAAAGCGGTCCTGTAATTCGGCTTTCTCCGCAGCCCATTGATCGCGTTCGGCGGTCAGCGCAGCCTCGGTGCCGGGCGGCTCCCAGTCAGAATCCGCGCCGGCAGTTTCTGGCGCGCTGTCTGGATTTTGCTCTTCCACACTTTGTTCTTCCACGGCGGGATCATCGGCAACTGGCGGCTTCTTACTCATGATTGGTATCCGCGATCGGTGTTTCCGGTACACACACCTCCAGCCTAACATTGGCTTCAACTTGCATTGGGCCCAAAGAGAGAACGCGGGCGGGCTCAATCCATTCCGAAGGCTTGCCCCACGTGCTGTACCGCCGACATCACGCGGCCATAATTCATGCGCATGGGGCCAAGCACGGCGATGACCGCGGAAATGCCATTTTCCATGTGAACCGGCACGCCGATGAGCGAAAGCTCTCCCATCAAGGGATGGGTCTCACCCAGCCCGACGTGGACGCCGATTTCGCCGGCGGGATTTTCCAGAAAATGATCCACCAATTGCAGCACCTTCTTTTTTTCTTCCAGGGCGCGGAACAGCTCCCGCATCTTTTCCTTGGTGAGATGCAAGTCCAGGCCTACCAGATTGCTGGCGCCCTCCATGTGCACTTCCGGCGTGGCGGAAATATCCAGCAAGCCTTTGGAATACAGGATGGTCAGCTTGCGCAGAATTTCGTCATACGCGGCGCTGGCGTGTTCCAGCCGCGTCGACAGTTCCCGGCGGACCTGCTGCAGCGTCCAACCCGCAAAGTTCCGGTTCACGTAATTGCGGATGGAGGCGAGCTCGTCGGCCATGACCGCTTCGTCCAAGCGGACCACCCGGTTACGCACTTCGTGGTCGCGCGTCATCACCACCATCAGCACGCGCTGATCTGGCAATAAAATGAGCTCGATATGTTCCAGAGCCGGGGAAGCCTGAGGGATGGCCGCGGCAATGCCCACGCCGCGGGTCATGTCCATGAGCATGCGGGAAGTATACTCGACGCGCTGTTCCACCGTTTCCAAACGTCCGATATCCGCCCGCAGGCGCTCCAGTTCGGCCACGGCCATCCGGCGCAGAGTGAGCGATTGAACGTAGCTGCGAAACGCCTTCTCGGTAGGAATGCGCCCGGCCGAGGTGTGGGGCTGGTGCAGATAGCCTTCCTCGTCCAGATCGGCCATCACGTTGCGCACGGAGGCGGCGCTCAGAGAGTCGCCCCAGCGCTTCGCGATGGCGCGTGACGCTACCGGTTCACCGGTTTCTATATACGCGGCAACAATTTCGTGCAAGACTTCGCGGCTTCGCGGGACCAAAGTACTAAGGCTCCTGAACTTCATTCTACGGAGCGCGGGCGGCCGGGTCAAGGTTGACGGAAACACCCTCGAATGTTTTGAGCATCTCATCCTCCCAGTGGGTTGCCGGGAACAGGACTATTTTCCACAAGGGACTAAAGTCTTGTCCCTAGTCCGCCGATGGATTGGCGATAGTCGGAGTAAGCCTATGTTTGAACGGGTTCTGTTGGAACGAATTCGCGCCTGGACCGGAGATCGCACCGAAGACCAGAAAATAGGCGAGCGTCTCTTCGAACAAGGAGACTACGCGGGCGCGGAGCTTCACCTGGTGAAGGCCATCGTGGAGGACGAGCGCCGGAAGCCGTCTCCGGATAAGCGCATTCTGGTGCGCCTGGAGCTGGCGGAAGCCCAACGCAAGCAGTACCGGCCAGGCCCCGGAGCGGGCCCCCCAGGGAAGTTGACTGAGGCCGAAGAAACCATTCGTTCCGCGATGGATTTGGCCAAACGCACGGGCGAACGCGCGCTGACCCTGCAATGCCTGGACGCACTGGCCACGATCCTGGGGGATCAGGGAGATCTGTCACGGGCGGAACAGGTAGCTCGCGAGGCCACGGATATCGAGGCGACATTGAAGCGGCGCGATCCGCTGGCCACCGCGCGGCGTCTGAACCGCCTGGGCCTGCTGCGTTACCGCAACCAGAAATTCGAGGAAGCCGTGGCTGCGCTCGCGGAGAGCGCCAGTATTCATGAACAGGTACTGGGAGCGGATCATCTGGGCACCGCGAACCGAATGAGCGAGCTGGCGGCCGCCTACCACGCCCTCGAACAGCATGTGGACGCGCAGCGGTGTCTGCGCCGCGCGATCCGGGTCCATGAATCCGAATGTGGGCTGGAATCGCCGGAAGCCAGGGCCGACTTGCAGATGCTCACCGAGTCGCTGGAGGCATCCGGCGACCGCGACGGCGCCGCGGCCCAGTTTGAGCGGGTCCTGGGACTGAAATTACGGATTGTGGGCGCGGATCTCGACGAGATTGCGGAAGCGCAGGTGAGACTGGCGAATCGTTATACCGACTGGCGCAGGTTTTCGCGCGCGCGAGTTGCTGCTGGAAGCGGTGGGTAGCTTCAAGCGTAAGGGCGGGCCGCGCCTGGCGTTGGGTTATGAAGGTCTGGCGAGAATCGCGGAGGAAACCGGCCACTACCACGACTCCATCGCGGAGTGGAACCGCGCGGGAAAGGTCTGGGAGTCACTGCAACCCGCGCATACCGCGGAATTGATCCGTAATCTCGAATACCGGGCATTTCTATACGAACAGTTGCGCCAGGACCGGGACGCCGCCTACTTGCGGGAAAAAGCCACGGTGCTGCAGCAGGCCATCCGTTGGGCGGCGGCGGTGTAACCGCCCCAGCGCCCATCCGAAACAATCTGGGATCGCACGGAAGGGGAACGCCTCCCCAACCCCCGCAACTACGAAGGCGCGGAGCGGCACCTCTCCATGGCCGCTGTGGATGCCGAAATCAAGGGGCATTCGGCGGGCAAACGTATTCATCTCCGGCTGTCTAGATTGGGCTAGATTCTATTTTAGTTCGGCGCTGTTGGCGCTGGCCGGTTCGTTAGTCCAACTATTGCGTATGCCCAAGGTCTGATCCGAATAGAAGCTGCGGCGGCCGGAGCTACTGAACTTCTCCGGAATCGCTGTAATCGCGTATCCGGTGGGAGTCACGTCCAACGTGTAAAGAAAACCGCTTTTCTTGCCTTCGGCCAGGTCCTTGGGAATCAGGTCGGCGGCAGCGGGACCGGCGGCCCCGCTCGCTGGCGGACCTAGCATCGCCAGGCTCTCCGCGTATTTTCCAAACTGCGAATTATACTGAAGCTGCTCGGCGTGGATGGTACGGATATGCTGGATCGCGGCCGTCTCATTGGCGGCCATTAACTGCTGGTTCATCTTGGGCACCGCGATGGCCGCGATGATCAGGATGATTGCGATCACAATCAACAGTTCGATCAGTGAAAAGCCGCGCCGACGGCGATTCCCTGGGCGACAATTCCCTACTCCAACAGGTACGCGCATATCTATATTGTAAACGCCCGGATTGCTGCCGGCGTGCAGGGCAGCGGCAAGCGGAACTTCAGCCCCCGGTCTTGGGAACTTCCGGCAAATTCTTCATCACCGACAACTGGTCCTTCCAGCGGGAACGCACTTGGATGAAGTCGGGGTGGTCCAGGTGGAGTTCACTTACGATCTGGCGGATTTCGTTGTCCTCGGTGAGCGATACATCGCCCTCAGCCGCCGAGACGGCGTACAAACAATTCACCAGCACCAGCTTCTGCTCACGGGTGGCAATGCGGTCGAACTCGCGCGTCACCAGGAAGTTTTCCGTCGCCCCGAAGAATTGGTTTCGCGTCTTGGCAATTTGGGCGACGATAATGGCCTGCCCTTCCGGAAGTTCGCCGTGCTCCACAAGGATGCGCTCCATCGCGCGAGTCTCTTCGTCGCTAATGTGCAGGTCCGCGTTGGCCACGCGGCCCAGAATGTAACCGAACGCGGCAATGTAGCGCGCCTGACTTGGTTCGATCTGGTCCAACGCCTGAACCACTTTGCGCACGGCCTCGGTCTCGGCAGCGTGCGAGGGTTCATCCGGCAATCCAAAAAAGCTGCGCAGGGACATGGTGAATTCCTATGATGCTGCTGTTAGGTGGACCCGCTTCAACTTGCTCCACAGCGGGCCAAGCAGGTCCAGGCGCAATGCGTTGGCCCCGTCGGAGAGCGCCCGCTCGGGGGCATCGTGGACTTCGACAAACACGGCGTCGCATCCGGCGGCGACAGCGGCGCGGGATAGAGTCCCGATGAACTGCGGCTGGCCACCGGAAGCCGTCCCGGCGGCTCCCGGCAACTGCACGCTGTGCGTTGCATCGAACACCACCGGCCATCCGAATTCGCGCATGATCGAGAGGCCGCGCATGTCCACCACCAGATTGTTGTATCCGAACGTCGAGCCGCGCTCGGTGAACAGGATCTTGTTGTTTCCGGTCGTCGCTACCTTCTCCGCGGCGTGCCGGATGTCCTGCGGCGAGACAAACTGCCCCTTCTTGATGTTCACCACGCGCCCGGTGCGCCCGGCTTCGACCAGAAGATCGGTCTGCCGGCAGAGAAATGCCGGGATCTGCAAAATATCGGCGGCTTCCGCGGCGAGAGCGGCTTGCGCAGGCTCGTGAATGTCGGTCAGCACCGGAAAACCGGCGTCGCGGATGCCTTTGAGGATCCGCAGACCTTCTTTGAGCCCGGGGCCACGGTAGGAAGTCACGCTCGAGCGGTTGGCCTTGTCGAAAGACGCCTTGAAGATGAATGGCCCGGCGATCTTGCGGATCTCATTCGCCAAATAGTGGACGTGCTCTTCGCTCTCAATCACGCACGGCCCGGCGATCAGCGCCAGTGGCTGGCCCGCGCCGATCTTGATTTGCGGAGTGACTGCGACCGGAATCACGGCTTGCTGCCTGCCACCTGCGGCACTCCGCGCGCTTCGTCGGTCATGTGCGCGCCGCCTCCCGTCTTCCCGCGCCGGTGTTCCAGCGCCGCGCCAATAAACGCCTGAAAGAGCGGGTGCGGCTCCAAGGGTTTCGACTTGAATTCGGGATGGAACTGGCAGCCCAGATACCAGGGATGCTCGGCGAGTTCGCAGATTTCCACGTAAGTCCCGTCCGGCGTCTCGCCGGTGAGACGCAGTCCGTGTTCCTTGAGAATGTCTTCGTACTCGCGATTGAATTCGTAGCGATGACGATGCCGCTCGCTCACCTCGGGCTTGCCATAGGCTTCGCGCGCGAAGCTCCGCTCGGCGAGTTTGCAATCGTAGGCGCCCAGGCGCATGGTGCCGCCGAGCTCATCGACGCCTTTCAACTCGCGCAGTTTATAAATGACGCGCTGCGGAGTGGCCTGATCAAACTCGGATGAATTGGCCTGCACCAGACCACATACGTTACGCGCGAATTCAATGACCAGCGTCTGCATCCCCAGGCAGATGCCGAAGTAAGGAACCTTGGCTTCGCGCGCATAGCGGATGGCCACCAGCATGCCTTCAATGCCACGCTTGCCGAAGCCCCCGGGCACCAGGATGCCGTCGAAGGCTTCGAGTTGCGCCATCGCCTGCGGCCACTCCAGGCGCTCGGCTTCAATCCAATTAATATTGACACGAGCATCGTGAGCCAGACCGCCGTGCAGCAGCGCTTCTTTCAGGCTTTTATAGGAATCTTCGTATTCGACGTACTTGCCGACCAGCCCAATTGACACCTGGCGCGCCGGATGCTTCATCCGTCCCACCATTTCGCGCCAGCGCGTCAGGTCGCGGGGCGGCGCTTCCATCGCCAACAGCCGGAGCGCGATGTCGTCGACACCCTGCTCGGCAAACACCAGCGGGCATTCGTAGACGCTATCCACGTCGCGCGCAGTGATGACGGCGAGCCGGTCCACGTCGCAGAACAGCGCGATCTTCTCCTTCATGTCCGGAGGCAACGCGCGTTCGCTGCGACACAACAGAATATCAGGCTGAATACCGATCGCGCGCAGTTCCTTCACGCTGTGCTGCGTGGGCTTGGTCTTGAGTTCCTGCGCGGCAGCGATCCACGGCACCAGCGTCACGTGCACGAACAGTGTGTTGTCGCGCCCCAATTCATGGCGCATCTGGCGGATGGCTTCCAGAAACGGCAGCGACTCGATATCGCCCACCGTGCCGCCGATTTCAACGATCACCACGTCGGCGGCGGTGCCGTCCGGAGCCGTCGCCACACGCCGCGCGGCGGCCTTGATCTCATTGGTAACGTGTGGAATCACCTGTACGGTTTTACCCAGGTAATCGCCGCGGCGCTCGCGCGAAATGATCTGTTCGTAGATGCGCCCGCTGGTCAGGTTATTGGCCTGCGAAAGAGGCGAGTGCGTAAAGCGTTCGTAGTGGCCCAGATCGAGGTCGGTCTCGGCGCCATCATCGGTCACAAAGACTTCACCATGCTGGAACGGACTCATGGTGCCGGGGTCGACGTTGAGATAAGGGTCAAACTTTTGCAGAGTGACGGTGATGCCACGGCTTTCCAGCAGACAGCCTATGCTCGCCGCCGCAATTCCCTTACCCAAGGACGATACCACTCCGCCAGTAACGAAAATATATTTGGCCATTATTCGGTTTCCATGCTGATATTTACTGCGGCCGTCTTTTCATAGAGCGCCGACACACGTTCCCAGTCCTCCGGCGTGTCGACGCCGAGCGATTCCGACTCGGTCTCGATGACGCGGATCTTATATCCGTTTTCCAGCGCGCGGAGTTGCTCCAGGCGTTCGGTTTGTTCCAGAGGGCCAACAGGCAGATCGGAATAGCTCAACAAAAAGTCGCGCCGGTAGACGTAGAGTCCGATGTGCTTGAAATAGTGGACATGTTCCGCCGGACCGCCGCGCGCATACGGGATCGGCGAGCGCGAAAAGTAAAGCGCGTTGCCGTGATGATCGGTCACGACCTTGACGACGTTGGGATCGGTGATTTCGGCGGCGTGCTCGATGCGCTTCTTCAGAGTCCCCATCGGCACGTCGTCCTGTTCGAGCATTCCGATGATCGCAGCATCGATGGCCGCCGGGTCGAGCATGGGCTCGTCACCTTGAATGTTGACTACGATCTGCGCGTTCGAAGCGGACGCCGCCTCGGCCACGCGGTCGGTTCCGGAGACGTGATCGGAGCGCGTCAGGATGGCGCGGGCGCGGAATTCCTGGGCGGCATTGAGAATGCGCTCGTCATCGGTGGCGATCACCAGGCTGGTGAGGTAGCGCGCCTGCGAAGCCCGCTCCCAGACGTGCTGGAGCATGGTTTTGCCGCCGATAGAGACGAGAACTTTGCCGGGGAATCGGGAAGATGCGTACCTGGCGGGAATTACGCCAAGAATGCTGAGCGGCACAATCGAAGATAGCACAGCAGAGGTGGAATTTTCCACGCCGTGTCGGAGCCAAATAGAAAGTTCCTATTGCCAGCCGAGTAGAAAGTTCCTAATGGGAGGGTGATTCAAAAACCCTCGTGTTATGTTCGCACAGCCTCACCGGGGTCGCGCCTGGGGAGGTTGCCCAAAGCCGAG
>SHUD01000084.1 GCA_009697505.1 Bryobacterales bacterium
CGTTCCGGGCATCAACTGCATCAGACCCTCCGCTCCTTTGGAGGAGACGGCGTGCTGGTTATAGTTGCTCTCCACTTGAATTACGGAGTGGACCAGCAAGGGGTCGACGCCATGGGCCTGCGCGCTTTTTTCAACTAGTTCCGTGATCCGCACGGGGGGCGCCGGGATGGGTGCGAAAGTGCCGCCGCGCTCCAAGGCGGCTGACGGCGATACGTTCCGGACCAGTTTCCCCGTTCGGCGGTCGACGCGCACGATAGAGATCTTGCCTACGGACGCGTTCCCGTTGAGCAGCGCCGACGCGGGGCGCTCGGCTGCGCTCACGGGGGAGGCGATAAGCATGGCGAACAGGGCTAACATTCCTAAGAAGCGACCTATGAAACAAATATACACTGTTCTGTTCGGGTGCGGGGCGCCGCATCGGGGCCGCCGGAAATCAGAGGGTCGGCGTCCGCGCCACTTGCTTGTTACTATCGTCTCATGGGTGCGGCGGATGGAACGGACAGCGCGGGTTTCGTGCTCACCGGTGGGCAGAGCCGCCGCATGGGACGCGACAAGGCATTGCTGACTGCCGATGGCTTCAGTCTGGTGGAGCGCGTTGCCGCGCGGGTACGGGCCGTGGCGGGCAGCGTGACGTTGATCGGCGCCCCCGAGCGTTATCAGTCGCTTGGGCTGCCGGTGGCGGCGGATCTGATCGAGCGCTGCGGGCCGCTGGGGGGAGTGTACACAGCTCTCCATATGACTGGCGCGGACTGGAACCTGATCGTCGCTTGCGACATGCCGGACGCCACCGAAGAACTGCTGGCGGAGCTGCTGCGGGCGGCTCGGGAGCGCGATGCGGTTTGCCTGGCTGCCGAAACGAACCACGGGCTGCATCCGCTTTGCGCCGTTTATCATCGCCGGGCGCTCGCGGCCGTGGAATCCGCCATCGCTCGTAAATCCCTCAAAATGCATGACCTTCTCTCCGGTCTCCAAGCCATTCGCTGGCCGGTTCGCGATGCCCTGCTGCTCAGAAACGTGAATACTCCAGCCGAATGGGAGGCCGCGCGCGGCCCCCAGAGTCATCCATGAGCCAACACTACATCGAGTTTCGCGGTGTCTATAAGACGTTCGATTACCCTGTTTTAGTCGATGTCAATTTTCACTTGGATGCGGGCGAGACGCTCGCGATCATCGGCCGGAGCGGCGTGGGTAAATCCGTGAGCCTGGGCCACATCATGGGGTTTCTGAAGCCGGACGCGGGGCAAGTGATTGTTTCCTACGAAGACATCGCCAATTTTACCGAGGCCGAGTTGCGCAAGATCCGCAAGAAGGTCACCATGGTGTTCCAATCCGGCGCGCTGTTCGATTCGCTGACCGTGGGCGAAAATATCCTGTTTTCGCTGGAACTGCGCGAGGATTACAACGAGCAAAATAAGGAAGACGTGGTGGACGGGTTGCTGAATCTGGTGGATCTGGTGGAATTCAAGGACCTCTACCCGACCGATCTTTCCACCGGCTACAAGCGCGCGGTGGCAATCGCGCGGGCGCTGGCGTTTCAGCCCGAGTGCATTCTTTACGACGAGCCAACGACCATGGTGGACCCGATCATGAGCGAGCATCTGAGCGACCTGATGCTGCGACTCAAAACGCAACTGCGCCTCACCAGCGTGGTGGTGACGCACGATCTCGGGTTAATGCGGAAGGTGGCGGATCGCGTCGTAGTGCTGCACGAGGGTAAAGCCGTTTACTTTGGGCCGGTGCGGGATCTTGAAAAGTGCGAGCATCCGCATGTGCAGGAGTTCATGGCGATGGACCGGGTATGAGCGTGGGGCCAGGTGAATCAAATCACTTCAACGGCGCCACGCTGGAGCCGCGCCGCGGCAAGGGCTTTGTCGCAGGTCAGCAGCGTCGCACCGAGCACTTCCGTCACCGCGAGGTAGCAGGAATCATATACGGAAAAATTATGCCGCAGTTGCCAGATGCGTTTGAGAAAGGGATGGTGGGGATAACGCAGGATTCTCAGATCCTGAAACAAGGCCAAGGCCCTTGCCGCACGCTCCTCCGCGATGCCGCCGAGCGCGGCTTGCCGCCGTATCGCGCTGAGTACTTCAACATCGAGCAAGTGCGGGGCGTGTAATACCGGTTCGCCCAGTAGCCTTCGCAGCACCGCCTGTCCGCGCGGCGTGGCTCCGAGGAGTTCGACGGCTGCGGACGCATCCAGGACAATCACCGGCCTTCCCGCATCTTGCGTACGGATTTTACAACCGGCTCCTTCCAGGCGAGGGGTGGAAGACGGGATATCGCGGCGAATGTATCCGCCATGGGCGGCAACTCGGCTAGCACCGTGACTTCCTGCAACAAATAGTCGGAAAGTGATATTTTTTGTTTCGCGGCACGGGCCTTTAACTTGCGGTGAAGCGTGTCGGGGACGTGGCGTAATTGGATCATCTTCGGCATGGCATCCACATTATTGCATGTGCGGCACATGCAATGGTCACCGCGCCGTGGCGTGATGGAGGCCCCCAATGGCCCAGATCAACGGAACCAGAATGGAGGGTGGAAGCGGGATAACCACGGAGAACATCAAACGCGTACTGAAAACGCCGCTGCGTTTGCCCGCCGTGCGGTTGGTGCCGTCTCGGCTTCAGAGGAGTTCGCTGATTCATCCAAGCGTGTAGCAAAGACTCGCGCCGACTGCGTAGACGGTGCCGAAGAAGATCGCTGCAAGAGGTTCAAGGTACGCCGGCTTTCCCACCACGCGATGGCGTCCCCGGGGGGCTTCGCAAGCCGATTCTACCGCTTCGCCTTCACGTCCGGGCGGGCGTCGGGCACGAAGTTACCCGCGTTGGGCATCTTTACCTTGGGGAGCGAGTCCTTGTTCATTTCGTCGTTTTCTCCGATAATGCCGTTGGCGTTCAGGATGAGCGCGACCAGCGCGTAGGTCTCGTCATTGGAAAGACTGCCCGGTTGATCGTAGGGCATGGAGCGGCGGATGTAGTCGAACACCGTCGTCGCGTAAGGCCAGTAGCTGCCCACCGTGCGAACAGGTTTCGAGGTGTTGAGGGAACCTTTGCCGCCCACCAGCGCGGGGTACTGACCGGTGCGGCCTTCCAGTTTTTCGTTGTGGCAGGTTTCGCACTTTTCCTTATAAACGCTCTTGCCGCCGGCGGCCGTGCCTTTACCTTCGGGCAAGCCCGCGCCGGTGGACATGGTGGTGATGTTTATGGCTTTGATTTTTTCTTCCGGCGCCGGGCGGCCGATGCGGCCCTGACCGAAGGCGAGCGCTCCGGCGGCTAGCACGACGAGACTAAACCTGAGCAACATGCGAGACGCTCCCATCGCTTTGGATGTACCAGACTTTGATTCCGTTGTTGTGATAGCGGTAGTTGCGGCCGCGCGCGGCTGCAAGTTCATCCTGCGACACTTGCGTGTAGCCGGTGTCGTCGCTGGCGCGGGATTGCATCGTGACTGCCGCGCCGTCCCAGCTCCATGGCATCCTGAACCGCGTGAAGGCCTTGGCGTGAATGGGCTGCGTGAGTTCAGCGTCTTTCCACGTCTTACCGCCGTCCAGAGATATTTCAACGCGCGTGATCTTGCCGCGGCCGCTCCAGGCCAGGCCAGTGATTTCATAGTCGCCCTGGCCGCCGGTGAGTTTCTGGCCGCCCGAGGGACGCGTGATCACGGATTTAGTTTCCAGTTCGAAGGAAAACTGGCGGGATTTGCCATCCGGCATCAGATCCGTGTAATAGGCCGTCTCGTGGGTGGTCTGCGCGGGTTCGGCCGTGGCGTGCAGCCGGCGCACCCACTTCACATTGGAGTTGCCCTCCCATCCCGGCAGCAGCAGGCGCATCGGGTAACCTTGTTCGGGGCGGATGGCTTCACCGTTCTGCGCGTAGACGATCATGGCATCGTCCATCAGCTTGGCCAGGGGAATACTGCGAGCGAGCTTGCAGGCGTCGCCGCCTTCCGCGACCACCCATTTGGCCTCGGGTTTGAGCTTCGCCTCGGCCAGCAACAGCTTGACGGGGACGCCGGTCCATTCACTGCAACTGGCCAAACCGTGGCTGACCTGCGCGGTGGCCCCCGGCGCCGCCGTGTATTCGGCGCCCCCGTTGCCGGAGCACTCGACGAAGTGCACTCGCGTGGTGGCCGGGAAACGCTTCAGATCCTCCAAGGAATACACCAGCGGCTGCTCCACCAGGCCGTGGATCAGCAACTCATGCCTGGCCGGATCGATGTCCGGTATTCCGGCATGGTGCCGCTCAAAGTGCAACGACGATGGCGTGATGGTGCCGTAGGAATCCTGGAGCGGCGTGCGCGAGCCTCCCGTGGCGGGCGTCTTCGAATCCGCCGGTGGCGGCAGGCGTTTCGCGGTCTCATGCGGGGAGCGATTGCCATAGGGCGACAATGCCGCGCCCACCTGGCTGGGAGCTTCCTGTTTGCTGGTGCACGCAGTGAGCGTGGCCAGGCCGGCGCCCATCGAGAGGATCTTACGGCGGCTGGGATCGTTCTTCATAGTTACTCAGACTATCATATGCGGACGGTGGCGGCGGCATCGGGTTGCGCTTGAATATTCTCTTCCACTGCCTGGCATTACGCGTTCCCGTCCCTCACCAGTTTTGCAAGACACTCAGCGATGGTGTCCACGGCGAAGACGGCTTGCGGCAGGCCGGGCCGGCAAGCGCCGGCCACACGATATGCGATTCTTCTACGACGTCGGCCTCCAGACGACGGCTAACACCAAGCGCATAAAACGTTCCAGGTAAGACCCCAGACGGCAACGCCCGGCTCCGCGCGTTTACCGCGGAATGGAGGCCTCTCCCCCCTCCTGTAACTGAAATTGGTAAGCCCCCGGTTCGACCAGTGAGACTTGAAAAGGTTTGACCGTTCCGGGAGTAAGATCCTCCTAAAGTGGCATGCTGGCCAACCCAAGAAGGATCGAATGCCGGATCTGTACCACAGCCTGGGGCCGGCGAATTGCGCTCAAGCGCCCAGGATTTCCAAACTCTCCGCGCCGGCGCCGACTACCGCCCCGAGCGGAATCGAGCGATCAAACGTAACCAGTTTCCCCCCGTGGGCAACCGCGAGCGCCAACAGGTACACATCCGTGATTTGGCCAGGCCCAGCGATCTTCGACGCGCGGATCCGCGTCTCATCCAAGAGCGATACGCCACCGTCCCAGAACTCATGATTGGGTTTGGCGCAAAGTTCGCGAAGGAGCGCGGCCACGCCGGCAGTGGTTAAGGGCCGCGCCGGATAACTTGAGTTACTTAAGACCCGAATGCAGCCGTTGATGGTCACTGGGCATGTCGCCCAGGTCTTGCGTCCGTGGCGTGATAACCAGCGGTGGGCGTCGTCGTGATTCAAATGGGCTGGATCAAAGAGAGCGACCAGGACGTTCACGTCCGGCAACGCGGTAGTCATTCGGCGTCCCGGAGCCGGTTGACCAACGCAAGATGCGCGCGTACGGCGCCCGGCAATGGCTCGATGAGCGGAACACCGTTGCGCGTACGCGACGCTTTCCGCGGCTCCAACGCCTGACGGACCAGTTCGGAGATCACCTTGCCCGCGCTCTGTCCCTTCTGCGCCGCCAATTGCTTGGCAAGAGCGAGGACATCCTCGTCGAGATCGAGCGTGGTCCGCATAACGACTTGATCCTATCACATCACTCATCGTGATGCGTGATGCTATCCAGAACTCCGCGATCGTGTCCGCGG
>SHUD01000085.1 GCA_009697505.1 Bryobacterales bacterium
AATTCCTGGATCTGCTTCTCGTTTAGCCCTTCGGCGTTCCGCATTTGTATTTGCACCCGGCCGCAGACCGCCTTGCCTCTCCGTTTTCAGGATCATCTTGTATTGGAATCCATTCTCCTTTCAGGATCATCTTGTATTGGATAATTCTTGCGCCGAGCATGCCACGAAATCCACGTATACTCGTAATGCTCGTTTTGCGAGCTTGGCCCGCCGTTGAGCGGGCTTCCGAGCGCCCGAGTGAGCGCCTTGCCGGCTCGTCTTATTTACAGAAGGAAGTTCAAACGTGATGAATAAACTATTCGATCTATCTGGGCGCGTGGCGCTCGTGACGGGAGGCAGCAAAGGCTTGGGTAAAGCCATGGCGCGCGGTTTCGCCGAAGCGGGCGCGGATATCATGATCGCCAGCCGTAACGAGGAAGAACTGCGCGCGGCGTCGATGGCCGTGGGCGCTGGCCTGAACACGCGCGTCGAGTGGATGGCGTTCGATCTGGCGGACCGAAAGCAAACCCTGGCGCTGGCCGATGCGGCGCTGGCGCGATTCGGACGCGTGGACGTGCTTGTGAACAACGCCGGATCGAACGTTCCGGAGGCGATCGACGCGGTGACGGATGAGAACTGGGACCGGATCGTCGAATTGAATCTCTCCAGTTGCATGCGGCTCACGCGCGCCCTTGTTCCGCAAATGAAGGCACGGCACTGGGGCCGGGTGATTCACATTTCGTCCGTGCTGGGGCTGGGAGGCAAGCAGGGCCGCAACGCTTATTGCGCGACGAAGTCGGCGCTCGTGGGCCTCGCGCGGGCGAGCGCCCTTGACCTTGGCGCATTCAACATCACGGTAAACTGCATCGCGCCGGGGCCTTTCCTGACGGACCTGCCGGGTAAGATACTGACGGAGGCGGAAAAGCAGGTGTTCGCGGGCAAGACCGCCCTGGGGCGTTGGGCGCGGCCCGAGGAGTTGGTGGGTCCGGCCCTGCTGCTCGCTAGCGAAGCTGGCAGCTACATTACCGGAACCACGTTGTTAGTAGATGGCGGCGTTCTGGCTAACACGCTTTAAGCCCTCGGCGGCGCTCGCACCAGTTTAGGCCTCGGTCAACGCGAACGCCTCGGATAGGGGCGTCGTCGAAATTGCCGCAGTGGCAGGTTTCTCCTCAACTTCACGATTTACGAAGATTTACCGCCGTCTGCCCTATTAGCGTCGTCGTTTAGTTGTGAGACGAATTTCGCTATTTGCAATTTTGACGCTTTTCGCTGGAAACTCCTTCTCGCCGGCTCAATCCGGCGCGTCCCTGCTCGGGACGATCTCCGGTTTCAAGCCCGAGGACGCCGCAATCGAAGTCAGTGCCGAAAAAGGTGCTATTAGCACGATCAGGATTGCTCCTGGCACCGTCGTCCAGAGGGTCGCGCCCGGTGAGAAGGATCTCAAGAACGCGGTTGCCATCAGGGCTACGGATCTTGCAGCGGGGGACCGTGTGCTCGTGCGGTTCGTGGCAGGCGCGGACGAAGCGGCGCGAATCATTGTCATGCCTGCTGCCGAGATAGGCCGGCGGAACGAAGCCGATCGGCGGGATTGGCAGACGCGCGGTGTTGCCGGCGTGGTCGCGGCGAAGAAGGGCAACGAAATTACGTTGCGGACGCGTTCCTTCCAGGGTGAGATCACGGCGACGGTCGAGGTGAACGAAAAGATCTCTTACCGCCGTTACGCGCCGGACTCGGTCAGTTTCGCTGACGCGAAGGCGAGCGGTCTGGCTGAAGTCTCAATCGGCGACCAACTTCGCGCGCGCGGCGAGAAAGGCCCGGATGGGATGAAGGTTACGGCTGCCGATGTCGTGTTCGGAACTTTCGTCACCAAGGCGGGCACGATTACGGCGATCGATTCTGAAAAGCAAGAAATCACCATCAAGGATCGGGAGACAAACAAAACGCTAACCGTGAAAGTGGCTGCGGATTCGCAACTCAACCGGATGCCGGATTTTGGGGCGGTGTCTGGAGGAACGTCGGGAGGAATGCCTGGAGGGATGCGAGGTCCTGGCGGACCTGGAATGGCCGGTCCGCGCGACATCTCTCAGATGCTCGAACGGATGCCCTCAACGAAGTTCGAAGATCTGAAGGCAGGCGAATCCATCGTCGTATCGAGCACGAAGAACGCGGGAAACGGCGCGATTACCGCGATCACGCTGCTTTCGAACGCCGATGCCCTGATTCGCATGGCGTGTAGCTTGGCTGGCTTCGGCCCATTCGGCGGCGCGAGCACGTACAACCGGAAGGTGGACATTCAACTGCGATTTACGTTTTAATCGAACCAATATGATCACCAGACGCACGGCTTTGCTCTTGACTCTCGGTGCGCCAGCTTTACCTTCATGGGCGGCGGGCAAGGAATTTTGGACTGGCAAGAAGCCGGCGGATTGGTCGAATGACGAGATCCAACAAATGCTCAGCAAATCGCCGTGGGCTAAAGAAGTAATGGTGTCTTTCAATCCAGGCCAGGCCGGCGGTCAGGGCGGCGAAGGCCGGGGCGGCGGCCGGGGTGGACGCGGCGGAGGTGGCGGGATGAGTGGAGGCGGTGGGATGGGAGGCGGCCAAGGCATGGGTGGGCAAGGAATGGGCGGACCCGGCGGCGGTATGGGCGGACGCGGCGGCGGCGAAACGGGCGATCCGGAAATGGGCAATCGGCCCCCCCAGTTCAAAGCTCTGGTTCGTTGGGAGTCGGCGATGCCGGTGTCCGAAGCCATGCGCAAGCAACCACCCGCCGAGGCAGAGGAGTTTCATGTTATCAGCGTCAGTGGAATGCCGATGATGGGAGCAGGAAGGCGCGGCCAAGCCGCCGCGGGCGGACCAGCCGACGAAGCTGAACGCAAGCGCGAGATGCTGGAACGCATGAAGGAGTCGACGCAACTTCAGCGCAAGGGCAAGGACCCAATCTATCCGGCAAAGGTCGCTCAAGCACAAGGCGGCTTGATATTCGCGTTCGCCCGCGACTTTCAGCCCATCAAACTCGAGGACAGGGAAGTCACCTTCCTGTCGAAGATGGGGCCGATGGAGTTGAAGGTTAAATTCGCGCTCAAGGACATGGTTTACAACGGCCAACTGACGCTCTAGCCTTCAGTTCAGTGAGCAGGCAGTGGGATCTCGGCGGGGAAGTTTTGAAGGGTAGGCCGACACTCATCAGCGTTGGCAGTCCCCATGACGAAAATTGAACACAAACACCCTCTCGCAATCCGGTGGTTCCACTGGATCAACTTTCCTGTCCTGTCGCTCATGATCTGGAGCGGCATGGTTATCTACTGGGCGAACGATGTTTGCCGCGTTGGCATTGGTGGCTTCACGCTGTTCCGGTTCTTTCCCGCGTGGTTCTACGATGCGTTCGACCTGGGCGGCCACCTTTCGCAAGGGATGGCGTGGCACTTCCTCTTCATGTGGTTCTTCGCCTTGAACGGACTGCTGTACGTGCTCTACACGGCCGTATCCGGCGAATGGCGGTATCTCGTGCCGAACCGGAACTCCGCGCGTGAAGCGATTCAAGTCACTTTGTTTTGATCTCGGAATCAGCAAGGCCCACCCGCCACCTCGAAAGTTCAACGGCGCGCAGCAGATTGCATACACGAGCATCGTCCTGATGGGCGCGGGGTCGCTGGCTACCGGCCTCGCCATCTACAAACCCGTGCAATTCTCATGGCTGACGCAGACGCTGGGAGGATATCCCTGGGCGCGCGCTGAGCACTTCGCGCTGACCATAGGTTACGTGCTGTTCTTCTGCGTGCACATCGGACAGGTGGCCCGGGCGGGTTGGAACAACTTCCGGCAATGATTACGGGACTGGAACTGGTCGAGGTCGAGGAGCCTGCCCATGAACAAAACTGAAGCCGAGTCCATCATGCGCCGGAAAACGCGGCGCAGCTTTCTGTTCGGCGGCGCGGTGGCGGCTGTTGGATTTGGGGGAGCACGCTGGCTTTACACACGCCGTGAGGACGCCGGTATCCGGTGGCCACTGCGTAGATGGCTCGAGATCAACGAGCACCTGGCACGCGACTTCTTCCACGACGGCAGGCTCGCTCCTACGTTCCCCTTATCGATGGCGAAGATGCCTCGCGAAAACGGCGGCGTCGGGCTTCAACCAAACTTCGACGCGGCTTCCTGGAACTTGAGAGTCGAGGGAGGCCGCTCGGATTCGCCCGTGACGCTCGATCAGGTCCGGAGCCTTCCCCGCATTGAGATCGTGACGGAGCTGAAGTGCGTGGAGGGCTGGAGCGAGGTCGTGCATTTCACCGGAGCCCGGTTCTCGGATTTCGCGGCGAAGTACGGGCCGGAAGACCCGGTGGAGTACGTCGGCATGGAGACGCCGGACGGCGAATATTACGTCGGGCTCGACGCGGACAGCGCCATGCACCCCCAGACGCTTCTCTGCTACGAGATGGGAGGCAAGCCACTCACAGCCGAACACGGCGCACCCTTGCGGCTGGCGATCCCGGTTAAGTATGGATTGCAGAACATCAAGCGGATCGGGAAGATCCGGTTCGCGGAATCGCGGCCGGCGGACTATTGGGCTGAGCGCGGATACGACTGGTACGTGGGGCTGTAAACCGCGAAAACGCCCGCACCGTAAAGAGAATTCGCGCGGATCCGGATCAGCCACCTGCCCCACTGCCACCACAGTTTCGTGTGCGGACTTGGTGACAATAAACGATCGTCCGCCCGCCGCTGCCAATTGCAACAATTGTTTCATGACGGGCCCAAAGCAGAGCGCCGTCAGGTTTTACTGAAGCACCGCCCCTTAACGAGTTCCGGCCTGAAGCTCAAGGGGCGTGTCAGGTATCCTTCGAATCAGCAGCAGGAACGCCAGCCCACCCATCGCAGGCATCAGCCCGGCGGCGAGAAACACAGGTAAATAACTGAAGCGGTCGACAACCACGCCCGTCGCCAAAACCAGCGCCATGTTCACCACGCCTTCACACGTGCCCGTCAGCCCCGCAACGCTTGCGAGCGCGCGCTGCGGAAACAGATCGGTCAGCATCCCGATAAATGTGGCCGCGAACACGCTGACCCCAAAAGTCGCGACGCAGACCAGGGCCACCGGCATGGCTTCGCCTTCGGGAAACGGCACGAGCATGCTCGCCGAGCAAAGGGCAACGGCTCCGGCGAATGTGACTTTCCGGGCAAAATCGACGCTGCTTCCGCGCGCAATCAGCCAACTCGAAAGCCATCCGCCAAGAATGTTGCCGAGTCCGGCGAAGAGAAACGGAATGCCCGCCAACAGCCCGATGGTCTCCATCGAAAAATGCCTCTCCCGCCGCAAGTACTCCGGCAGCCAATACCAGTAGAAGTGCACCACAGGACCGCACAAAGCGCGCATCAGCATCGCGCCCCATACCTGCCGCATGCGCAAAAGCAGCGTCACCGGAACCTTCTCTGCCGGAGCCTCTCCCGCACCGCGGTCCCGGAAAAACAGCAACCAGGGCACAATCCACAACGCACCCAATACGCTCGGGACCACGAATGCCATCCGCCACCCAAAGTAGCCCGAGAGCTTTACGATGAACCACGGCGCGGCGAATGCCCCAATCACTGTGCCGCTGTTGAACAATCCGCCCGCTAGCGCCCGTTCTCTCGCGGGAAACCGGTTCGAGATCACTTTCACCCCGGCCGAATAGTTGCCGCACTCTCCTGCTCCG
>SHUD01000032.1 GCA_009697505.1 Bryobacterales bacterium
AAATCGCTGCGCGATTCCCACATTTCCACCGCGCCGACGATCGCTTCCTCCCTCTCCCCATCCCCCGAAAAACCTCAGAAAGGAGCCCCGCATCGTCCCCGCCTGACTTTACCCTTTCAGGCCCGTTCTTGGATTAGAAAATGCTCCCTAAGCTTCGTCCGCAAATTCCAGGATGCCGCGGTTCCCAGCCGCAATGCGTAAGCATGCGGTGGCCCGCGGCAAAGCAACGGCGGGTGTGCGCCGCATGCTGATGTGTTGGCGCTCGGCTCCGTCCCGGAATCTTACGGACGGATTACAGTCGCTTGAAGCCGAGCCGGCGCAAAAATAAAGGGCGGCATGTCCAAGACACACCGCCCTCACGGAAACAACAGGATGTTGTTAGAACGTTACTTTGAGAGCCAGCCGCAGTGTACGTTGATCGACGCCGTCTCGCCCTGTGTTGGCGATCTCGAACGCCTGCATGAACGCACTGCTGGTCACGTTATTGTTGGAGTTGGTGCCCGTCGAGCTGTTAAAGCCGGGGCTGGCGTGGTGCGGCGTATTGCTGAGATTAAACACTTCGGCGCGGATGCCGACGATCCACCGCTCTCCGAAAGCGATCTTTTTCTCCAAACCCGCGTCCACGTTAATCAGGCCAGGTCCCCTGAGCGAGTCCTGACCGCAGGTTCCAAAACGGCCGTTGGTGGGCTGAGCGAAAGCGCTACGGTCGTACCAATTATAAATATCGCCGGTCTGCCGGGGCGCCGTAACGCAGTCCGCGAATTGGAAGGAATTGTTCGCATTCAATGTGGCGGTCGATGAAACCGCGCTGAACGGCCGTCCAGTGAACATGCTGAACAGCCCGCTGAGCTGCCAACCGCCCACGATGGAGGACAACTTACCGCTGGATAACCACTGCTTCCCTCTGCCGAAAGGCAGCATGGAAACTCCCGTCATCTGGAAATTGCTGCGGATGTCGATGGGCAACGGACCGTAGTTCTTTTCCCGGTATAGCCACGGAATCGCGGAGCCGCCCTGTACCCCGCTGGGAGTGATAAATCCCAAATTCTTGGCGTAGGTGTAACCCACGGTGAGCGTTACCCCTCCAATGGTCGCCCGCGAGCGCGCCTGCAAGGAGTTGTAGTTGGTCCCACCCATCACGCCCAGAAGCGGCGTGCTGGCTACGCGAAAATTGTTGGCTGCGTTATTCTGGCGCAGCCCCGCCGTTCCGGCGCCGATCAGAGACCAGTTTTGCTCGAGCGAAGCCATGGGACTCACTTGAACGGAGCCGACATAGCCCACCGAAGTCGTCCAACCTTCTCTGATTCTTTGTTCGATCGTAAAGTTGTAGGTTTGGACGTAACCCCGTTTGTAATTAGCTCTGTCAAAATCCTGTAAACCCGCGGTTCCGGGCACCGTAACCAGACCCGTGCTCAAATCCGGCGCCGTCAGGATTGGAATTCCCTGACGGAGCGTGGTCGCATAGGACAAAGAATTCGGAGGCTGCAAGATCTGGCCCACCATATCGGGGAAGTTGATCCGCCGATTGCCGAGCCCAAATATGTTCACCGGATCGTTAGCGATGCCGAAACCGGCGCGGATCACCGTCCGGTCGGTGAAGCGGTACGCGATCCCCAGCCGCGGAGCCCATTTCAACTGGAACTGGTTAAAAATATTGCAGTGGTTTGGTATCGTACCAACTCCGCAAATGACCATTTTGCCGATGGTATCGTCGTAGTATTCCATGCCGCGGCCCTTGCGTACGGGAACCGCGAAATAATCGGCGCGCAATCCCATGTTGATCGTCAGCTTGGACGTGACTTGCCACTGATCCCGGGCGTAGAAGCCGAACATCTTGCTATTAGTGTAGTAGTAGTCCGGAAATTGATAGATCTTTCCGGAATCCTGCGGCAGCCCCAGCAGAAAAGAGGCAAAGGCATTGTAATCGCCCCCAGGGGAAGTCGCTCCTGTGGGTGTCCTGAGCTGCGTGGTTCCCTGGGCGAAGCGGAACCCTCCGGCGCTGCTGATAAAGCCGCCGCTGGGACTTTGCCACTGGCTTTCGTTCGACTTTTGCCAATCCGAAGCAAAGCCAAAGCGGAAGTTGTGATTCCCCTTAATCCAACTCAGATTGCCATCAAGGTTCTTCTGCGGATCACGATAGTCCTGGGGCTGGAATCTGCTTACCGAGCCCAGGATCCCGAAGCCATCAATGGTAAGGGTAGGCAAACCACCCTGCTCCAACTTTTTCTTCGCGGAGTAACCGGATGTGTCCAGGCCGGGAATTTTCATCAGTGTCCAGCCCAGGTTCTGCTCTTGGGCGGGCTGTTTGCTGTAGGCGATATTGATGTCGTAGCCCCAGTGGGCATCGAAGACCATGCTGGGGCTGATGATATACGTCCCGGAAATGGTGCCGTTCAGCACGTTGGTCCCCCCCCGGCCCTGAGCGGTATTGGTGTTGGACATTCCTGGTCCACCGAAGTCTCCGAATTGTCCAGGAGTGGTCCAATAGTTGTTTCCCCAACCCAGACGAACAAACATGGACAATTTATCGTTTGGATTCCAGTTCACTTTGGCGTCGGTCTTCGCGCCCCGCAGGTACGTGTTGCCGTTGGTCAGCAGGTTGTTGGTAAGACCGGCGGTGCCCGTCCCGACCTGATTCGGACGGGTCCATTCCGGCCGCCCCAGCACAGCCAGTACTCCGGTATCGATTCTTTCCGCGGGAATGATGTTTTGCGCGAAGGGCAGTCTGCCGCTCCCGTTCGCGGCGCCGGTCAGGGGGTCGTAAAGAACGGTCTTGGAAGCGCTTAAGTTGCCCGTCCGCATTACATCCGTGGGAACATTCGCTAGAAAAGGCGCGGTCTGGCTCAGGCCGGTACCCTCGAAGCTCACGAAGTAAAACAGCTTGTCCTTCAGGATCGGTCCCCCGATGGTGCCGCCGTATTGATTATTGACGTACTTCGGATTCGTCTGCGTCCGGTCCGACTTCCACGGATATGCCTGCAGGTTCTGATTCGTGTGGTCTTCAAACAGGGCTCCGTGCATGTTGTTGGTGCCGCTTTTAATCGTGATGTTCACCGCTCCGCCGCCGGCGCTGTGCTCGGCATCCATGGAGTTGCCGCTCACACTGACGGTCTCAATGGACTCCAGTGCCGGGACATACTGAGCCACCGTCAGCGCGGTCATGTTATACGTCCCGGCGCCGTCCACTTTAATGTTGTTGGTGGTCTGGGCGCCGCCGCTGACGCTGAAATTGAGTCCGCGGTTGGAGTTGGCACTGAAGGAGTTCGAATTCGTGGGCGGCGAGAGGCCGGGCAACGTAATGAAGAGCATCTGGTAATTGCGGCCTATGGGAATCGGCACGTTGGCAAGCGACTTGATGGTAATGTCGTCGCGCACCTCTGACCGGTCGGTCTGCAACATGGTCGCGTCGGCGGCAACAGTGACTTCTTGTGTCACCTGGCCGATCGTCAGGGACACATCTCTGCGAGATACCTGTTCCGGCGAGACGATCAGGCCCGTGACGGTTGAAGTTTGAAACGCCGGCGCCGTAATGGTGAGCGTATATGTGCCGGGCGGCAGTGTTAAGAGGTTATAGCCACCCGACCCATTCGTCTCCGTATCCCGCGTGAAGTTGGTTCGCTCCTCGGTAGCCACCACCTTGGCGCCAGCCACGGCTGCCTGGGTCGAATCGGTTACGTTACCGGTGATGCTTCCTTGGAGCAACTGCGCCCGTGCGGGAGTTGTGCAAACAACCGCCAGCGCCGCGAAACTTGCTGCAAGAACAAAGATCTGCCGCAATAAACTTCTCGTCATTTGTCTTCTCCCATTTTCTAAAACCTAAGGCGTCCGTTGGCCCTGACTGTAGCTATACAGGCCGACCCGTGACAACCGAACCCCACCAATCCGTCCAAAAAAGATCTACTTGTCCCCATGTTCGAACAATTGAAACAATAGTACACTTCGGCGGGCTGCGCCGCAACCGGGGTAGTGTTCCGGTCTGGCCATCCTGCTTCCGCGCGGAAATGAGTCCGAAATAGTCCGCGGCAGGGGCAAATCCACCACTGGTCCGCACTGTAAGACAGGCCCACGGCCTGTCGCTCGCATCAGATCGGAAGGCCTGTCCTGCGCGGGCGCACGCAGTCACCGGAGGAGTCCGCGTGCAAGCAGGCGCTGCCATTCCTGGAAACGTCCGCCGCCGTCGCCGTCCTCCGGAATCAGATCGCCGATCACCGCCACCGAATCCGCTCCCGCAGCGAGCGCGTCCAACGCGTTGGCCCGCGTGATTCCGCCGATGGCAACCAGCGGGCGATCCGCCAGTGGACGGAGCCGCCGCAACTCATCGAGACCCACGATGGGATCGGGATTCTCCTTCGACGCCGTGCCGAAAATAGGACCCAGTGCGAGATAGTTCGCAGGCTCGGCCAGCGCGGCCCGGAGTTGCGCTTCGTTGTGCGTGGACCAGCCGATCATGGCATCGGGCCCGATCACGCGCCGAGCCATCGACGGCGTCAAATCTTCCTGGCCCAGATGCAGAGCCGCGCCCAGCAGCGCCGCCAGGTCCGCGCGATCATTAACGACAAAGGGCACCCGCGCATCGCGGCACATCGCGGCGATGCGTTCCATCTGGTTGAAAACTTCCCGCGAGAAAACATCCTTGTGCCGGAATTGAAGGATCCCGGCGCCGCCCGCCAGCCACTCTCCGGCGATGTGCACGGGGTCCAAACCACGCCGCGCCGCCACAGCGGTGTCGAGAATGGGGTACAACCTCGGCAGCATCATTAATATATGTCGCGGCCTAAACAGCCGCCGCCAACACTTCCCCCGGCTTCGGCATGCCGCGCCTGGCGAAGTGAATCACGCCGTCCGGGCCAATCAGGTATACAGTGCGCTTCACGATCAGGCCGCGCGTCTGATACGCCTGGCCCATCTTCTGGCCGGGATCGATCAGCAAGGGGAACGGCATGTTGTATTTCCCCATAAACTTCGCGTGGCTCCGGGCGTTTTGCGGATTGACGCCGAAGACAACCGTGTTCTTAGTCCGCGCGGCGCCCCAGCTATCACGAAAATCACACAGTTGCTTGGTGCAGCCGGGCGTATCGTCGCCGGGGTAAAACACCAGCACCACGTTTTTTCCACGCAGAGCGGAGAGAGAGACAATGTTGCCGTCCTGATCGGCCAGCGAAAACGGGGGTGCGGGCGTCCCCGCAGGCAGTGGGCTGGAGAAAAGCCAATCGAACATGAAGCTCCATTGTAGTGCGCGCGGAGTCGGCCTTGCTGCACTCCCTTGCTGCACTCCCGTGTTGCATTCCCGTGTTGCACTCACGGCGCGCCGGCAATCCCACACCCTTCCCCCGCATCGCCAGGGAGCCAGCGCCGCGACCGGGCTACAACATCGCTTGTCCCCGTCTCCACCAGACCGGTGGTGCTCCCCTGACTCAATTTGATCGGTTGGTCCCCGGCGGAATGAAGTGCCGTGCTCGCCGGAGTAGACGGCCGGTACTCTTGGCTGGCGGGCCATGGCGTGGCGCGCCGAGGTTTGGATTAGTCTTGCGCACACCACCGCACTTGGGGGCGCGGCGGAAAGAGACGCATTAGGTCCCCTTCGCTGAGTTCAGAATCAACGCCGCCAGGTTCCACGCCACCACCAGAGCGAACATGATATTGATGCGAGTGAGAAGCTTTTCGCGGCCGCACCGCCAACAGTAAAGTCCCAGTGCAAGAGCGCCGATCTTCACCACCACCAGCCCTACCACCGGGTTGGGTGCGTGCACTACAAAAAAGCGCACCACCGGATTGCCTTCGCGAACCCCGGTCAACAGGAACGCGAGAGTCGTCATCAAATCCAAAATCTGCAAGTAGAAGTACTGGATAAACAGTGAATTCACGGATGCAACCCCCGATGATTCGCCTTAGTCAGTCTAGAAATAAAACACCTAACGCGTAAATAGTACTTTGGACTGGTTTTCGACCCTGGTACCACCCAAGCCGTAATCGAATCAAAAGTTTCCGCCGATAGTACCTTGTGGCGAATTCTCTTCACGCGCGCCTGGACGCGCTCCGCGAATGGCAGAATGCCGACGGCGGATGGGGCTATTTTCCCGGCAAGGAATCCTGGCTGGAGCCGACTGCTTATGCGGCCCTGGCTCTGCACGGCGAACCGGCCGCCGATCGCGCCTGGAAACTGCTTTCCTCCTGGCAAATGCCTGACGGAAGTTGGCGGCCATCGGAGCGCGTGAATGTAGCCAACTGGGGTACGTTGCTATGCGTGACCATCGCCCTTGCCCGCAACGAATTCGGAGCGCCGCTGCGGCAGGGTGTCGCGTGGCTAATGGGAACCGCCGGAGTGGAGACCCACTGGCTCGGCATCTGGCTGGCGCGCTTGCACATCTCCAAGGCCGATCGCGATATCAGCCTCAAAGCATGGCCCTGGAAACCGGGAAATTCAAGCTGGCTGGAGCCTACCGTGCACGCCGTGGTTGCTTTGCGTCAAGCGGCGCGAGCCGTGAGCCTCGACACCGTGGCGCGGCGCGAACTGGCGGAGCGCGTACGCATCGGTGAAGAGCAATTGTGGAGCGTGCGCGGCCGCGACGGCGGTTGGAATTACGGCACGCCGCTGGCACTGGGCATTGAGCTGCCGTCCTATCCGGAAACAACTGCGCTGGCGCTGGTCGGTTTGCAAGGACATGCAGGCCTGGCTCCCGCCTTCGGAATCGCCGAAGGTATGATTGCGAAAACGCCGTCCGCGCTGGCCGATGCCTGGCTGGCCATCACGCGGCGCCTGCACGGAATGAATGCTCCGGAAACGGCCGCTGAACAGCGCCCTGACATCATGATCACCGCCCTCCAAGCGCTTGCCATCGGTGGTAATTGGAAATTGCTGCAAGCGGGAGAACTCACATGAACAGCGGCCGCCGTGAGTTTCTTGCCGTTGCGGGCGCGGCCGCCGTGGCCGGGTACGCGGGTTTCCGCGGCGGCCGGAGCGCCGGCCCTCCGGAAGTTAAGGCGCCGGTCCAGAAGCCACTGGCTGGTGCGATGTCTCAGGTCGCCGTGGTGAAAGCCGCTTCCTATTCGCACGAGATCGCGGATGCAATGATGCGCGGCATCCTCGAATGCGGTCTCGATGTCACCGGCAAGCGCGTTTTGCTCAAACCCAACCTGGTTGAGTTCGATTTCAATACCTGCATCAACACCGATGTTGCCGTGGTCGCGGCCGCGCTGGACGTTTTCCAATCCCTGGGCGCCGAAGAAGTCCGGATCGGAGAAGGTCCCGGACACCGCCGCGACACCTACGCCATCGCGGCGTTGACGCGATACCGTACGGAATTGCCCAAGTTCGACGATGTCTTCATCGACCTGAACCGCCAGGACGTCAGCGTCGTGCAGGGCTTCGCGGACCGCAAGGAATTTTATTTCGCAAACCCCGTATTTGAGGCCGACCTGATCGTTTCTCTCGCCAAGATGAAAACACATCACTGGGCCGGGGCGACGCTCTCCATGAAAAACTATTTCGGCCTGGTGCCGGGCTCCATTTACGGTTGACCCAAAAATGAGCTGCACCACATCGGCATCCCCACTTCCATCGTGGAGCTGACGCGCATCTTCGGCCCCAAGAGCTTCGCGATTGTGGACGGCATCGTCGGCATGGAAGGGAACGGCCCTATTCAAGGCACGCCAAAACCCGTCGGCGTGATGGTGATGGGTTCGGACCTGCCCGCTGTCGACGCCACCTGTTGCCGCATCATGGGCATCGATCCCGCGAAGATCGAATACCTGCAAATGGCCTCCGACGTCCTGGGCGTGACCGAGGAGGCACGCATCCAGCAAATCGGCGAAACCATCCAGAGCGTGCAAACCAAATTCCAGTTGATCAAAGAATTCAAACACGCCCGCCTGGCGTGAGGGTTTCCGCGATCGCGCGCAACCTGCTGTTCTTCATCTGCTTCCGTGAGGTTTTTGCCGTCATGGCTCGCTGTCGTCCCGGCGGTCGTCAATGATCAGATGCGCGGGAGGCTCGTCGGAGGAGCGCTGGTAAGCCGCTCGGAATTCCTCGCCCAGGTCGCGGAAGGCGTCCTCCATTATGTTCAGGTACGACCGCCGGATCGCGGCCTGCCCCGGGGATGCTGCCGCTCTCACCAGGCACTCCGGCTTGGCCACGTATAGGTACGCGTCACCACCGGTGACCTCAACGCCGCGAAGCTGGGAGGTGATCGGCTGCCGGTCGTAAATCAACTCGCGCCGGTCGTAGCCCTCCAGTTCGGCTGCGTTCACCACAAACAACACGCCGTTGAGGCGGGAACCCGCTTTCGGCCTCACGTTGAGATATAGGATGCGCTCTGGATAAACCCGCCCGGCGGGCGTCTCGAAAAAGTACGTCTGGTTGAGGTTGCCCACATCCCACGTCCTGCGCCACCCTTCCACCTGGCAGCACGGATACGGACCTTCATACGGGTGCCCCAGCGTGCGTTCCAGGCTGGTGATCGAGCACAGCGATCCGTAGCCGAACAGCGCGCCCTGGCCCCGGGCCAGGCGCACAACCGGAGTGCTCATGCCGCCACGTCCCAAACCACATCGATCACACCTTCGGTCCTATCCTCGAAGTCCCACCGGAACAGGCCTGGCTCGGCGCTGGTGCCGGCATGTGGAGTCCCCAGCGGACGGAGCTTGCATAAATTGTGATCCTTGGGGTCGTCGGGATGAAAGTATGCGGCCGGCGGCTGCGTGATGACCCACCCGGCCTTCAGGTACGCGCGCAGATCCAGGCGGACGTGGATGTGCCGGTAGCTGCGATTCCGTTTCATGTGGAAGTGGACGTTGCGCTCTCCCGCATCGTATCCCTTGTACACCGTCGCGAGCAGCGAGTATGTCTTTCCCGGCTTTGGAGTGAAGTGGAACGTGGCCTCGGCTCCATGGTCCTCCCAGTGGCGCAATTCCGATCCGGGAGCCTCGTTGTCGGGAGGGTTGCAGGAGAATTCGACGAAGCCGTTGGTCCGCGTCGCGTAACTCAACACGAATGGCTCGGTGCAGCGGTTCTGGCGCGAAAAAGTCGCCAAACGAACAAGCCGTGCCACGTTATCGGTGGTTACCGTGCGTTTGATTTTGCCGTGCTGGCACTCTATTTCCAGAGGCGGAATCTTCGGTTCGACCGTAACTTGCATCTCGAACCGGTCCAGCTCGAAAACGTTGCGGTGGCCGGACGGTTCGAGAATGGTTTCCGCCAGAAGTTGGTAGTCTTCCGGCTTGGGATCCAGCACCTGGAAATGGTCGCCTTCGAGAGGCTTGCATACCTCAAACAAACCCTTGGCGGACGCTTCCAGCACGATGCGGTCGCCGAGGCCCCAGAAGCAGGTGGTCCGGATGGGACACTCGGTGGCGGTGGCCTCCTTGGCGTCGACGATGCGCCTTTCGATTTCCCGGCGCAGGTCGCTGATCTCGGGATCGAGCGCACGCAAGGTGCGTTCCTGGGGATTGGGGAAGATCTTCGAAACTGCGCGCCGGAAGGAAGAAGCATAGGTGGAGCCCAGGTTGGGCGTCGCGATCAGGATGATCTGGCGGATCCGCCGAAGATCGTCGCCGCGCTCGTCGCTCAGCATTTTGGCCAGACAGCTCTGGATGACCAGCCCGCCCTGACTGTGCCCTGCCAGCGTGACCTGCGCGTGCTCCCGAACACGAGAGGATCCCAGGCGCGCCTCCAGCCCCTCGCCCAACTCGCGCAGGCGCGGGATGCGGCCGAAGGGGTTCAGGTTAAACCACGGCGTCGGATAGCCGTACGTATCGAACTCGATTCCGGACAGCGCCGGGTCCGCGCGGAATCTCTTGAGCAGCGTGTCCCAGGTCTCCGGCGAACTGCCGAAGCCGTGAACCAGGAGTACCAGGTGCTTCGTCACGGAGTTCCTCCCGCGCCAAACACGCGAACTTCCAGCCCCGCCGGAGCGGCCGGAACGGAGCGATCATCGGGTCGCGGAAATCAGTGAGCAATTTTCCGCTTCGCCCGGCAAAATCATCGTAGATCCGCAACGTCTTCGGTCGCAACTCCCGGATGCCGTTTATGCAGGCCTGGGTGCCGGCTAAGCCTTTCTGAATCCGCGCACCGTTAACGTGCTCACCGTATCGCGGCCGGTGATTCCAACTTGCTCGACGGTTCGGGCACCGGCTCAATGCGGCCCATCAGAAAAACGAAGGAAGCGACGCCGATCAGCAGCACCATGCCCGCCACCAGAAACGCGTTCGCGAAAGACTGCGTACGGCCGACAATCATGCCGGTGACGATCGGCGCCACCGCGCCCATCAGGTTATTGGCGAAATTCATGATGGCGCCCACCGTGCCGACGCCTCCGCGTGGAGCGATCAGCGAAGGCAGGGACCAACCTACCGGCGCCGCCGCCGCCAGTCCGCTCAAGGCCACTGAAATCCACGCGATGGCGTAAACAGGATCAGTCGTCGTGGTGGCTCCGAAAACCGCCAGACCCGCGCACATGCCCGAGACAAGCACGGTTTTCCGCACGCGCGTTTCATCGTGGCCGCGCGCGATCAGCCGGTCGATCAGCCACCCGCCCACCACCAGATCGGACACGGTCGCGCACATCCAGGGAATGGCGGCGAACGATGCCGATTTAAGAATGCTCATGTGCATGGTCTGCACCAGATAACCGGGCAGCCACGTCAGGAACAGATAGAAACAGTAACCGTACGCCGCGAAACCGATCGACAAGCCCCATACTTTGCGGCTACGAAGCAGGTGGCCCAGCATCCCGGCCGGGCTCGTCGAGATCTGTCCCTCCGGCGCCGCGCCGCCCGCCGTGATGTACTCCCGCTCCTCCGCCGAAAGCCGCGGGTGCGCGCTGGGGTCTCGATAGATCAGGTAAAAAGCCGCGAAGTAGGCGAAACTAAGTACGGCCACCATTCCAAAGCCCCATCGCCAGCCCAGGTAAACCACGGCCAGCGCTACCAGCGGAACGCCGATCACGTTGGAGAATTTCGCAGCGGCGTCGAACAGTGCCGTCGAAGACGCCCTCTCTTTGCGTGGAAACCAGTATCCCGTGGCTTTGGAATTGGCCGGGAAACTGGGGGCCTCGGCCAGTCCCAGCAGCGCCCGTGCCGCGAAGATGCCGGCGAATCCACTCGACACCGCGGTGATGGCAGATGCCACGCCCCACAAGCACGTACTCCAACGCCCCACGCGCGTCACACCCCACCGGTCCAAAATCATTCCAGCCGGAATTTGCGACAGTGCGTAGGTCCAAAAAAATGCACTGAACAGCAGGCCCAGGTCGGTCGCGCTCAGGCCCAGTGTTTCCTGCAATTGCGGGCCAGCCACCGATAAGCTGATCCGGTCGAAGTAGTTGATCAGCACGCCGGCTCCCAGCAGTCCGCCGATGCGCCACCGTAGCCGCGGAATGGGTGCCGTTGTCATGCTTGCTGCCCCGGGTCTTCCATCAACCACTCCACGGTTTGATCCGTCAGCGCGTCCAGAGAAAGTCCGGCATCCAACTGTAGAACTCGTGGCTCATCCACCGGAGGTTCCAGGGCTTCAAACTGGCTCCGCACCAGTTCGGGAGGCATGAAGTGCCCGCTCCGGTCGCGTACGCGTTCCGACGCTTCGTCTTGTGCGATATTGAGGAAAACGAACGCCAGCCCCGGTGAGGCGGCACGCAATATGTCACGGTAACCGCGCTTCAAGGCGGAGCATGCTAGAACGGCGCCGTCTTGATGCTCGCGGAGTTCCTTCGCCAAGTTGCGCAACCAACCTTCGCGATCGGTATCGCGCAAAGGGACGCCGGCGCTCATTCGCGCTCTGTTCTCATCGCTATGAAAATCGTCGCCTTCAATCATCGGCCACCCCATTCGCTGCGCGACCGCCCGCCCCAGGGTGGACTTGCCGCAGCCCGCAACGCCCATAATCACGACGGCAGTTGGTAGTCCCTGCAAAGTCAATTGAACCAGTATACGCCGCGCACGCCGTCCGTGATTCTGCCATCCACGCGCATCGGCGCCTGCATTGTCTCGAGTACGATAGAAACTGCAAGCTCGATGAAGGGAATCAAATGCAACTGGGAATGATCGGTCTGGGACGAATGGGCGCCAACATGGTGAGGCGTCTGCTGCGGGGCGGGCACGAGTGCGTGGTCTTCGACCGGTCGTCGAAAGCGGTGCAAGACCTTGTCGGAGAGAACGCCGTGGGTGCGTCCGGCCTGCAGGATCTGGCTGACAAGCTGGCGAAGCCGCGAGTCTTATGGCTGATGGTTCCGGCCGCTTCCGTGGATGCGACTATTTCTGACCTTCTTCCGCACCTGGAAGCGGGCGACACGCTGATCGACGGCGGCAACTCTTATTACGTCGACGATATCCGCCGGTCGAAGGAGCTGACGCCGAAGGGCATCCAGTACGTCGATGTGGGAACCAGCGGAGGTGTATGGGGGTTGGAGCGAGGCTACTGTATAATGATCGGCGGAGAGCGCGAAGCCGTCCAACGCCTTGAGCCGGTCTTCGCCACTCTTGCGCCCGGCCCCGGCGGCATTCCGCGCACTCCAGGCTGCGACAAATTCGGCGGCACCGCGGAAAATGGCTATTTGCATTGCGGCGGAAGCGGCGCCGGACACTTCGTGAAGATGGTGCACAACGGCATCGAGTACGGAATCATGGCGGCCTACGCGGAGGGGTTGGGAGTGCTGCGCTCCGCCAATATCGGCAGGCAGGATCACGGCATCGACGCCGAAACCACGCCGTTGCGGGACCCCGAACATTACCTGTACGATTTTGATCTTCGCGACGTCACCGAGGTATGGCGCCGCGGCAGTGTGATCGCGTCGTGGCTCTTGGACCTTACGGCGTCGGCACTGGTTCACGATCCGGCGCTCTCGAAGTTCGCAGGCCGCGTGTCGGATTCCGGCGAAGGACGCTGGACCATCAAGGCCGCCATCGATGAGGCGGTGCCGGTTCCAGTCCTCACCGCTGCGTTATTCGAGCGCTTCAGCTCACGCGGCGAAGCGGATTTTGCCAATAAAGTTTTATCGGCGATGCGCTTCCAATTCGGCGGACACATGGAAAAGACCGGCGGGGGCGCCTGATTGGTGGTGCGCGACACAATCGCGACACAATAGTGAGAAGCCACCCGAACACTTCGATTTCCACTGTCCACTCTCAGGTCCCGCACCCATCCTGGCGACCAGGGAGACCACATGTGATTGCCGGCCGTAGTGGGAAGATTAGAGTAGACCATGAATTATCGCGACTCTTCATTGGGATCCCCGCACCGCCGCGGTATCAGGATCGCCGCTGTTGCCGCCATCGTAGCGGCCGGCCTGATGTTATGGCTCGGCCTGCGAAATCCAGCCGCGCGCGCGCATGACTTTTTTCGCGCGACTTTTTTCCCGATAGGCGGCCCCGCGCTCAGCCTGCTGGAAACCCCTTTGAAGCGGCTGGGTGTCATCGGAGCCGGCGTGTATGAAATTCAGCCCGGCGTCTCTCTCTTCCTCGACCCCAACGATTTCATCGGCAATTTCGTGTTGCACGCCGGGGATTGGGAAAGACTCGAATGGGATCTGATCGCGCCGCGCCTCCCGGCCGCCGGGGTCTTCGTGGATGTGGGAGCGCATGTGGGAACGTATTCGCTGAAAGCTGCCAAGGCGGTGGGCCAGCAAGGCCGGATAATCGCGATTGAACCCAACCCGGTTACGGCTGCGCATTTGCGCCAGGGCATTGCGGCCAGTGGCCGGAACAACGTGACGGTGGTCGAAGCCGCCGCCGGTGACCGGCGCTCGCGCCTAAAGCTGTTTGCGGCAGCGGACGCGAATACCGGAATGGCCTCGTTCGCAACCGGCAACGCCCGCCGCAGCAGCGGCCCGTATGAGGAGAGATCCGTTGAAGTGGACGTGCTTCCGCTCGACGAGATGCTGCCCCCGCTGACTCTGCCGCGCTTGGACGTCTTAAAGGTGGACGCGGAGGGCGCCGAGACCATGGTCCTGCGTGGCGCCGCCAGCTCCATTAACCGCTTCCATCCGGTGATCGTCGTCGAGACCATAGACCTCCAACTGCGCGAGCTGCATAGCAGCGTTCAGGAACTCGAAGACCTCCTCCATTCCTACGGATACACCAAAGCGAGCGCCACTGCCTACAACGTACTGTGAATTCCCGTGGTTGTCCCTCCTCGATAGAATAGCGTTGGCCCCCAGCGGGGGCGTCACGCATTTCCATAGCGCGCCGGCGGCGGGACCATCCCGTTATCTTGCGGCATGGGCGGCCGGTTGCGCAGTTCCTGCGCTTGTCACAAGCGACAAGCAGTGGTGATGATGAGGGAGAAAATGTGTCCGCACTGCGGCCCGACTAATCCCGACCATGTGCGGCTTTGCGGCTGCGGATAGATTTCGACACCGGCAACAGGCCGTGTATGGCATCCGCGGGTTTCGCCAAGGACGCGGCAAGCGAGTTGGCGTTTGGCTGCTATGGGGAACCTCTCTTGAGCTTTGTCGCGCTACTCGGATGTCTCATTTTCTTCGGGAGTGGCGGCTACGTTGGCCGATGGATCGGTGTCGGAATCGCAGTAGGTGCGCTTTCGACCAGCCTCGCGATCATCGTGCGGAGGCGCCGGAAGTAGCCTTACCGGTCCTTCAAGATCTCCCGCGCCGCGTTGTGCCCCGGTGCACCCATCACGCCGCCGCCGGGATGCGCGCCGGAGCCGCATAAATACAGGCCGCGCACCGGTGTCCGGTATTTCGCCCACCCCGCGAGGGGCCGCAGCACGAACATCTGATCCAACGACATCTCGCCGTGAAAAATGTTGCCGCCCGTGATGCCGAAGCGGCGCTCCAGGTCGAGCGGGGTCAGCGTCTGGCACTCCATCACTATCTGGCGTATGTTCGGGCAGTATTCTTCGATCACGTCCAGCACGCGCTGAGAGTAAGGTTCACGTTCGGCGTCCCAATCGGTGTCGCGCAATGTGTAAGGGGCGTACTGCAGGAAGATTCCCATAATGTGCTTCCCCGGCGGCGCGAGCGATGCATCGTACATGGTGGGAATCGTCATCTCGATCAGCGGGGAGCGCGACGGCCGCCCGTACTTGGCGTCGTCCCACGCCTTCTCCACGTATTCGATCGATGGGCATAGGTGCATGGTGGCTTTGTGCTGCGGACCAGGCGAGCCGGGCAGCGCCTTGAACTCCGGCAGGCCACTAAGCGCCAGATTCATTTTCAAGGACGTGCCTTCCGAGCGGAACTTGCGGATGCCGGCGAGGAAATCTTCGGGCAGATCCGCGGCCTCCATCAGTTTCAGGAACGTACGCCGGGGATCCAGGTTGCTGGCGACCACGGCCCCTTCAATCTCTTCGCCGCTCTGTAACGCCACGCCGCGCGCGCGTCCGTTCCGCACCAGGATCTTCTCTACCGGTGCGTTGGTGCGAATCACCGTACCTCGGCTGCGCGCGGAGGCGGCCATGGCCTCCGATACCGCGCCCATTCCCCCGCGCACGAATCCCCACAGGCCGCGCACCCCGCCCACGCCGCCCATGCAATGGTGCAGCAGAATGTAGGCCGTACCCGGAGACCGAGGCCCGCCGTTGGCGCCGATAACGCCGTCGGTGGCCAGCGTGACCTTGATCTCTTCCGATTCGAACCATTCGTCGAGAAAATCCGCCGCGCTCTGCGTGAAGACCTTCACCAGTCCCACGATTTCCATGCGCGACAGGCCGCGCAGCTTTCCCATCAACTTCAGGTACTCGATGAAATCGCCGATCCCGCTGGGCGGGAAATCCGGCGGTGTCGTCAGCAGCAATGATTCCGCCACAGCCGCCAGTTTCTCCAAGTGTGCTTCGTAGCGTGGATACGCTTCGGCATCTCGCGGAGAGAACTTGGCGATTTCGGCGAGGGTTCGTGCACGATCCTGCCACATGAACAGATGGCGGCCGTCGGGGAAAGGAGAAAAGAACGCAGGGTCTTTTGCGTCCACGCGATAGCCGAAGCGTTCCAGATCCAAATCGCGCACAACTTTTTCCTGCATGAGGCTTGAAAGATAGGACGCCGTGGAGACGCGGTAGCCGGGCCAGATTTCTTCGGTCACCGCGCATCCGCCCACCATCTCGCGCGCTTCAAGCACCAGCGTGCGCATCCCCGCTCCCGCCAGATACGCCGCGGTGACCAGGCCGTTGTGGCCGCCGCCCACGATGATGCCGTCGTAGGTTCCAGCGTCAGCCACGGCGTCTCCCTTTTTCAAGATCGGGCGGAAGCAGCGTGTGATCCGCCACGTCGTACGGCGCGAACATCGCGCCAGTGTCGCCCACTAGGGCCATCGGCGGTCCCGACCGGCTTCTTTGAGCATCTTCCGATAGTTTGCGAGACGTCTTTTCTACCGCTGCTGAACAGTCCCATGCCTGCCAGCAGCGGCGGAGGATTACGCTTGGCAAAACTTCTGATCGCTTCACGGATGATCTCGACCTGCGGCTTGCTACCATACACCAGCCTACCGGAGCCAGTGCTCGCGCTACCGCAGCCGGGGCCCACCCGTTCTACTCGCCCTGCTGCACCCGCTCCCGGCAGTCCGCCCCGGTCTGCACGTCGGTTCCCGTCAGATCCACGTAATCGGCGATCTTCAGCATGTGCCATTTGTGCGCCTGCACGCGCGCCGAATCCAGGCGCGCCAGGGAACATCTGCCGATGCTGCCGGTGATTTCGAAATCTTCTCCCTTATGGGCGATATGGAAGGTCTTTTTCTTCACGGAAACAATCACGATGTCCCAGGTGTCCGGCTCGCCGCCCGGCTTGATCTTGAAGCCATAACCCTTCAGTCTCTCGATGAACGTGAGCGGCTCACGGTGGCCATCCGTTTGGTTCATCACCCAGTACACCACCACGGGTTCCTTGGGATCGAACTTGCCGACCACCAGCTTCGCATCGTAGTGCACCACGTTGGCGGTTAGATTCCAAGAAATGGTGAACAGGGGCACGAACGTGGCGGGTGCGATGGCGGCCCGGGCAGCTTCCTGGCCGCGTGCCAACGCAGTCAATGCGAGGATGCATGCCGCGATCTTCATGCTTTGCGCGCCGCCACGCTCCTGTTGGGAAGGCACCACAGAAAGCCCTCGGGTTTCACGGTCACATCCGCCGCCCCACAGTCGCGTAGAATCTCCGCGTAACGCGCAGTATGGGCAACGTCGAAAATCAGCAGACGCCCGCCGGGCTTCAGAACACGGTACATCTCGCGCACGGATTGATCCCGGTCCGGCTCGTCGGCCATGAAGTGCAGCGCCAAGCTCGAAACCACGGCGTCAAAGCTTCCATCTGGATACATCAGTTTCGGAAGATCACCGCTCTCCACACGTACGCGGTCGGCCACGCCTTCGAGCTTAGCGTTCTCCCGCACGGCGTCGCTGGAGTTCCCGGAAACCGCCAGTGGATTCCACGTATCCACGGCGGTGACCTTGCCCGCCTTCATCCGCTTCGCCGCGCCGATGGCCATCAGGCCCTTGCCGCAGCCGGCATCCAGAACTCTTTCGCCATCCTTAAGAGCCAGCGCGTCCAGCAGCCGTTCCCGCAGCGCCAGTTTCCCGGTTCGCGAGGACCACACCATGTACCAGCCCGCGGAGATGCACACCAATCCCAGTGCGCCGAGCACTAGCAACAAAGTGATCGCGGGACCCGGATACTCAGTCCGATTCATGAACCAAACGAGGAGCGCGAACGCCAGCGACCACGCGCCCCGCCCAAACATCCGCCGCACGTGCAGCGGAGAATCCAGTCCGTAGTCGGGAGTCTGGGCAGCCGTGCCCCCGCTCGCGCCCGCCATTAAACCGTGGCCTCAACGGGTGTGGCCACCACCCCCTCCAGCGGCTTCTTGAACTTGCATTCGGCGTTGGGACACTGCGCAAAGGCGCCGGCTTTCAGGAATTTCTCCATCAGGTATCCGCCGCCGCACTCGGGGCATTTTTCGGCGATGGGCTTGCCCCAGGCCACGAAGTCGCAGTCGGGGTAGCGACTGCATCCGAAGAAGGTCTTGCCGCGTTTTGACCGCCGCTCCACCACGTCGCCTTCGGTACAGTTGGGGCACTTTACGCCGACGGTTTTTTGCTTGACGAACTTGCATTTCGGGTAGTTGCCGCAGGCGACGAACTCCCCGAAGCGCCCGAATTTCTTCACCATCTTGCCGCCGCACTGCGGGCAATCTTCGTCCAAGGGAACATCTTGCGGCTTTTGCGCCTGGCCCAATTGCTTCGTCGTCTTGCATTCCGGATAGCCCTGGCACGCCAGGAACTGCCCGAAGCGGCCCTTCTTCAGCACCATCGGACGGCCGCAATTTTCGCAGTATTCAGCTTCGTCCTGCTCGGTGACGCCTTCCTGCTCCACTTCCCTGGTGTTCGTGCAATCCGGGTATCCGGTGCAGGCAATGAAGCTGCCGTGCTTGCCCCACTTGATCACCATGGGCTTGCCGCACTTCTCGCACAGGAACTCCGTGGGACGCTCCATGCGCTTGATGTCGGTCATGTTGCGCTCGGCATGCGCCAGATCTTTTTGGAACCGCTCGTAGAAATCGCTGAGCGACATGCGCCAGTCGATTTTGCCTTCCTCGATGCTGTCCAGGTCCGCTTCCATGCGCGCCGTGTAGGTGACGTCGAACAGATCCGCGAAGCTCTCCAGCAGCAGATCGGTCACCACCATGCCGAGTTCGGTGGGGAAGAATTTCCCGCCTTCCTTGCGGACGTATTCGCGCTCCTGAATGGTGGAGAGAATCGACGCGTACGTGGAAGGCCTGCCGATACCATCGGCCTCCAACTCTTTCACCAGCGTGGCCTCGGTGAAGCGAGGCGGCGGCTCCGTGAAGTGCTGTTCGGGCTCCAGCGACCGGAATTTCAGCGTTTCTCCTTCGGTCACCAGCGGAAGCTTGTGCTTCAACTCCTCGTCTTCTTCGTCTTTTTGATCCTTGCCCTCTTCGTAGACTCTCAGGAAGCCGTCGAACTTGGGCACGGTCCCGGTGGCGCGGAACAGATAGGCCGCGCCGTCCGTGCCGCGCGCGTCGATCTCGATGGTGGTCTGGTCAAATACCGCCGGCGTCATCTGCGACGCCACGAAGCGCATCCAGATCAGACGGTATAACTTCAGCTCGTCCTCGGCCAGGTATTGCGCCACATCCTCCGGCGTGCGCATCGCCGACGTAGGCCGGATGGCTTCGTGCGCGTCCTGCGCACCCTTCTTACTCTTGTAGAAATTCGGTTTCTCGGGCCGGTACTGCTCTCCGTAGCGCCCGGTCACGAACTCGCGAACTTCGTCCAACGCGTCGTTTGAGACCCGCGTGGAATCCGTGCGCATATAGCTGATCAACCCTACCGCGCCTTCATCCTTGCCCAGCTCCATGCCTTCATAAAGCTTCTGCGCCAGTATCATCGTACGCTTCACACTGAAGCGCAGCTTGCGCGCGGATTCCTGCTGCAACGTGGAGGTGATGAACGGCGGCACGGCATTCCGCTTCTTCTCGCGCGTCGCCACCGATTTGACGATGTAGTCGACGCCCTCCAGGGCTTTGACGATGGCGTCCGCCGCCGCCTGGTCCGGAATTTCCACGTTTACGTCGTTCTTCTTGGCCAAATGCGCGGCCAACTGCGGCGGCTTCTTCGCCGCCAGATGCGCGTCGATGGTCCAGTATTCGCGTTTCGCGAACGCGCGAATTTCTTTCTCGCGGTCCACGATCAAGCGCAACGCGACGGTCTGCACCCGACCCGCAGAAAGGCCTCGCCGGACTTTGTCCCACAGGAGCGGGGAAATCTTGTAACCCACCAGACGGTCCAGAATGCGCCGCGTCTGCTGTGCGTCCACCAGTTGCGCGTTCACCGCCAGCGGCGTCTCAAACGCCTTGTGAATGGCGTTCTTGGTGATCTCATTGAACATCACCCGGTAGATCTTGGTGCCTTGCTTGCGGTCTTCCAGTTCCTCCTGCAAGTGGGAGCAGATGGCTTCCCCTTCGCGGTCCGGGTCGGCCGCCAGGTAGATGGCGTCCATGCCCTTGGCGGCGGCCTTCAACTCCGCGATCAGTTTCCGTTTGCCTTCGATCACCTCGTATACGGGCTTAAAGTCATTGTCCACGTCCACCGAGAGATTCTTCTTCGGCAGATCCTTAATATGCCCGAGCGAGGCTTTCACCAGATACTGCTTGCCCAAATACTTGCCGATGGTTTTCGCCTTCGCCGGCGATTCGACGATGACGAGATTTTTTGCCATGAGATTCGAGAGACCTTCCTTGTTAGAACAACCGAAATCTTACCATGATCCCCATGCGGCGCCGCTACTCAGCGCAAACTTGTACACGGCGGCGGGGTAGCCGGTCGGCCCCCTACTGGGGCGTGAAATACAAAATCTCCGGCCTGTAACCGAAGAATCCCGTTTGCTTGCACAATCCACATTCCTTCCGGTAGTTCGCATCCACCTTCCTCACTTCCTGGGGCACGGCGATGTAATCGTCGGCGAGGTTTTCGGTGGCCAGGGACATGCGCGGACGAAACCGCCGAATGGTGCCGGCGGCGCCGCGTATCGCATTGCGCTCCGCCCCTTCGATGTCCATTTTAATAAAGGTAACCGCTTGCAAGCGCAACTCTTCGACGATGGAATCGATGGTCGTCAGCGGTAGGTTCACCCGCCGGGGCTTCTCCGTCCCGGCCTCGCGCCTCTGGGGCATGACGAAGGAATCCAGCACGGAAGCCCGGTACGCGTACATGGGGAGCGTCGCATCCTCATGCCAGACACCTTTTCCCACGATGACAACTTGGCCGGTCTCGATCTCGCGGGCGAAGTTCCGGCGTAACGCTTCGACATTTAACGGGTCCGGTTCAATGGCAATCACCTTCCGGACTCCCTGCCGCAGGCAGATACGGACAAAGGATCCATAGTTCGCGCCACAATCGAGAACCACGTCGGTGGGTCCGAGCGTCATGGGAGGCAGGGTATAGACCTCCGACATCTGCTCCCCCACCACGAATGCGGGCGAATTCCCCGGCGGCACCCATAGAGATCCTATCGGGGTTTCCCAGCGCATGAACCCATCGGAAACCGTTTCAACCAGCCGTGTCTGCACGCCGGACAGCCCGGAGCTCCGTCTGAGTCTGGAGATTCGGTACGGCGCCCGCAACATCGACCAGAGATCGCATTCTCCGGAGTCACCCGTTGCCCAAGCGATGGCCCCATGCACCGGCGCATGGGCCTCCTCACTTAAGATTACGAAGCCAAGAGCGAAACCGCTCGTAACTCCAGCCGTAAGCATCCAGCCAAGTTTCATCATGGAGATCTCATGAACCGGAGCCTGAAACGGGCATGCAGCGTTACTCAGCCCACACCTTTATGTAGCACTTGCCGGGGAGTTGGCGCACTACGCCGGCTAATTCCAGCTCAAACAGAGCGGCTAGAACCTCGGAAGACGAACAGTTCTCCAGCGAATCGATTAGTTGGTCCAGCGGCATGGCCGCGTCCGGCTGCAGCGCTGTCAGAACCGTGCGAGCCACTGGGCTTGACGGGCCGTAGCTATCTGATGCGGCGCCATCCGCCTTGGTCGCATCCGGCAAATCACCGCTTATTTTCAAGCGGTTGCGGCAGTGATCCAAGAGCTTGCGGCGGACCTCCGGCTTCAGCTCCACCACCACGTCATTCCACTCTTGCACCAGCTTCGCGCCCTGTTTAATCAGCAGATTCGGCCCCCAGCTCATTTTGGACGTGATGTTGCCTGGCACCGCAAACACCTCGCGGTTATGCTCGGCGGCCAACTTCGCCGTGATGGCCGATCCGGAGTATTCACTGCCTTCCACCACCAGCACCCCCACGCTCATCCCGCTGATGATGCGGTTGCGCACCGGGAAGTTTTGAGGATAGGGCGGTGAACCCATGGGGAACCCGGAAAGAATCAGGCCCTTTGAGGCGATCTCCTCGGTCAGTTTGCGATTCTCCGCCGGGTAGACCTGATCGATGCCAGAACCGTACACCGCGATGGTCCCACCCGCCACCTCCAGCACGGCCTTGTGGGCAGCTGTGTCAATGCCGCGGGCCATCCCGCTGACGATGGTCATGCCCGCCACGGCCAAGTCTTTGGCCAAACGCCCCGCTGCAGCGTTCCCATACGCGGTGGGCCGCCGGGTGCCCACGATGCCGAGCATCACCGTATCCAGCAAGTCGATCCTCCCGCGCGCGAACAAAAGGGGAGGGGCATCGAAAATTTCCCGCAGGAGGGCGGGATAACGGGGATCGGTCATCGGAATGAGCTCCGCCCCCGCTGCCAGCATCTGCTGCTGCTGGTCGGCGGCGTCCTCAAACGCGCACCCGCTGGCCACGCTCTGCGCGACGGCCGGAGAGAGACCTGCGGCCTGTAGTTCAGAGCGGGATGCGCGAAACGCGGCCTGCGGCGTCCGGAACACCGCGATGAGTTGACCCGCCTTGCGGGTGCCCAAACCGGGCGTCATTCTTAAGGCCAACCAAATAAAGAGCGTCTTCCTGGATTGCCGTCGCGCTTTGCGCCATCAAGTTTGTCCTTGTGCTGCTGCAGGACCTTAGCTTGTGCTTGTAATTATCACAAAACAAGCGTGATGTTAGATACGTGGACGGCACTGCCCGTGCTCCGCCAAGCCATCTAAGTACTGCTGAGGAATGGTGTCGGCATCGGAGACTAAATCTCAGATTTTTACAAGGCGGCGATCGATCAGGTCCTCGCCAGGGGTTCGGCGGAGGATCACGGTGCGGATGCGCGGGGCTTACCGCGTCATCACGGGAATTATTGTCAGATTCGTCGCCGCGGCGCGCAGCCCGATCACGCTAAATCTGCCCCCGCCTGTCCGCGTAAACTCGATGGTTCCGCGTTTTCCCGCCGCTATGGGGTATGCGCTCGGTAAGACGAAGGAAGTGTGTCCGTGGGCGGGCAGCGGCAGTGTCGTCGTTAACAAGGTCGCGCCGGTATCGTCCCGAATGGTCACATTCAAGACTTGGACGCCGATACTGCTCACCGCCACTCCCGTAGTGAGTCCGCTAGTGTTGTCAAACACCAATACGTAGGACGGCGTATCCCGTTCGTCCACCGGCACTGAGGCTTCCTGGCCGTTGATCCGCCAGCGAAAGATTCCAAAGCCGCTCACGGATCCGGTGCTGGAGAGTTCGGCCGATCCCACCACCACCGGGTTGCTCGGATTCCCAACCGTCTCGATCAGCAGCGATGCCCCCGGCGCCAGACTCCGCGTAAGGGAGCTGGTAGTGAACGTCGCACCGGTCTGCGGCAACAATAAAGGCGTAGCTAGGGGAATCCCGTTTTCTCTGAAAAAGTTCAATGTCGCCAAAGCGGACGTGGCGCCCGTGTTCACCAAGGTGAAACTATTTGTCCACTCGCCGTCGAAGAGCATATGCGTGATGGAGCCGCCCGCCGATCCCACGTCGGCCAGCACCGGAAGGGTGGTGAGCGCCTGGCCAGTCGCCGTAGCATTCAGCCGTAGTCCGAGGACGCTGATCTGGCCGCCGGGTGGCGTTTGGAATTCGATGGTACCCCGCTTGCCGTCCGTCACCGGATAGGTTTGGTCCAGCATGAAGGCGGTGTGACCGTTGGCCCCCAAGGGAATGGTACCGGAGAAAATGGTGGCTCCCGTATGATCCCGAATAACGACCGGGACCAACGTCGCCACGCCAGCTCCATTGGCGATTGCCAATCCGGTAACAATACTTCCTGTGTTATCGAAGGCCAGCACGTACCGGCTGGCGTTGCGCGGTTCCAAGGGTACCACCGCCTCCCACTTGTTTGCGGGACTGCCGAAGATACCGTAGCCGTTGACCCGGCCGGCCGCCAACAGGCGGCCCCATCCTTGCAATAGCGGAGACGAACTGGGTCCCGTGCTTTGCACCACGATCTGCGCCATGGGATTCAGCGTTGTGTTGTAGGCGGACTGGCTCACCTGCGGCGCGGCCGGCGTCTGCGGGAAAGTGAGTGGCAGCGTCAGCGGATTACCGTTGTCATCAATGAAGTTCACGCGCAAGTTTGAGGCTGCCGCGCCCAGATTGACGCCGATCATGGTGGTTTTCCAACCTTCCCCTCCCGCCGATGCGATCTGCGCGAGCGAGCCTACCAATCCCAGGTTTCCCGTCGCCACGAAGTTCGCGGTCTGCGTGACAGGCGCCGTCATCGTAACCACCGGATTCAATGCCTGGCCCGAGTAGGACCCGCCTCCGGTACCGAGCCATCCCGAGAAGTTGAAGCCAACATTCGGTGTCGGCGTCAAGGTGATGGTGGACCCATGATTGAAGAAACTGGTACCCGGCGCGGCCAGTCCACCCGCGCCCGGCGACGCCTGGGTGGTGAGCCGCCAGGCTTTCTGAAATGTTCCGGTCAGGCTCATGGCGCCTCCCGTGGCGACGAAGGTCCTGGGATTCAAGTTCGAGCTATCCTGCCAGACCGAGAAAAGGTACCGCAGATCCGGAATCGGAAACACCGGCGTCAGCCAGTTTACTGTGCATAACGCTCCCACTGACCATGAGAGCACAGTCGGCGTGCTGTAGCTTCCGGGCGCGCACCCGGACCCAGTCACCGTGAACCCGAGCCCCGTATCGGGAGCCGATGTAATGGTGACACCACCCACATTGGTGGACGCCCACGTCAATGCGGCTGAGGCCATGGCGATGCCGTGACCCGAAGTGATGTCGAAACCGGGGCCTTCAATGTTCAACGCGGACGCCTGGAAAGCGGAGCGCACCTGCGCCACGGTGATTCCAGGCCGGGACTGCACCAGCAGCGCGGCCAGCGCCGCCACGTGAGGGGCCGCGGCGGACGTTCCGAAGAACGGGTTGTAGCCGCTCACGCCCGTGGGCACGCCATCGGCGGCCGCGAAATCAGGCTTGTTGCGCACCACACCCCCAGCACTGATGCGCGGAAAGTTGGTAGCCATCAGCACATTGCCAGGCGTGATCGGTGTTCCGTCCGGGTTGTAGTACACGCGCCGCGGTCCGTCCGCGCTGTAGTTCGCAACCGGGTTTGCGGCGCCGCCCGTGAAGGCGCCTCCTCCCGCGGTGGAGACGTTGACCGCGGCGACGGTGATCGCACCCGTGGCCGCGGCATGGCCATAAATGGACCCACTGGTGCTCAGGGAAAGGTTCCCGCCGTTGGTATCGACAAACAGCGTCCGTGGCGCGGCCGCCCCCAAGAAATTACCCACTAAGATCCGGCTCCCTACCGGGATCGTCTCGTTGAAGATGTTTTCGACGGGATCCTGCATTCCGTCTTGAAACTCGGTCGATGCATCGATGACGGTGGTCATCGTCGAGTTGAGAATAAAAAAGTCGTAATCGTTTGCGGATGCACCGTTCGGGTCGGACCACGCCAGGTGATATTCGTCGTAATCGCTGGGTGAAGTAATCGTTAACCACGTAGTTCCGCCGCCAAAATTGTGGACCGTGCCGCCGTTGCCGGCGAGCGGACCGGGTCCAGGGCCGCCGTTGACAAAATCGCCTTCCCACACGCCGCTGTTGCCCTTAAGAAGATTGCCGAGATTCGTAGCGGCGGTCACCATGATTACACCGGACGCCGCCAGCTGGTTGGTCTTCAGCGCAATCTCGTTGTCTTGGTACACGCCTTCCAAAGAATAAGACACGTCATCCACGATGATCTTGCATCCGGCGTCAGCAAGCGCCTGCATGGCCGCCGCCATGGCCGCGCGTCCGTTGTGTCCGGTAGCAAAGTACAGACTGGCGCCTGGCGCGAGCGTGTGGATGATTTCCATCATCGCCGCGCCTTCGTCGCCCGTGCCCTCAAAACCGGGAAGAACAGTGACGTCGGCGGGGAGCCGCCCCGCAGCCTGTTCCACGGCCAACACGGACACGGTCACGCCGCCGGAAATCACGCCGATCTTCACCCCGGCGCCGGTTACACCAAAAGTGCTTCGTGCGGAAGGGCCCTGATGCGCGATGTCACCCGACGTATTGGGGCCGACGAAGAACGCTTTTCCCAGCGAGCGGAACATCCCGCCCAAGCCCACTGGCTGCGGGGGTCCGCTGCGGCCACGGCTTCCGTTCCTGGTTGCCGCGAAATAACGACTGAGCTGCCCGGCGATGGAACTGCGCGCCGCCGCTGGCTGCCGGCTGCGATGGCTGCGTTCCGCCACGCGCACCTGGCGCACTTCGGAGCGCGCTGCCAACTGCTCCACCGCCACTAGCGGCAGGCTGGCGCGAATCGCGTTGTACTCTTTGAAGGAATGAGTGACGGCGCCACCCATCACAGCAATAGCGGAGAGCAGTTCGGGCGTTACGTTCGCAGTGATATCCACCTCCACGAAATTGCGCGCGTCCACGCGAGCGCTACGGAGGGCGTTCGGCAGGGTTGGGAAATCCGGGTGTACCGGCTGCCCGCGCAGAACCTTCGCGGCGTGCACCAGACGCGACGACATTTTGCGCTGGGCCGGAGTGCGGGACACCTTCTCGGCAAAGAGCGCGGCTATCTGGCGCTGAGCCTGCGGCGCGATTTGCTGCGGCTGGGCCAGCGCGGTTGCCGCGAGCCAGCAGAGCGCCAGACTGGATGCCGCTACACGCCGAACGCGTGCAGAAACCCAATCCAATACCATCAGAAGCACCTCCCGCGTCCCAGAAGACCCGCGTATCGTCATTTTACTCTTTTCAGGAGGTAAGGCGGTACGGCTCGGCTCTCTTGCGGAGGGGTTCTTAGCTGCAGAAGGAGCACTGGTATGCCGACCGCCACCGCAAGACGGTTTGACCCGGCACTGTTTAAGCCCTCGCGCCTACGCTTTTTCGGCGGCTAAGCCGTCTTGCGGCTGACAAGCAGTGCGGCTAAGTTAGCGCTGCTAACCAGCAAAAATGCCGTCATGCACGTTACCCGCGGTATCCGTCAGGCGGAAGTCGCGGCCGGAGTACCGGTGCGTGAGCTTGAGATGATCCAGTCCCATCAGCGCCAGGACGGTCGCGTGGAAATCGTGGATATGCATGCGATTTTCCACCGCGTGATAGCCGAAATCGTCGGTTGCGCCATAAGCGAAGCCGGGTTTAGTGCCGCCGCCTGCCATCAAAAGGGAGTAGCCGTAGGGGTTGTGGTCGCGGCCGTCGCCGCCCTCGGAAACCGGCGTGCGGCCGAACTCGCCCGCCCAGATGACCAGCGTGTCTTTGAGAAGGCCGCGCGCCTTGAGGTCCTTCAGGAGACCCGCAATCGGCTTGTCCACCTCGGCCGCATTTTCGTTGTGCTTATTGAACAGATCGGAGTGCTGGTCCCACTTATAGCTGTGCGTGCACTGGATGAAGCGGACATCGGCCTCGGCAAGACGGCGGGCGAGCAGGCACTGCCAGCCGAAATCGGCGGTCTTGGGATCGTCCAGGCCGTAGAGCTTCTTGGTGGCCTCCGATTCAAGTGACACATCGAACACCTTGGAGGCCTCGGCCTGCATCCGGAAGCCCATCTCAAACGACTGGATGCGCGTCTCCAGTTCGTCGTCGAGCTTCCACAATTCCTGATGCTTGCGATTGATCGCCTGGATCATGTCCAGCTCATAGCGTTGCTGCTCGCGCGTGAATCCCTGGTTGAGCAGGTATTCGATCGGCTCCTTCTGGATCTCATTCACCTGCATGCCGGCGTTGCCGATGGCGGTTCCCTGTACCGAGCCCGGCAGGAAGCCCGACGCCCAGTTCTTGGCGCCGCCATGCGAGAGAGCCGGCTTAATAGTGATGTAGCCGGGCAAGTTGCGATTCTCCGAACCAAGGCCATACAGCACCCACGAGCCCATGCTGGGTCGGGTGAAAGTGAAAGTGCCGGTGAACGTTTGCAGCAGTGCGGCGCCGTGGTCCACGCCTTCTCCGACCATGGAGCGGATCACGCAAAGGTCATCGGCGCACTCACGGATATTCGGCAGCAGGTCGCTGATGGGAAGGCCGCTCTGACCGGCGTTCTTGAACTTCCAGGGAGATTTCATCAAGCCGCCGGTTTTACCCGCGGCGAAGGTGAGCGGTTGCTTGATGGGCAGGGGCTTGCCGTCGTTGGCGTCGAGGTAAGGCTTGGGGTCGAACGTATCTATCGAAGAGGGTCCGCCGTGCATGAAGAGGAAGATCACTCGCTTGGCCCGGGCCGGGAACATGGGTGGCCTGGGAACTAACGGGTCCGCCGGAGCAGCGGCCAACGCCGCCTCCGCAAGAAGGGATTGCAGCCCCATATACCCGGAGCCGCAACCGGCGGCGCGGAGCATGGCGCGCCGGGAAAGATCGGAATTCTTAGGAGCCTTGGTGATGAGCGATCGGATATCCATTTCTTCCTCTCCTAGTACACGAACATAAATTCGTTGGAAGCCATCAGCGCGTGCGTAAGACTGGTCCACGCCTTCTCTTCATCGATCTGATTCCATTTCCGGCGTAGGCCTTGCACGTACGAAAGCCCTGTGTCGATCTCGCTTCCGTCGGGCCGTCGGCCAAGCACGCGCAGGTATATTTCCTCCGCGCGCCGGCTGTCGAGCTTTTCCTGTTTCAAAACGGCGCCGGTCAGCGACTTCGCTTCCCGCATCAACAGCGGGCTGTTCATTGCGAAGAGCGCCTGCGTTGCCACCGTGGTGGAGCTACGCTTCCCCTCCGGCGACGTGGCATCGCCGAAATCGAACAGCATGTATAAGGTAGGCAGGTTGGAGCGGCGTAGAGGCAGGTAGATACTGCGGCGATTCGTTTTTTCGGGATTCATGCTGATACGGCTGGTGCTGGTTTCGCCATCGGTGCCGACGGCGGGGTCGAGCGTACCGCCCATGGTCAGATCCAGTTCGCCGCCCAACGCAAGATAGGCGTCACGGATCTCTTCAATGCTGAGACGCTGCCGCGGATAGTGGGAGATCAGCCGATTCTCAGGGTCCTTCAATTTCGTTTCTTCATCGAAGGCCGCGCTCATCTGGTAAGTTTTCGAGAGCATGATCATCCGGTTCATCTTCTTGATGGACCAACCGCTCTCGATGAACGCCTTTGCCAGATAATCGAGCAGTTCTGGGTTGGAGGGCCGCTCGCCCAGCCGGCCGTAGTTCTCCGGAGTGCGGACGATACCATCGCCGAAGTGTCCCTGCCAGATGCGGTTCGCCATGACGCGCGGCGGCAACGGATTGCGTGGATCCACGATCCAATCGGCGAGTTCGAGGCGCCCGCTCCTGGTCTTGACTTCCGGGGCGGGGGCGCTCAGCCGCAGAATGGACGGAGGGGTGCGTTCCACGGAGTCGCCCAGGTTGTGATAATCGCCGCGGACGAAGATCTTTTGGTCCATGGTTTCGCCCTCTTTTACGGCGTCGGCCATGGGCACTTCCTTCGTCGGCAACGTCTTTTCCATTGCGGCCGCCTGTGCAAGCAGCATCCGCGCGTTCTTCAGCTCTTCAGGTGCGAGAGCCGCAAGTTGCTCTTCGCGCGTCAGGTGCAGAGGACCGTCATTCTGCCAGACAGCGACAAAAAAAGGATCTTTCTCCGCGCTCATCGTGGGATGCGGTCCGGCGATCTTACCGGCATTGGGGAAATTTCGTTGCGCCTGCTTCCACCAGCTCAAGTCCTGTTCATATTGGTAGGCGCTGCGGCGGAACTCTTCCTGATACTGGGCAGCGATGTCCGCGCGGTTCCCGCCGGTGGCTGCGTGCCACTTGGCGAGTTCGGGACGTTTCTTGTCCTTCAGGTAATCCATCCAGAGGGCGAGTTGTTTCTCGCCGAGTTTTACATCGGCCGCCACCGCGGCAAGCGCTTCGCCTCCGGCGTAAACGCGATGGGCAGCCTGCATTGATGTCGCGATCTCTTTCTCGCCCTGATCGCGATGCTTCTTGGCGTCCTTGTCGAAGTCGATGATGCTCGCCACCTTCTTCTCCAGGTCGCCGTACTCGGTCCACGCTTTCTTGAAGGCTTCGAATTCACCCGGCGCAGCCAGTGGAGTCTGGACGGATTCACCTGTCTCGCCACCGGCGAAGCTGAGGGTGGAAGAAAAAATGGCGGCCAGCTGATAGTAGTCCCTGGTGGCAATGGGGTCGAACTTGTGATCGTGGCAGCGGGCGCAGTTCACCGTCAGGCCCATGAAGGTCTTGGCGGTCACTTCGATCTGATCGTCGACAACGTCGTAGCGTTTTAGGGGAAGATCTTTTTGCGCCAGCGCCTTCTTGCCCAGAGCTAGAAAGCCCGTGGCGATGATGCCGCGATATCCAACACCGGAGTTCGGATCGGCCGCCAGGATGTCGCCGGCAAGCTGTTCGCGTACGAACTGGTTGTACGGCATGTCATCGTTGAATGCCTGCACTACGTAGTCGCGATAGCGCCAGGCGTGCGGGTAGCGGTGATCTTCGTCGCTCCCGGTGGAATCGGCGTAGCGCATCACATCCAGCCAGTGGCGTCCCCAGCGCTCCCCGTAACGCGGCGAGGCCAGCAGACGGTCCACTACCTTCTCAAAGGCATTGGGCGATCTGTCGGCGAGGAAATCCTCCAGTTCTTTCCTGGTGGGAGGAAGGCCCGTCAGATCGAAGGTGGCGCGGCGGAGCAGCGTAGTCTTGTCGGCTTGCGGCGCGGGCTTGAGACCATTCTGCTCCAGCTTGGCCAGGATGAACCGGTCGATCGGACTGACGGCCCAATCCGCTTGTTTGGGAGTGGGCGGCGCGGCCTGAGAAAGGGGCTTGAACGACCAGAAGTTCTTGTCGGCGTCCGTGATGACTCCGCGTAGCGCGATGGGGCGGACCCCCGTTCCCGCCAAGGAATTGCCGGCGGATGGAGTAGAGGCGGGTGTCGGCGCGCCGGCGGCCACCCACTCCCGAACGGCGGTAATGGTTTCCACGGGCAGCTTGCCTTGCGGCGGCATCTTGATCTGGTGCTCATAGCTGAGAGCCCGCACCAGGGGGCTGCCCTCCGGCTCGGACGGCTTGCCGAAGATTCCCATGGAAGCGGCTTCCTTGATGGCCTCCGGGGAACTGAAATCCAGGCCTCCGCTCTTCAGCTTCGCGTTGTGGCAGCCTTGGCATTTGGTGGCGAACAGCGGGCGGGCGTTCTTCTCGAA
>SHUD01000086.1 GCA_009697505.1 Bryobacterales bacterium
AAGGGGGACCCATGGTTAAGGTAAGCCGCGTCGCCAAAGACTACGCCGAGGCGGGCGCGATGAACGGACTGATCGGGCTGTGGGGATTTCTCTCAGACGACGACCAGGATTCGATTTTCCTGACTAAGGGCGGAGAAGTGGGAGTCGTCATCCGGGTAGAGGGCGTGGACGCGGAGTGCCTTGACCATCCCCAGATCGACCAAATCGCGCGCCGATTTGAGGCTGCTCTCAGGATCTTCGATGAGCGTTTCCGCGTCTACCAATACCTTCTCAAACGCGACCAGGCGGAGATCCCGCACCGGGAGTACTCGAATCCAGTCGTCCAGAAGGCGATCCAAAACCGGGTCGCTTACCTTCAAGCCAAAAGCGAATCACTGTACACGGTGGAAGTCTTCTTCGTCGTTCTCTATGAAGGATGGCACCAGAACCGCAACGGCTTGGAACGGCTCCGTCAGTTGTTGAAAAACCCTCGCGCGAGTATCCGGGAAGCACTATCGACCGGCCAAGCGATCACCATTCTGGAAGCCGACTTGGACCGGGCGCGCGAGGTGCTTTCAAACAAGGCCGCGAGTTTCGTGGTCCAGCTTCAGGACGCCGTGGAGATCAAACTCGCCACCAAGCCAGCCGCGTACGCGTTCTTCCGGCGACTACTCAATTACGCGCCGCATAAGGCCGCCGTGCCGCTGAAGCACGACCCCCACCTCGACTACTTCGCCTGCGATTCGCTTCTCGAATGCCACCGCGACCATCTTCGGCTGGACGACTACAGCGTGCAGGTATTGACGCTGAAAGAGCCGCCCACGCAGACCTTTGCCCACCTCCTCGCCGCTATGCAGGAGATCCCGTCGAACGCGGTCATTGTCTCCGAATGGAAGCGCGAATCGAACTTCCGCATCCGCAAGGAGATTAACGCGAAGCGCCGCCACTTCCGCAATTCCAAGGCGTCGATGACCAACTATATCGCGAGCCAGAATCCGAATCCCCAGGACATGCTGATCGATGACGCAGCCGCCGCGCTCGTAGCGGACCTTGGCGGCTGCTTACGCGAACTCGAAGTGAGTGGCAATTACTTTGGGGAGTTCTCCCTCACGATCATTCTTTATGACCTCGACCGCGCCAAACTCCGGCGCAGCGTTGCCGAATGCTTCAAGGTGTTCAGCACGCAATACGCAGTCCGCGTTGTCAGATCGCAGAGCCGCAGTGAACCGGCTCGAAACATCGCTTTTAGTTCACTAATGGAGTACAACGGAGTACAAGGTGGAACAGGCTTCGCTAAGTGATTGATTTTTTGGAGCGGGAGACCGGGGTCGAACCGGCGACGTCCAGCTTGGGAAGCTGGCATTCTACCACTGAATTACTCCCGCCCAGTGGGAGCCGTGGACAGCCTCAATATAGCACGGCGATACGGATCGCCGCCCGTGTATCGCTCAAGTCACTCACCTCATCCCACGCCTGCGAAACCTCATTTGTCCCGGCCGTCACGCGTTCGCAAAATGCCGATTATTCGCTCAAGCCAGCTCACGGTGCCGGTCCCCGTTTTTTGTAGCTTGCTAAAATTGTTCCGTTGCCTCCCGTCACGAAAGCGCTCACTCCACGCCAGTTTTTTGGCCGCAAAGGACTGCTCTCGGAGTGGCATGCGCACTACGAATTCCGTCCCGGCCAGCTTGCCATGGCGGAAGCGGTGGATTCCGCCCTCGTCGAAAAGAAGCACTTGATCGTCGAGGCTGGCACCGGCACCGGCAAGACGCTGGCTTACCTGGTGCCGGCGATTCTGTCCGGGAAACGGGTGGTGATCTCCACCGGCACCAAGAACCTGCAAGAGCAGCTCTTTTTCAAAGACATTCCATTTCTAGCCAAGCACCTTCTCAAGCAAAACCTGGGCCCCGTGCGTGCCTGTTACATGAAAGGCCGCGCCAATTATGCCTGCCGCCAGAAGATCTACGACGCTGAAAAGGAGCCCGTACTCGACGGACTGGACGAAGTCGCTGACCTCCAAATCATACGCGAGTGGGAGAAGAGCACGGAAACCGGTGACCGCGCCGAAATCAAGACGCTTCCGGAAGCGAGCACGGCGTGGGCCAAGATCGATGCGCGCGGCGATCTGTGCACTGGCCAGAAATGCCCGCAGTTTGAGCGCTGCTTCATCACGCTGATGCACCAGCGGGCGCAGGCAAGCGACCTGATCATTGTCAATCACCACCTGTTCTTCGCGGATCTCGCCGTGAAGGAGGGCGAGATGGGCGGCATCATCCCGGACTACAACGCCGTGATCTTCGACGAAGCGCACGAAATCGAAGACGTCGCCGGGCAATACTTCGGCGTCAACGTCTCCAGCTATCAGTTCGAGGAATTGGCCCGAGATGTGGCGGCGCTGGCACACCGGAAGGAATTCGGCTCGCAGGAGCTGGACCGCACGCTGGTAATGATGGGCGAGCGCGCGTCGTACTTTTTCGCGCTCTTCGGCGCCGCGGAAGGGCGCTCCGGGTTCCGCGCGCAGGAAGCGTTCCTCATCGAAAACGAGGAGATCTACCGCGATGTTCTGGCTGGTCTGGAACTGGTGGCGCTGCAACTGGAGTTGCTACGCGCCGCCCCCGAAGAAGCGATCCCGTTGATCGCGCGGGCGCGGGAACTCGCGCGGCGATTGCAGTTCTGGATGGAATCGCGCGACCGCACTTACGTTTACTGGATTGAGCGGCGCGGGCGCGGGACCTTTCTGCAAGCCACGCCCATCGATGTGTCGTCCCTGCTCGACGAAAAACTGTTCGACCGCCTCGAAACCGCGGTGCTGACGTCTGCCACGCTGGCGGTCGCCGGCGAATTTGAGTTCGTGCAACAGCGTTTGGGTTTGCGCGGCGCACGCACTCTAGTGGTCCCCAGCCACTTCGATTACGCCTCGCAAGCGCTCTTGTACGTTCCTCAGAGTCTTCCAGAGCCCCGCAATCCGGCGTTCACGGCCGCTGCGGCCGCGGAGATTATCGAACTGCTGATGCTCAGCAAAGGGCGCGCATTCGTGCTGTTCACCAGCTATCAACAGATGCGGCTGGTGCATGACCGTGTGTCGCTCGAAATCCCGTATCAGACGCTGATACAAGGCACGGGTCCGCGCAGTGCGCTGTTGGAGGAGTTCCGCTCAACACCCAACGCGGTGTTGTTCGCAACGTCGTCTTTCTGGCAGGGAGTGGATGTGCCGGGCGAGCAGTTGAGTTGCGTGATCATCGACAAGCTGCCGTTCGCCGTGCCCAGCGATCCGGTGGTGGAGGCCCGCATCGCGGCGATTCGCGAAAACGGCGGCGAGCCGTTTTCCAGCTATCAGGTGCCGCAAGCCGCCATCGCGCTGAAGCAGGGCTTCGGACGCCTGATTCGCGGCCGGCGCGACCGCGGCGTGCTGGCGCTGCTGGACCACCGCATCACCAAGACGCGCTACGGTCAGATCTTTTTCGACAGCCTGCCGGACTACACATTTACCACGAAGCGCACTGACGTGGAGAAATTCTTTGCGGGCTAAACCGTTCGCCATGCCATACGCCGCGACCGCCGCCCGGGTGCGAAAATAAAGGCACAATGTTTGAGGTTACCGTTGAACAAGTGTTCGCCTCAGCGCACGCGTTGCGCAATTACAAGGGTAAGTGCGAAAACATCCATGGTCACAACTGGAAAGTGCAGGCCGTGATCGAGGGCGAACGTCTTGACGAAACCGGGCTGCTGGTGGATTTCGTCGACGTGAAGAATCTGATGGCGCGGATTATCGAGCGCCTGGATCACCAGTACTTGAACGAAATCCCCCCATTCGACGTCGTGAACCCCTCGGCCGAAAACATCGCGGAACACCTGTATCGGGAGTTGGCGCAAGGCCTCGCGAACGCGCCAGTCCCGGTTCGCCTGCAGTCGCTACGGGTGTGGGAGACGGACATCCAGAGCGCAACCTATCGGCCTTGACCCCGATCGGCCTGATGCTGCCTGAAAGATGCGTTGACGACAAATTCTGACTCCTTGCTTCTCGCGGCCTTCCGCCGTACGTTCAAGAGTATGCCGAGCACGACTCGCTCCACGCGCTGTTTACAAGGAGGTAGGCGGTGGAGGCGCCACAACGCGTGGCTTGGTGTATGCTTCAGAGAGTTTGAACGGGCACGGCTTAGCTGAGGAGGCTGTTATGGTTAACGTGGCGCGCTGGCTCGCGATTCATTGTGTGCTGTGCGGAGTGCTCAGCGCGCAAACCACCCAATCACCCACGGCCGTGCAAACGTCCGTGCGGTCCAGCAACATAGGGCTGGCCGGCTACAGTGACTTGCAGGCACGCAGCGCCTATCAGCCCACCATCCAGAAACAAGGCAACCGCTGGATCGCGTACGTGGGCCATCACGGCGGTGAGCAGCCCAACCCGCTCACCGACAGGAATGAGCCGAACGGGACGTCCATCGTGGACGTCACCGATCCCAGGAATCCAAAGTACCTGCATCACATTCCCGGCGAGCCGCGCGATCAGGGCCCCGGCGAAAGCGGCGGTGCGCAGATGGCGCGCGTATGCGCGGGCAGTGAATTGCCCCGCGCGGACAGGAACAAATTTTACTTGCTGCGCTCATACGGCGATCAAGCTCACGAGATTTGGGACGTGACGGACCCGGCCAGACCCATGCGCGTGACCGTGGTCGTGGAGGGCCTGCGCGACACGCACAAGAACTGGTGGGAGTGCGATACGGGCATTGCGTATCTGGTCTCCGGCGTGGTGGGGTGGCGGACCACTCGCATGATGCAGATCTACGATTTAAGCGACCCCGCCAATCCTGTATTCATCCGCAGCTTCGGCTTACCCGGACAGCAGCCCGGCGCGCGCGGACCCACGCCCGGCGCCATGCACGGAGCCATTTCGACAGGACCGAAAGGCAACCGTCTGTACATTGCCTATGAGGTTGCGCACGACGGCGTGATGGAAATCGTCGACCGGGAGAAACTGTTGAACGGGCCCAAGGAACCCACCGATGAAAACCTGCGCTACCCGGTGATCGCGAGAGTGGACCTGCCGCAGGATATCGGTGGTCACACGGCGTTTCCTCTGCTGCAAATGCAACTCGCCGAATTCGCCGGGCAAAAGAACGGTAAGGTGAAGGACTTCATGATGTTCGTGGGCGAGACCACCGCCAATGAGTGCCAGGAAAGCCGGCAGATGGCGCGGATTTTCGACATCACCACTGAATCGAAACCCATCGGCGCCTCCGTCTGGACGGTGCCGGAGGACAGCGGCAATTTCTGCACCGCCGGCGGGCGATTCGGCACGCACTCCTCGCATGAGAGCTTCACGCCGGTCTATTACAATCGCGTGATGTTCATCGCGCACTTCAACGCGGGCGTGCGCGCCGTGGATATTCGCGATCCCTACCGGCCGCGCGAGATCGGCTACTTCATCCCCGCGGTCACCGCCAATACCGATAAACGCTGCGTGGGCCAGGGCGCGGAGCAGCGCTGTAAGATCGCCATCCAGACCAACAACGTGGAAGTGGACGGTCGAGGCTACATCTACGCGGCGGATCGCGCCAATACCGGCTTGCATATCCTGGAACTCACC
>SHUD01000033.1 GCA_009697505.1 Bryobacterales bacterium
CCGGGATCGGAAGCCGCCAGCCTGCGTCAAAACACGCAGCGCTTGGATGGCGGCGGCACACCGCGCCCACCAGCGTGGCGCCAGTTGCGATAAAATTTACGTTCTACCATGCGCGTTCACCGGCTAGTTGCGTTTGCGTTGTTGTTGGCGGCGCTGTTGCTGATAGTCACGCCGCTGCCGGCTCACAACGTCGCGGCGAAAGACGCCGAGTTTCTGAAGCAAAGCCAGGGGGCGCAGATCGTTCCCTTCATCTACTTGGGTGCGAAGCACATGGTGACGGGCTACGATCACCTATTGTTTCTGTTCGGCGTTATCTTCTTTTTGTACCGCCTGCGCGACGTGGCCGTCTACGTGACGTGCTTCGCCGTGGGCCACAGCATCACGTTGCTGAGCGGTGTACTGACCGGAATCAACCTCAACCCCTACATCGTGGATGCGATTATCGGACTTTCGGTGGTCTACAAAGCCTTCGACAATCTGGACGGCTTCCGGACGTGGTTCGGGTTGCAGCCCAACACGAAGCTGACGGTGCTGGCCTTTGGTCTGGTGCACGGATTCGGACTGGCGACCAAGCTTCAGGAATTGAACCTTTCCCCCCTTGGACTGGTGGGCAACATGCTGTCATTTAACTTGGGCGTGGAACTCGGCCAGATCGTGGCATTATCGGTGATCCTGATGGCGATGACCTGGTGGCGTGGAACGTCCGATTTCGTGAAGCATGCGGTGGCGGCGAACGTAGTGGTGATGACGCTGGGGTTCGTCTTGATGGGCTACCAGATTGCCGGTTACATGACGGAGAAGGCTGGATGACCAACGGTGTGACAAACCTTGCGGCCACCGTCGCCATGCCTTCGCGGAGCGGGCTGCTATGGCGCGTGGGCGGGTCCTTGATGGCCGCCGGGGTCATCCTGCTCGGCTTCGTGCTCCCCGCCGAGTACCAAATCGACCCCACGGGTTTCGGCAAGCGGAGCGGGCTGGCGCGCATGGCGCAGGCGTCGGCGAAAGCCGCCATGACCACGTCGGCGCATACCTACAGCAGCCCGACCTATACAACTCACGAAACGGATTTGACGCTGCGGCCCGGACAGGAATACGAATACAAAGTCCGCATGAAGCCGGAGGAGACGCTGCTGTTTTCCTGGAAGTCCTCCGTGCCGTTGGAATTTGATTTTCACGGGGAGGCCGACAAAGATCCGGGTAACGCGGTAAGCTACAAGGCTGGCGACGGCGCCGAGCTGCACGGATCGCTGATCGCGCCCTTCCAGGGGATTCACGGTTGGTATTGGAAGAATAACAGCAAAGAGAACGCCGACATTCATCTCAAGATGAGCGGCGAATTTGTGTTGATCGAGGACTTCTAGCCTCGCTGCTGTAAGCGCAACTTCATGGAAAGGTCGTAGATGCATGCTGGCGTATGACCCCTCAACAAATCCGTTGAACAACAATGAATGGGCGTTTCCCCTAATGGAAATCATCCATATCACCGGGTTCGCGTTTTCCATCGGAACCATCGCGATTTTGGACTTGCGGCTCTTGGGGCTGGCGCTGCCCAAGCAGTCTCCGTCGCAGCTTCTGAAAGACACGGCGCCGTGGACGCTCATCGGCATCGCCGTGATGCTGATGTCGGGCCCGATCATTTTTTCGTCGGACCCGTTCATGTATCTCGTCAACCAGTCGTTTCAGTTCAAGATGGGCGCCTTGCTGGCGGCCATCATTTTCAACTACACGATTCACCGCAAAGTGGCGATGTCGGACGCGGCGGCGCCGGGCGCAACGTCCGGGCTCACGAAGCTGGTGGCTGTCACCTCATTGCTCCTGTGGACCTCGGTTGTTTTCGCGGGTTTGTTCATCGCGTTCGTGTAAAGAAGGTGGAGATAAGCAATGTCAGAATTCTTTCATTGGCTGCAAAGCATGGCGCTGGCGACCTTTCTGCGCGAGTCGGGTTTAACGTATCCGATCATTATGTCGACGCATTTGGCGGGGATCGGGCTATTCGGCGGTCTGATCCTGATGACGGATCTGCGCCTGTTGGGTTTGGTTTTGCGGAGTTCGACCATCACCGAAGTAGTCACGCAATTCCGCGTGTGGAAACGCCTGGGAATCGTGGTGGTCGCGGGCTGTGGGGTTCTTCTGGCGTGGTCCAAGGCGGAGCAATACTCGACCAATCCGTACTTCTTGACCAAGATGGTGCTGCTGGTGCTGGTCATCGTGCACGCGCAGGTGTTCCGTAAGAGCGTGTACGCGAACACCGAGGAACTGGATCGCGCGCCGGAAGTGCCCTCGCACGCCAAGTGGGCGGCTGTGTTGTCGCTGCTGTTGTGGGTGGGCCTGGTCTCCGCGGGACGGTTGATCGGCTACTATGAGCCGCCGCGGACGTAGATGCGCGATGCGGAATTCGAGGCGCCTGTTATCCTGGTAGCGATGACGTGGCAGGAACGCATTAGCATCGACCCCAAAGTACTGGTTGGCAAGCCGGCCGTGAAGGGTACGCGAATCGCCGTGGAGTTGGTCGTCGAACTACTGGCCAAGGGTTGGACCCAGGAACAGATTCTTGAGAGCTATCCCAACCTGACAGCCGGCGACATCCGGGCGTGTTTAGCCTACGCCAGTGAAGTGCTCCATGCCGAGCGGGTGTACCCGCTAACAACGGCATGAAGTTTATGGCTGACTAGAATTTCCCTCGTCCGGCGGTGCATGCTCTCCGCGAACACGGATTTCATGTTGCATGGGCAACCGAGGACATTCCTGGTGCTCCTGACGAGGATATCCTCTCCGGCTGCGCGCACGATCAACTGACTCTGCTGACGTTGGTCAAGGATTTTGGTGAACTTGTATTCCAGAGGGGTTTACCAGCGGGATGCGGAGTCATCTTGTTTCGCGTGGATGCCGAAACTCCCGCTCAGTTCACGCATGTTGTCCTCACGGCACTCCGCTCCAGAGAGGATTGGAACGGATATTTCAGTGTCATCTCCGCGGACCGCATCCGGATGAGACCGCTACCGAGCCCAGGTGCGCACCTGGGCTGCAAATAGACCTCAGTGCGTCATGGCATAAACGATGTAGTTGACGCCAATGCGGATGCCCAGGGCGGAGAAGCGCTCTTCATAGTGGGGGTCGTCGGCGTACTCCCAGGAATCGCCGATGTCTGAATTCGGAGTCATGGCGGCGATCACGCGGCCCTTGTCATCGGAAATGCCACGCCACTGCGCCGGGCAGTTTGCACATTTTTCGTAGGAGCCCGTATACATGTACCGCGCGCCGGGGACTTGATAGCGGTTATCCAGATCGTAGACGGTGTGAAAAATGGGTGACGCGTTCGCCAAGTCGCTGGCGGTCTGCTCCGGAAACACGCGGCCCATGCTGGCCTGGAAAGCGTCCCACTGGTTGCGTCCCCAGAAGTCGTCACACAGGAAGAAGCCGCCGCGCTGGATGAAGTCGCGGAGTTTGGCGGCCTGGTTGTCGGTCAGATCCCACTGCCCGGTCTGCACGGCGTAAAGGAACGGCCAGTTGTAGACATCGTCATCGTCATTGAGATTCACCGGCTGCTCAACAGAACGGGAGTCGATGCGGGTGAGGCGGCGGATCGCCCGCAGAAAGTGGCGGTCGGCGCGTGGGTAATCCTGTGTCCACATGGAGTGGCCCTGCTGCCAGGTTTGGGCGCTGTAGCCTCCGAAACCGAAGCCGAAGCCGCCGGCGCGGGGCCGGTACATCAGGCGCGCGAACGTAAACTCCGAGGTGCGCTGCCAGTCGGCGGGAAGAGGGAAGTCGTTGTACTCGATGCCGGGGTACTCACGGAAGGGCTTCTGGAACGCGGAGAGCGCGCCGCAGAGCACGCCGGCGAAGACCAGCAGGCCTCCCAGGACAGTCCATGCCTTGCGCGTATTTAGCAAAGCCCTCCTTCCCGCGGCGGAGTGCGTCTTACTTGCCGACCATGTGCGCGACGTCCTTGTTGTTCTCCGCGCAGATGAATTCGCGGATCTCTTCGCCAGCCGCGAGGTCCGACACCTGCTTCAGTACCCACGGCTTGGCGAGAACGCCAGGATCTTCGACAGTGACGGTCCTCTCCAGGTGCCCGAGGTCGGGCCGGCGGAAACGCTCGACGACGTGGAGTTTTTCGGAATGCGGATGCGCTTCCTCGTCCAGCCAAACTTCGTCCTTGAAAGTGACGCGGTCGACCACCAGCGTGTCGTCCTCCCAGCGCCCGACCGAATCTCCGTACCACAGGTCAAAATCCAGCTCCTTGGGATGCGCCGTGCGGTTCAAACGAATCTGGTGGAAGCCGGGGCTCTCGTCATCGTTGATCACAACGATCGCGTCCTTGGTCTGCGAAAACTGGAACAGCGGGCCCATGCGCGTAACGGCGGAGGGCAGGCAGTGCGCCATCGGACTGTCAGCATTGTTGTTTCCCCGCCGCTGATTGGCGATCGCGACCGCGTTCGGCAGCCACTCGGGCTTGCCGGGATCGGCCACGGCGGGGCGCCACCAGACGCCGGAGAGATCGGGCTTGCCGTCGGGCATGCGCGGTGTGGGGCCGCTGGGCGGACGATGGAGCTTGGCGTCGGCGATGGCGCCCAAGGCGTCCTCGCCCAAGGTGCTGAGCTGAGTGCCTTCCTTGAGCCGGATGTTCACGTCCGTGGTCTTCGCGGCCGTGATGGCAACGTCTTTCTGTGTGTAGGGCAGGACGCCCCGCATATTCACGGTGAGTTCGTAATTGCCGGGCGGAACATCGGCGATGGTGTACTTGCCACCCGCCGCCGTCGTGGCTTTGAGAGTCGCGCCGGTGCTGGCGTTCTTGATCTGGACCACCGCGCCGGTGAACGGCTCGCCTTTGGGAAAGAGGACCGCGCCCGCAATCGACCCATTCTGAGCGAAAGCCGCCGGAACCAGCAGCGTCAAGAGACACAATAATCGTGATATACGCATAGAGAATACTCCGGATTCAACAACAGTATACGATGGGCAGTCGCAGTTACGCTCTACGCCGCTGGGCTTCCGCTCGTATGGGCAGTTCGACGACGGGCACGGGCTCGTGACGATGGCGGAGGCGTGCCTTCAGTTTCGTAAAGGCGATGCTCACACCCACCATGCAGGGGATCAGGACGGCGGCGCTGAGCAGAACCTGGGGAACCGTCAGGTGCTGGCGGTATTGCGCAAACCAGGGACCGTATTCCAGGTCCACGTGCACCCAGTAGACGACCAGTGACGTCGTGCCCAGTTGGCGCACCCAGCTCCAGCCGCCGGCTGCCAGGTACTCGCACCACAGATAAGCAAAAGATCCGAGGAGCAGCGCGATGCCCAGCTTGCAGGCGACCAGCGCCGGGCTGTTCAGCCAGAACTCCGAGCGCGGATACAGGCTGAAGGGAAGATCGCCGAAATAGCGTCCGCCAAACAGCAGGCCGAAGCCGAGCAGCGCCGACCACTGCATGACGCGGTTCCAGCCGCCGTGCTCGACCAAGGGAATCATGCTGCCGATGGCCACACCGAAGGCCAGAAACGCGCCCCAGGGAAAGATGCTGAACATTTCCGCGCTGGGCAGAAAGTAGTCGCGAAGGGGCGTCGGAATCGAGGACCAGCTCAAATCCGAAATGACGGGCGAGAGCGCGGCAATCGCAGCTCCTGTGAGCGCGGCCCAGCGCACGCGTTGGATTCCGCTGAACAGGGCCAGGAAGCTGATGAGAGCGGCGGTCGCACCCATCACGTTCAAAATGTCGACGCGCAGCAGGTCCTGCCACGGGCTGCGTCCCCAGGCGAAGATCCAGCTTTGCAGGCGGAAGGCAATGGCCAGCAGGAACAGGAAGCGCCCGCGGCGCAGGGCTTCGAGGACGCGGCGGCCCGGGGGAAGGTGCTGGCGGCGGTTCATCCCCATGCCATAAGTGGCGCCGGTCAGGAACAGGAACAGAGCCGCCGCCTCGCCGCCAATGAACTGCGAAAAAGTGAAGAACGCGCCGGCGCGGTCTTCGGGGCGCAGGAAGGCGTCGAAGGTGTGGCCCTGCAACATGATGGTGGCGGCGACGCCGCGCATCCAGTCGATAAACGTAACGCGTGATTTGAGCGAGTGCATGGATAGGGGGTACGCCGGAAGCCTCCGACGCTTTCATTTTATCAAACGATGCGTTAGGACGCGAGTTCACGTGCATCTGATCGCCGGGCCTGCACGGCCCACGGCTCTGTCCCGGGCGCTCGGCCGCGCGCATGCCGACTTCGCGCGCCACTTCAATCTGCGCCGGAGGACCTGCGGGCATGTCTGGCAGGCGCGATTCTTCTCCTGCCCGCTGGACGGTGCGCATCTATGGCGCGCCCTGGCGTATGTGGAGCGTAATCCCGTCCGCGCCGGCATCGTAGCCGGCGCCGCGGACTACCGTTGGTCCAGTGCGGCCGCGCACCTGACCGGCTCTGACCCCGACGCGCTGCTGGAGCTAAACGGTTGGCGGCGCGAATATGATCCGCGGAGATGGCGGCGCGTACTGGAGACCAGTGTTGGAGAGGAGGAGCTCGGGCAGCGGATTCACGAGGCGAGTTTACGGGGGCGGCCGCTGGGCGCCGATGACTTCGTAGTGGAACTGGAACGCGAGGCGGGCCGTCGGCTGCGCCCGTTGCCAGTGGGAGGGCCCAAGCAGAATGGACGGGAGCAGTCTGGGCAGCTTAGTCTCGCAAATAGTGTTTGAGTGTACGGTCCCGGATTTCCGGATTTCCCATCACTTCGGCTGACCCGTGGCGGGCCGTGTGATGTCGATGCCGCCCTTGAAGTACGCGCCGTCCTCGATGACGATGCCGGCGGTCTTGACGTCGCCGACCAGGTTGGCGCCCACGCGGAGCGTAATGCGGTCCACGGCATCGATGTTGCCCTTCACGGAGCCGGCGACGATCACTTCCTTGGCTTTGATATTCGCCTCCACTTTGCCTTTGGCGGCGATGGTGAGCCGCTGATCGAGCTCCAGCGTTCCGGTCAGTTCGCCTTCGATCAAGATCTCTTCGGCGCTGGTGACAGCGCCCTGGATGCGGATGCTGGGGCCGACGACGGTGGTGCCTCTGCGGGAAAGCATGGACGGTGTGGGTGAACTCATAAAGGTCGGTGCATCCGAATCGAAGAATTGCCTGCGACTACGGTAGCACGTCGGCGGCCATCGAAGCAGCAATGGCTGAAATGCACCGCTGACGGTGCTTTTTGAACATGTGCGTGGCGCTCAGAGATTCTTCTTATCAATTACTTACGACGGGAAATCATTTGGTCCTGTAGATGCACTTGGCAGGGCGGCATGGTGATCATATGACGACATACAGAGCAGTAAAAATGGGACTCCTAGCGGTAATGCTTTCCGCATCGCTGGTGAGCGCGCAGGACACTCAATACGGCCAGCCACAGGGCGAGCCGCAAGGCGAATGGCGAAGGATGGGGCAACCGCGTTCCCAGCTGGGACCGCCTCCCGGCCAAGTTCCCCCTTCTGCCGCGCGGCCGGTTCCTCCCGTACTGGCCATCGCGCCGGGAACCTTCCTTACCATCCGAGTGAATCAGGAACTTTCTTCGGATCGCAATCAGCAGGGCGACGCGTTCTCCGCTGTCCTGGTCAAGCCGGTGGTGGTCGACGGAGTTGTAGTTGCCGATCGCGGCCAGGTCATTCAGGGCCGCGTCTCGGATGCTCAGAAAGCGGGCCGGGGAAAAGGCACATCCCGGCTGGGTCTGGAATTGACGGACATGACTTTGGTCGACGGCCACCAGGTGCCTGTGCGTACGCAGTTGGTCAGCCGTAACGGATCCACGTCGGTGGGCCGCGATGCGACGGCAATTGCAGCCACGACTGCTGTTGGGGCGGCCATCGGCGCCGCCGCGGGTTTAGGGGAAGGCGCGGCCATCGGCGCGGGAGCCGGGGCGGCCGCGGGCATCCTTGGAGTGCTGCTGACTCGTGGCCACCCCACGCAGGTCTATCCCGAACAAGTTCTGACTTTCCGTCTGGAGAATCCGGTGATGATTTCGACGGAGCGCGCGCCGCAAGCATTTCGCGACGTCAATCCGGGCGACTATCAACAGCCCTCCGATGAACCCAGACTGCGGCCGCGCCCGGTTTCGCCGCCTCCCTATTTCGGGTCGTATGGGGGTCCTTGGGGCTATCCGTATTACGGGGGCCCTTCGATTGGACTCGGATTCGGCTACGGTGGATTCTACGGCGGGAGTCGCGGATTTTATGGTGGACGCCGCGGATTTTACGGCGGACGCCGCGGGCGCTGGTAAGGACCCGGCGTCCGATGGTAGCCTGGAGTTGTGAGCCGTCCTGTTGCGCGATACACTCCGTCCCGGTTGTACCTCTCGCTCATGCTGGTAGCATTTTGCGGAGCGCTGTTTAGCGCGTGGGTGGGAGTGCGATGGGCGCCGAGTTGGATCGCCGCGGCGTTGTTTGCGGTTTCCGGCGCAGTGGTTGGATTGCTGGCCCTGCGCCCCGTTATTGAGATTCATGCCGCGCACCTCACAGTGGGCAAGATGGCGATCCCCTGGCTGGAGATCCAAAGTGTCGACCAGACTGGATGGAACGCGCCTCTGGCCCTGTTCCTGACGATACGCGGAGATCATCGCATTCTGATCTTCTACGCGGGCGACCAGGAATCCTGCGGCAGCCTGCTTCGGCATATTCAGCGTTTTTCGCGCGCGGCGCTACTCGACGGCATTCCGCATCGCGAATTCTGGGGAGAGGCGCCGGCGGGTCCGCCGAAACGCCCGGCCAGCGCGGCGCCCGCGGGCATGGAGCCGGATGGTTCGCCGGAGACCGGCAAACTTCGTCAGGCTATCCGCACGGACGCTCCGGCGCGTTACCCGCTGCTGTGTCCGGAAGACGAGGAGGAAGTGGAACGCATGTTCCAGCGGCTGAAGTCCGTGGGCCATCTGGAGTCGAAAGACTCCGATGAAAAGTAGCGGCTCCCAACACCGTGAGGTCAAGACTCCGCACCGTTCTCGCACTCGGCGTGATCCTGTTGCTGGCCATCGTGTTCCGCGCGCGAATCCTCGGCGCGGCGGGATCGCTTGCGGGCGATGGCTGGGGTCATCGCATTCTTACCGCCGCTCAACTGGAACGCGATGGCTACGTGCCGAAGGTGATCGTGAGCGGAACGGACGGCGTTTACGGCAACTACGAATGCGACCTGGCGATTCCGTTTGCCGTCCGCCACGGGTATCCCGAGTCCTACTTCATGCACCTGGAGCACCATGCGCGCTCCACTTTGGAAGAGGCGCGGGCCGTGGTGCCGGAATTACGCCGCCTGGGATACAAACGCGTTATCGTTGTGACTAACAATTATCACACCCGCCGGTCCCGGCAGATTTTTCAAAGGATGGCGCCCGACCTGACCATCCTGATGGGCGCGGCTCCCGATGAATTCTTCACCGTGGATGGCTGGTGGCGCCAACGCGAGGCGCAGAAGACCCTGCTTACCGAATATGAAAAGCTGATCGCGAACTGGTTGGGAATTTAGTACCAGTTGCGGATGCGGACGTCGATTCCGGCGCCCCTCAGCCCGTTCTCGAAGACCTTCAGGTCGGACTTACCATAGTGATACGGATACACGACCTTGGGGTGAAACGCTTTCACGGCGTCGGCGGCTTCCGCGGGTGGCATGGTGTAAGGCAATATCATTGGCACGAACGCCACGTCGATGTTCTTGAGTGCTCGCATCTCTGGGATGCCTTCGGTGTCGCCCGCTAAGTAAATCCGCAGGCCGCCATACGTCACCACGTAACCGTTGCCGCGGCCCTTGTCGTGATACAGTTCGCCGGGTGCCGGGCCCCGCTTCAGGTTGTACATGGGGACTGCTTCGATGGTCCACGCGCCGATCTTCCTGGTCTCTCCGTTCTTCATCACCACGCCTCCGCGTACGTCGCCCGACGCCGCGCCGGGGATGATCACCGTCGTACCGGCCTTGCGAACCTTGGCCAAGTTGGCTGGATCGAGGTGGTCCTCGTGGATGTCGGTGATCAACACGACATCGGCCTTGGGCACGGCGCCGAAGTCTGGGGCGGTCGCGCCGAAACCACTGACGGCGGGATCCACCTGGATCACCTGGCCGCCGGCTTCAATGGTCAGGCTCCCGTGCTGGATGGGAGTGATCTTCACCACTCCGGCGCCGGTCCTGAATTCCTCAGCCGGCGAGGCCGCGAAAGCGGGGATCACCGCGAGGAACGACGCCAGCGCAATCAGAATGGCCAGCGCTTTCACGCGGCCATTATACGACGCGATATAGTGAGCGCTATAGTGAAAGTGATGCTGGCACTGGTTCTGCTTTCGATGTTGCTGGCGGCGTTTCCAGCGCTGGGGCAAACCGGCTGCGCCGAGGTCCAGGCCTGGAGCGCTTGTGAGCTCACGTTCGACTTGATGGCCGGGGAAAATCCGGCGCAAAGCGAACTTCGCGCCGAGTTCCGCTCCCCGCGCCATAAGACCTTCCTGCTCCGCGCCTTTGCCGAAGGCCAGAAGCTTAACATTCGTTTTACGCCGACAGAGGCGGGCACGTGGGACTACCGGCTTACCAGCAGCCTCAGCCGCTTTGACGGGAAAACCGCGCAGGTAACCGCGCGGGAATCCGATGCGCCCGGATTCGTGCGCACCGCCAACGTGCATCATTTCGCGACGGAGAACCTGAAGCCGCACCTGTGGATGGCGGCGGCGCTGGAGCGTTTCGTCACAACGCCGCGCGCCGATTTCGATCGCGCGGTTGAGCAATATACACGGGAGAAATTCACGCATCTCCGCGTGCCGCTCGACGCGGGAGCCGATTTGCGCGAGGCCGCCGAACGGATCCGCGCCATCACTGCGAAGGGATTGACAGCAGATATCGTATTGGCCGCTATTCCGGCGGAGGCGGGACCGCGCGCGCAATATATCGGCGAGATGGTTTCCCGTTTTGCCGCATTCAATATCACGTGGGCGGGAGTGCCTGGCTTTGAGGCTGCTCCGCATGGCCGCGCGCTTCTCAAAGACGCCGGCGTGCTGCTGCAGAAGCTGGATCCGTATGCGCATCCCCGGACTACGCTGGCCGCCGCGACATCCGCTCCACTGGCCGGCGACGGCTGGATGAATGTGCTGAGCTACGGAACCGTGGATGCCAACGTGGGTGCGGTGGAACATCAGTTCTATCAGCGCCCGGCGCTGAATACCGGCATTCAGTCGCAGCGCGATCTGTGGAACGCGACGATGAACGGGCAGTATCCGGCTTCCGGCTCCGGTCCCGCCATGAAGGTGTGGGCCGAATTCATGGCCAATAGCCGGTATTGGGAACTGGAACCCTATTTCGACGTGGACGGCGCGCGCGCGGTGGCGCTGGAAGGCGTGGAATACATCGTGTACATGGAGAAGCCCGGCTTGGTGGAGCTGACGGTCGAGAATCACAACTACGACGTCACCTGGATGAATCCGGCCACGGGTGAGTTGGTTCCGCAAAAGGATTACAAGGGGATGCACTTTACGGGAGAGCCTCCCGACAAGACCCATGACTGGGTGTTGCGCGTGTCGCGCGAGGGCCGCAAGGAAGGCATGCTCAAGTCCTATAAGTTCGATTCACGGCGCGTGCCGGTGCAGGAAGTCGAGCAGAATCCGCTCAAGGTGCCGTTTGAAATCGCGGCGCCGGAAGGGGACCAGATTTCGCTGGCGTGGTCGGCCAAATTCGCGCTCAAGATCAAACGCGACACGCGTGGAACGCGCTCGCTTCTGGTGGCATGGACTGCCGAAGTGGCGCTCGACGGCGAAGGCTACCGCGTGGCGGGAACGGGGAGGGAAGGCACGCTGACCATTCTTCCCTCGATCGCCAACAAGTTCCCGGCGGTCGTGAGCCTGCGCGTGCTGCTGCTCAATGCCAACGGAAAGGCCTACACGTTGGACAAAGTGTACCGGCTGGTTCCGTAGGCGTGCGCATTCTCGCGGTCGATACGACCGGTGAAACCGGCAGCATCGCTTTGGTCGACGGGTGCAGGGTGGAGCAAGGGGGCGTGGGGGAAGAGGTCACGCTGCATTCCCCGGAGGGATTTGGGCACACGCTGTTTCCCGCGATCGAACAATTGCTGGCGCGGCATGGGTTGTCGGTGGCTTCACTCGATGGATTTGCCGCGGCCTCCGGGCCGGGGTCTTTCACCGGAGTCCGCGTCGGTCTGACCGCCGTGAAGGGACTCGCGGAGGCTAGCGGACGCAAGGTCGTGGCCGTTTCGAACCTGCAAGCCTTGGCGTTCTTTGGTAGGCGCGCATTGCGCGCGGTGGCGATAGACGCGCGGCGCGGGGAAGTTTACGGCGCCGTCTACGATTCCGCGTTGACCGCGGTTTGCGCCGAGGTGGTGACCACCCTGCCAGCCTGGCTGTCCTCGCTGCCCAAGGGCGAACTGGAGTTCATCACGCGGGGATTGGAGCTGGAACGTTCCCGCACGGAAGCGCCGCCCGCGATGGCTGGGGCCATCGGCCGGATCGCACGCGAGAAGTTTCTTCGTGGTGAAGCGCGGGACCCGGCCGGGATCGACGCCAACTACGTTCGGCGGTCCGATGCCGAACTGTTCTGGAAGGAAACCCAGCGGTAAATCTTTAGCGGTCGATATAGATAATGCCGCGGCGGATGGCCAGCGTGACCGCGTGCGTGCGGTCGGAAGCGCCGAGCTTCGCGAGAATGTTTTGCAGGTGCATCTTGATCGTGCCCGCCGCCGTGCCCAGACGAATGCCGATCTCCTTGTTGCCGTAACCTTTCGCCACGTGCTGCAGCACTTCGATCTCGCGCGGAGTGAGGGCGACCTGCGGGAAGTGTTCGCTCAGCCGCACGGCGACCTCGGGCGGCATCAGGTGCTTGCCGGATTGCACGACACGGATGGCGCGCACGATTTCGGTGTGGACCATTTCCTTCAATAAATAGCCGCGGACGCCGGCTTCCAGAGCGCGGTAAATTTCCTGATCGCCATCGTAGCTGGTCAGCGCCAGGATCTTCGCCTCCGGATCGATCTTACGGATCTGCTTGGTCGCTTCAATCCCGTCGATTCCCGGAAGGCGAAGATCCATCAGGGTAATTTCCGGGCGATGCGCGCGGAAGGCTTCTACCGCTTCCTGTCCGCTTCCGGCCTCGGCCACCAGCTTGATATCGGGTTCATTGGCGAGGATGGCCGCGATTCCTTTTCGCACCAGCGGGTGATCGTCGACACACAAAATAGTAATGGAGTTGCTCATGGGACTGCCTCTACTGTTTCCACTGGAGATGCCAGCGGGGCTTCTTTACTGGCCGGCACGTGAACGGAAACCGTCGTACCCTGGCCAGGGGCGCTGGAAATTTCAAACTCGGCCCCGATTTGGCTGGCGCGCTCCCGCATGCCGATCAACCCGTAATGGCCGTCGTCGTTGCGATTCGCTCCGTTACCCGGCTGTGCCATGCCCCGGCCATCGTCGTAAACAAAGAGGTGCAATGCCCGCGAGGAACAGGCCAAGGTCACTTCAATGGTGTCGGCTCCGGCGTGCTTGATCGAATTGGTGATGGCTTCCTGGGCGATGCACAGCAGGTTGTACTTGACGTCCGCGGGGAGGTGCTGATGGCCGTCATCCAGATGCAGCTTCAGTTTGATGCCGCGCTCTTGCGTGAGCTGGCGCGCGGCGTCCGCGATGGCGTCCGCCAGCCCGGCCTTCGGTCCGGTTCCCGCGCGCAGTCCGGCCACCGAGCGGCGGGTCTCCTGTAAGCAGATACCCGCGTCGCGGATAATCTCGCCCAGCGCCTGCCGGTCCGCGGGAAGCTGGAGCCGGTTTGCAAAGGCTTGCATCTGCATCGTGATTCCGGAAAATCCTTGAATCAGGGTGTCATGAAGCTCGCGCGCGATGCGGCTGCGCTCGGTCAGGACCAGCACGAATTGCGCCCGCAACTGGCGCACGCGGACACGGTGGGAAGCCCAGACCAGGAACACCAGCAAGGCCGCGCACAGCGCGATGAACCACGGACGCTGGTACAGGTGCGGGAGAATCTCGAAATCCAGCGCGCTGGTGGTTTCCTTGCACGGGAACGTCCCGCTGCAGGCGGCGACGCGGAACCGGAATTTCCCCGGCGGCAGGTTGGTGTAGAACGCTTCGCGGCGCGCCCCCGCATCGGTCCAGCCCTTGTCGTGACCTTCCAGCATATAGCGGAACGTCACACGGTTGGGCGAGAGGAACGTAACCACGGTGTAACGCAACGCAACGCTGTCCGTTCCCGGCTCCAGCCGGATGGCGCGGCTGGTGTCCATGCTGGAGCCGTTGACGGTTACCTCTTCGACCTTTACCTGGGGAGTGGCGGTGCCGTTCCGCGAATCCGGCGCGAATGCCAGCAAGGAGTTCGTACTGGAAAACCACAGGCGGCCGTCTCTGGTACGGGCGCCGGCCGGATGCACGCCGGCGGTTCCTTGTTGCGACCGGAGGCCATCCAGGGGAGTGTGGGGCGTACTGGTAATCTTCGGAACCTTCCCGGCCGCGTACTGGAACAAATCGGACCGGTTGACCCAGAAGAAGCCATTGCTGCACACCATCCACAAGCGATCCTTACCATCGGGGACCAAGCCGTAGATTTCGTTGTCGAATAAGCCATCCCGCATCAGGAAGCGGGAGAATTTACCATTCCGCCACATCCCCAAGCCGCCTCCGTTGGCGCCCATCCAGACCACCCCTTCCGCATCCGTGTAGACAGAGTTCACATCCTGGAAGCGCAGGCGTGGCCCGGGCGACGATGTGTCTTCAAACTTGCGGACGGCGCCATCTTTGTATAGGTATAGGCTCTCGTGCTCCAGCGCCAGCAAAATTGTCCCATCTTGCGTTTCACCGATGGCGGCAACCGGCCCGGTCAGCTCCTTGGCCAAAACTGCCGGTGTGAAGAAGCGCCCATCGCGAAAAACGGCGACGCCCCTACGCGTGCCCGCCCACAGAGTCCCGTTGTGGTCGCTGAACAAGGACCGGATCTCGGAGGACGGCAGACCTTGCTCCACGCCATAGCTCTCGCGGGGCTGCCCGTCTTGCAGGCGCCGGAGCCCGTGTTCGGTGCCCGCCCAAAGGGTGCCGCCCGATTCAGCCAGAGACGTAACTTTTCCCGATCCCAGATTGGCCACGGTCACAAACAGACGGCCGTCGAAACGAGCCAGGCCGCCTTCCAGCGTTCCCGCCCAAAGCACGCCGCGGCGGTCCGCAAACACCGGCCCCATGTTGTTGCCGGGTAGCCCTTCGGTATGCGTGTAGCGGGTCGAGGAGCCGTCCAGGAACTGATCCAAGCCATTCTTGGTGGCCACCCAGAGAGTTCCCTCGCTATCCTCACCCAGAGCGGCCACCGTATTCTGTGAAAGTCCGTCGCTGGTGTCATAGCTTTCGATGTCACCGCTGCGAATCCGGCTAAAACCCTTGCGCGTACCTGCCCAGATCGCGCCACCCGATCCCGGCGCGACGGTAAGGATCACATTGTCGGCCAGGCCATCCTTAGTCGTATACAGGGTTTCTTGCTGGCCTCTTACGCGGACCAAACCCTTGCCCGTGCCGATCCACACATCTTCTCCGACACAGAGCAACGACCGGATCGCGAGTTCGCCCACCACCGAGCGGAGCGAAACCGGGGCAAACGCCGTGCCGTCCCAGGACTCGAGCGACGATCCGCCACCAATCCAAATCTTTCCGCCCGCGGCTTGACAGCCGGCGATCGGGCGCGTCGCAAAAGGAGAGGGAGCCTGAAATGTTGCAAACTGGTCTCCCTGGAATCGCACCAGGCCATTCCCCGTGCAAGCCCAAATCTCACCGGCAGGTCCCATGAATACGCAGGAAAACTCTTTGGTTGGCAGCCCGTCGCTCTCGCTGAAAACTTTTACCCCCTGCGGGGAGACGCGTATCATACGGTAATCGTCGGCGGTCATCCAGATGTTGCCCGCGCGGTCCTCTTCAATATCCCGGGCCCACACGTCGCGCAGGGAGGGCTCCTGCAACGCGGGAACCGGAGAAAAGCGGTCGCCATCAAAGCGGATGACGCCGTCCTGCGTTCCCAGCCACAGGTAACCATCGCGGGTCTGCTTCACGACAGAGATAAACGCGGGCTGAATACCTCGCTGCACCTGCCGGATGCGGTGGGAATATTGCGTGATCTTGTGATCGGGGTTGAGCGCCAGCGCCGTGCCGGCGATCAACAGCGCCACCGCCAGGCAAGTCAGGATGCGTGGGCTAGAGCGTGACAGCATATGACTCCCAGTTGTCACTCTTATTGTCGCGCAGACGCCGCGAAATTACAGCCGGCTTACCGGGCCGCGATGCGCGATAATTTTAGAGAGGGTACTTTGCGGTTCTGTACCTACTAACGGGCACGAGTTGATGCAAACAAATTGTCATCGGCCTCGCGCAAGTTGTTACAATTAAATTTTCTGCTCGATCCATGGGGTGGGAGGCTGAGTGAAGCGGACGAATACGGACGATCCAGCGTATTTTCATAAGGTCGTCGATTGTCAGTGGGCGTGTCCAGCGCATACCAATGTACCGGAATACATCCGGCTGATCGCACAGGGGCGTTTTACCGACGCCTACATGCTGAATCGCGAGTCCAACGTATTTCCCGGCATTCTCGGGCGCACTTGCGATCGCCCGTGTGAGCCGGCCTGCCGCCGTGGGCGTCTGGACGGGAAACCGGTAGCGATTTGCAGATTGAAGCGCGTGGCCGCGGACTTGAAGGGTGAGATCGGCCACCTTCTGCCGCGGGCGCCGGAGAAAAAGAACGGGAAACGCGTCGCCTGTATCGGCGCGGGCCCGGCGTCACTAACGGTAGCCAACGATCTGATGCCGCTGGGCTACGAAGTGGTGATTTTTGAAAAGTACGACAAGCCGGGTGGCTTGATGCGCAGCAACATCCCCTCGTTCCGCCTTCCCGAGCATGTATTGGCGGACGAAACCGCGGCCATCCTGGATATGGGCGTCGACATCCGCTATAACTCGCCGGTGACCAGCATGAAGGACTTGCTGGGGCATGGATTGGCGGGGCGCTTCGACGCGGTTTTCGTGGGCAGCGGAGCGCCGCGCGGCAAGAATCTCGATATTCCCGGCCGCAACGATACCGACCGCATTCACTTAGGCATCGACTGGCTGGAGTCGGTCGCGTTCAACCATATCGAGTCCATTGGCGAAAAGGTGCTGATCATCGGCGTCGGCAACACCGCCATGGATTGCTGCCGGACTTCGCGGCGGCTGGGCGGAAAAGACATCAAAGTGATGGCCCGCCGGCCGCGCGCCTACTTCAAGGCGTCGCCATGGGAACTCGAAGATGCCGAAGAAGAAGGCATCGAGATCGTGATCAACCATGCGCCCAAACGTTTCGTACTGGAAAACGGGGTTCTGAAGGGCATGGAATTCGAGCGCCTGGAGTGGGACGCCGAAGCTAAAAAGTCCCGTGTCATTGACACCGTGATCATCCCGGCCGATGATGTGATCCTGGCGATCGGCCAGGAAAATTCCTTCCCCTGGATTGAACGTGATGTCGGCATCGATTTCGACAAGTGGGATATGCCGGCGGTCGATGAGACCACCATGCAATGCTCGCGTCCGGGCGTTTTCTTTGGAGGAGATGCCGCCTGGGGTCCGAAAAATATCATCTGGGCCGTGGCGCATGGCCATGCCGCGGCGATTTCCGTCCACAACCACTGCCAGGGCATTCCACTGACCGAGCGTCCGCCGGATCGCATGAACCTGATCACCCAGAAAATGGGGATCAGCGAGTGGAGCTATCACAACGATTACAACCCGGTGGCGCGGCAGAAGATGAAGCATGTCGATTTGCAGCGCCGCTTCGAGGAATTGAGCCTCGAAGTGGAGCTGGGTTTCGACGTCGAGCAAACCGCGCGTGAAGCGCAGCGCTGCCTCAATTGCGACGTGGAGACGGCGTTTACAGCGGCCAAGTGCATCGAGTGCGACGCCTGCGTGGACATCTGTCCGCTGCTGTGCCTCACCATCACGCGCGACGGCGAGGAGGCGGAGGTGCGCGAGCGCCTTTCCGCTCCGGCGGTGAATCCCGAGCAGGCACTGTATGCTTCCACGCCGTTGCCGCAGACCAGCAGGCTCATGCTCAAAGACGAGGATTTGTGCGTCCACTGCGGACTCTGCGCGGAGCGCTGCCCCACGGCGGCCTGGGACATGCAGAAGTTTGAACTCCTCATTTCATACGCGGGTACGGCGGTTACGGAACCAGCGTTAGCGCAGGTTTGACAAAGGATAATTGCGTGCATCAGCTCCTACGGACTCGAGTGAACGACTTTGCCATCAAACTGGGGAATGTGAATGGCACCGGCTCGGCCAGCGCCAATAGCCTGCTCATGCAGGCCATCTTTCGCATGGGCATCCCGGTTTCCGGCAAGAATCTGTTCCCCTCCAATATTCAGGGACTGCCCACGTGGTATGAAATTCGCGTCAATAAGGACGGCTACACCGCGCGCGCGCTGGATTACGACCTGATGGTCGCCATGAACTCGCAGACCTATGCCCAGGACGTGGCGGAAGTCCGCGAAGGCGGCTATCTGCTCTACGATTCCACCTGGCCGCTGGACCCGCACCTGTGCCGTGACGACATCACGATTTTGGGCGTTCCCTTCTCGCGGATGTGCAATGAGAGCTTCGGGGAGTCGCGCGAGCGCATCCTGATGAAAAACATCGCCTATGCCGGGACGCTGGTGGCCATGCTCGATGTCGACATGGGCGTGGTCGTGCAGTTGCTTGACGAAAAGTTCGCCACCAAGAAGGCGATGCGTGAGTCGAACCTGAAGGCATTAAAACTTGGCTATGACTACGCCAAGGAGACTTTTGCCTGTCCCTTGCCCTTCTATTTGGAGAAGATGGATGCCAACGGAGACAAGATTCTGATTGACGGCAATACGGCGGCGGCGCTGGGTTGTCTATATGCGGGCGCGACGGTGGCGGCGTGGTATCCCATCACGCCTTCGACCTCCATCATGGACGCGTTTCGGGAATTCTGCGAGACGTACCGCAAGGATCCCGCGACAGGCGAAAACAATTATTGCGTTCTGCAGGCCGAAGACGAGTTGGGCGCCATCGGCATGGTGATTGGCGCTTCCTGGAATGGCGCGCGTGCTTTTACTTCCACTTCCGGTCCTGGTATTTCGCTGATGAACGAGCTGTTGGGATTGGCCTACTACGCCGAGATTCCCGCCGTTGTCATCGATGTGCAACGGGTGGGGCCATCGACGGGCATGCCTACACGCACCCAACAAGGCGATCTGATGGAGGCTGCCTATGCCTCCCACGGCGACACCAAACATATTCTGCTGTTTCCGTCGAACCCGGCCGAGTGTTTTGAATTCGCTCCGAAGGCCTTCGATCTCGCCGAGCGGTTCCAGACGCCGGTGTTCATGATGACGGATCTGGACATCGGCATGAACGACTGGGTGGTGCCGCGGTTCCATTGGGACGAGAGCTACCGGCCGGATCGCGGCCGTGTGCTCAATGCCGAACAACTCAGCCAGATGGCCAAGTTCCAGCGCTATTACAACGAGGATGAGAACTTTATCGCGGCGCGGACACTTCCCGGCGTTCACCCCAAGGGCGCGTTCTTCACGCGCGGTTCCGGGCACAATAAGTTTGGCGGCTATACCGAGACGCCCGATGAATACCAGGAAGTGGTCGACCGTCTGCTTAAGAAGCATACTGCCGCGGCGAAGTTCGTGCCCGCGCCGGCCGTACACACGCGCCCGGGCGCCCGCATCGGGATTATTACGATTGGCGGCTGCGATCCGGCGGTGCGCGAAGCCGTGGACCTTCTGGCCGCGCGCGGGATTGTGGCCGACTACATGCGCATCCGCGGGTTCCCCTTTGACAGCGGCGTGGAAGAATTCATCATGCGCCACAACTATTGTTTCGTGGTGGAGCAGAATCGCGACGCGCAGCTGCGTTCCTTGCTGCTTCTGGAAACAGCCGTGCCCAAGGACCGCCTGCGGTCCGTGCTGAGTTACGGCGGCTTCCCCTTGAGCGCGCGTCATGTTGTGGAGCCGATCATTACGCAGGTTCCGACGGAATTGGTCAGCAAGGTGCCTAGAACCGAGGAATCCCGCCGGACCGTCGTGTCCGATACCTGGGAGTAATCAAGAGAAATGCCATCCATCGCCAAACCCATTGCCGTACACCCGAGTCTGCACCGCAACGCCATTGGACTGAACCTTCGCGATTACGAAGGCGCCATGTCCACTTTGTGCGCCGGCTGCGGCCATGATTCGATCACGGCGGCCTTGATCCGCGCGCTGTGGGAACTCTCCATTGAGCCGCACATGATCGCCAAGCTGAGCGGTATCGGCTGTTCCTCGAAGACCCCGACGTATTTTGTCAACGGCGCGCACGGTTTCAACTCGGCGCACGGACGCATGGCCGCCATTGCCACCGGAGCCAATGCGGCTAACCGCGAACTCACCTACATTGGTGTTTCCGGCGACGGCGATTCGCTTTCGATCGGCCTAGGACATTTGTGCCACGCCATCCGGCGCAACGTCAAGATGCTGTATGTGATCGAGAACAACGGCGTGTACGGCTTGACCAAAGGACAATTTTCGGCTTCCGCCGACGTCGGCTCCAAGAGCAAACGCGGTGAGGCCAATCGCATGTCGCCCATCGATCCGGCCATGCTGGCTCTCAGCATCGGCGCTACTTTCGTGGCGCGCAGCTTCTCCGGCGACAAAGAGCAGTTGGTTCCGATTCTGAAGGCCGCGATCGCGCATCGCGGATTCGCCCTGGTGGATGTGATCTCTCCGTGCGTTACCTTTAACGATCACAACGGTTCCACCAAGAGTTACCTATACACGCGGAAGCATATGCAGCGGACCACGGAGGCCGATTTCGTGCCGCCCGCATCCGAAATCCTGGCCACCATCGGGCCCAGCGGGACCACTACGGTGACCATGCACGACGGCAGCGTCGTGCGTTTTAGCGCGGTCCCCAAGGACTACGATCCCACCGACCGGAGGAAGGTCCTCAATTATTTGCAGGAAAACCAGAGTTCTATTGCTACCGGGCTGCTTTACGTCGATGAGACAGTTGCCAATCTGCATGAGATGAACGGTACGCCCGCAGCCGCCCTGTGGAGCCTGCCATATGAAAAGCTGTGTCCCGGCACGGCGGCGTTGCGCGAACTGCAGGAAGATTACCGCTAGGAGGATGTTACTGCCTTGGGTCTGTCGATAGGTGTATTAAGGGAGACGCTGACAGGCGAACGCCGCGTCGCGATGACTCCGAAAGTGATCGACCTGCTGGCGAAAGCAGGAGCCAGCGTCGTTGTGGAATGTGGGGCGGGCGAAGAAGCGGGCTTTCCCGACCAAGAATATACGGCCAAAGGCGCGACGGTTGCCGCGAACGCCGCCGCGGTCTCCGAAGGCGCCCAGATCTTGTTGACCGTGCGCGCGCCGGAACCCGGCGGCTTGGTGCGCAGGGGGCAAATTGTGATCGGCATGGCCGATCCCCTGAGCGATCCGCAATTATCGGCCCGCTATGCGGAAGCCGGGGCGACTTTGTTTTCCATGGAATTGGTCCCGCGCATCACGCGCGCGCAGAGTATGGACGTGTTGTCTTCGATGGCGTCCATCGCCGGATACAAGGCCGTCCTGATCGCGGCGAGCACTTTGCCGCGCATGTTTCCCATGATGAGCACCGCGGCGGGAACGGTGGCTCCGGCGCGCGTGCTGGTTCTGGGCGCCGGTGTGGCCGGATTGCAGGCCATCGCGACGGCCAGGCGTTTGGGAGCCGTAGTCAGCGGATACGACGTGCGCTCCGCGGTCAAAGAACAGATCGAAAGCCTGGGCGCCAAGTTCGTGAATATCACGATCGGCGCCGCCGGAGAAGGCCAGGGAGGCTACGCGCGCGCTCTGACCGACGAGGAAATCCGCAGCCAGCGTGAACAGATGGCCGCGGTGCTCAAGGAAATGGACGTGGTGATTACCACCGCGGCCGTGCCGGGCCGCAAAGCTCCTATCCTGATTACGCGGGAAATGGCGCTGGGGATGAGCCCGGGGTCGGTGATCGTCGACCTGGCGGCTGAACGCGGCGGCAATTGTGAATTGACCAAGGCCGGGGCCACCATCGCTGAAAACGGAGTGACGATCGTGGGTCCGATTAATGTTCCAGCTACGGTGCCCAATCATGCCAGCCAGATGTATGGCCGCAACCTGGTCACGTTTCTGAAGAACATGATGACCAAGGAAGGCGTGCTCAACATTGACACCGCCGACGAGATCACGCGCGATACTCTGGTGGTCCGCGACGGACAGATCGTGAATTCACGAGTGCAAGAGCTGCTGGGCGTGACCGCTTCCCGGGCCTGAAAGAGAATCCGCAAAATCCATTATGAGCAACGAGATCGAAATTAGTTTGTACGTTCTAGTTTTAGCGGTCCCGCTGGGCTTGGAACTGGTGCGGAAGGTGTCGCCGCTGCTGCACACGCCGCTGATGTCGCTGACCAACGCCATTTCGGCGATTTCGGTGGTCGGAGCGATTCTGGTTTCCGGCAACGGAGGCTCCCCTCAACTCAGCAAGATTCTGGGCGTTATCGCCGTCATGTTCGCCACCATCAATATCGTCGCCGGGTTTTTGATCACCGACCGCATGCTCAAGATGTTCAAGAAGAAGGAAACCGGCGGCAAATGAACGATTCCTTTTGGCAGGCAGCCTATATCATTGCCGCGTTGTGCGTGGTCCTGTCCATCAAATGGCTGAGCTCGCCGGTCACGGCGCGGCGCGGAGTCTTCGCGGGTGAATTCGGAATGCTGCTGGCGGTGGTGGGCACGCTTCTGCGCCACGAAATCGTCAGCTACGAATGGATCTTCGGCGCGTTTGTGGCCGGAGCCGCCGTGGGCGCTCCCCTGGCGTATCTGATGCCGATGACTTCCGTGCCGCAGTTGACGGCGCTGTCGCACGCGTTTGGTGCCTTGGCCGCGGCACTGGTCGGCTCGGCGGAGTTCTACAAGGACGCCGCCGCCGGAGACCCCACCACCGGCTTCAAAATGGTCGCCATTGTGATTGAGAGCCTGCTGGGCTACCTGACGACCACGGCCAGCGTGATGGCCTTCGGCAAGTTGCAGGAGATTGTTCCCACGCGGCCGATGACCTACAAAGGCCAAAACTTCGTCAACCTGTTGTTGTTCGCCATCGCGGGAGTGCTTGGCGTGTGGATGATCGCGGCACCGGCTCCGGCTTGGGTGTTTCCGGCGTTCATTGCGCTGTCGCTGCTGTTCGGTGTTCTGCTGATCCTGCCCATCGGCGGCGGCGATATGCCCACCGTAATCGCACTGCTCAACTCTTACGCTGGAGCGGCCTGCGCGGCCATGGGCTTCGCCCTCGAAAACCGCCTGCTGATCATCGCGGGCGCGGTCAACGCGTCCTCCGGTTTCATTCTCTCGGTGATCATGTGCAAGGCCATGAACCGGTCTTTCGCCAACGTGTTGTTCGGGGCTTTCGGTCAGGCGCAGGCCACGACGGCGGCGCAAGCCAACACGAAGCCGGTGCGCTCGGCTTCGGCTGAAGATGCGGCGTCGATTCTGGAGAGCGCCCGCCGCGTGATCGTCGTCCCGGGCTACGGCATGGCCGTGGCGCAGGCGCAGCACAAGCTGCGTGAACTGACCGACCTTCTGAACAAGCGCGGCGTGCAGGTGGACTTCGCCATCCACCCGGTGGCGGGCCGCATGCCCGGCCACATGAACGTGCTGCTGGCCGAGGCCGATATCCCCTACGACAAGCTGCATGAGATGGAAGACATCAATCCGGACTTCGCGGAAGCCGACGTGGCTCTGGTGATCGGCGCCAACGACGTCGTCAATCCCTGCGCGCGCCACGACAAGACCAGTCCCATTTACGGGATGCCGATCCTGGATGTCGACAAAGCCCACACCGTCATGGTGATCAAGCGCAGTATGAACCCGGGCTTCGCGGGCATCGACAATGAGCTGTACTATCTGGATAAGACGCTCATGCTTTTTGGTGACGCCAAAGGATTCACCGGGGAAATCATAAAGGCGCTCAGCGCCAACAAGTAGTGGGGATCACTTCCCGTTCAGCTTGCGGCCCGCTTCGACGTAGGCTTTAGCGGGTGCGTACGTTTCGCTCCACTTTGGCGCGGTCACCGCCTGCGCCAGCCGCAACATTCCAATTCCCACTGCCTGCGTGACTTTGGCCATGTTGTCGTAATCGAGCTTCTGCCACTCGTCGCCGGGCTTGTGATAGTCGGGGAATCCATAGGTGACGCTCATGGTGTGCGCGGGGACGCCTGCAATCGCCAGCGGACCGTTGTCGGACCGGTTAAAGTAATCGTCGCCGGCTTTGTCGACCTTGGATACGGTGACGCCGATGCGGCGGCCGGAATCCACCAGTAACTTCGGGATATCGGAAAAGTCAAACCCGGTGACGTTCGCGCTGTTGAGCTGCGGTCCCTGCGAGGAATCCGTGCGGCCCATCTGCTCCAGATTGAGATGCGCGATGGTCTTTTCCAGCGGAACCACAGGGTGCCGCGCATAGTATTTCGAGCCGAGCAACCCCTTCTCCTCGCCGCAGAAAAGCACGAAGACCACGCTGCGCCTGGGGCGCGGATGCAGCGAGGCAAGAGCATACGCCGATTCCAGTACCGACGCGGTTCCGCTGGCATCGTCGTTGGCTCCGTTAAAGACCAGATCCGCTCCGCCTTTCGCCAGCCCAACGTGGTCGTAGTGCGAGGAGAGCAGCACGTACGTTTCCCTGAGAGCCGGATCGGAACCTCGCAAAATACCCGCGACGTTGCGCGATTTCGGCGAGTCCGGGTCGTCCGGCTTGAGCGTCACGGTCTGGAAATAGCCGTCATCGCCGCCGGGCTCCAGCCCGAAGCGCCGGAACTGCGCGGCGATGTACTCGCCCGCCACATCCAATCCGCGCGAGGGCGTGTCTCGTCCTTCCAGGAGATCCGACGCCAAGAACGACACGTGGCCGCGCAGCGCATTGGCGGTGATGTGCGCGGCGACGATGCGCATCTCCGGCGTGATGCCCACAGGTTCGGGAGCGGGCCGGGGGGCGGCGCTCTTGCTTACGGCAGACTTGCTCGATGCGGACTTGGCCGTGCCGGTCTTGCTCGCGCCAGTTTTGGAAGGCGCCGCCGTCTGCGCCGGCACCGGCGCGGCCGCAAACAGCAGCACCGCCGCCAGGGCGGGGAATCGCAGCCGCCTCACTTACCCTCCTGGTATTCGTCGAGCCAGGCCATCTGGATGGCTTCGAGCTTGGCTTCGTTCGACTTTTTCGGGTCGTCGGCGAAGTCGTCGAGTTCGGTTATCCACTTATGCAGGTCCGTGAAGCGGATGGAGGAGGGGTCCTGTTCTGGGAACTTGTCGTACAGCGCCAGGGCGATGTCTTCCAGGTCACTCCACGTCAACTGGGGCATGGGTTGCTCCTTGAGATCGTTGGTTAGATCTTCGTGCCTTTGAGGGCGCCGCGGACGGCCGTGTTCATCATATTTTCCGCCAGATGCAGCGTCGCGCCGTTCAACTGATCAAGTTTCTCACGAATCGCCAGATGATCGGTGCCGTTGTAGACGGTCAACAGGTCCTGGATGCTGGCGTCGATGGCGTTCCGCTCAGCGCCGGTGAGTTCCCGATACGTGGGATCGTGCCGTGCTTTCTCCACGGCGGCAAGCATCGAATCGGCTTCGACGCGCGCCTCGCGCACCTGGCGCTCCTGGAAATCCGCTCCGGCTTTTTCGAACGACTCCAGGATCATGGCTTCCACCTGTTCGTCCGACAAGCCGTAGGATGGTTTCACATCGATGCTCTGTTCTGCTCCGGTGCGTACATCCCGCGCCGTAACGCTCAGGATGCCGTTGGCGTCGATCAGAAAACGCACCTCTATCCGCGCGAGCCCCGCCGGCATCAGCGGAAGGTCTTTGAGATCGAAGCGCGCCAGGCTCCGGCAGTCTTTGACGAGTTCCCGCTCTCCCTGAATCACGTGAATCAGCACGTTGCGCTGGCCGTCCACGGCCGTGGTGAACTGCTCGCTGGCGGAGGCGGGAATCGTCGAGTTGCGGTGAATGAGCTTGGAAACCAGCCCACCCATGGTCTCGATGCCGAGCGACAGCGGCGTGACGTCCAGCAGCAACTGGTCCTGCACGTCGCCGGAGAGAACCCCGGCTTGGACGGCGGCTCCGAGAGCCACCACTTCGTCCGGATTCAACTCGGTGTGCGGCCGCGAGCGGAACAACTTCTCCACGGCAGATCGTACCAGCGGGATACGTGTCGACCCGCCCACCATGACGACTTCGTTGATGTCCTCGACTTTGACACCGGCGTCGGCAATGCAGGCGCGGCAGGGAGCCAGCGTTCGTTCGACAATCGGCTCGATCAGGCGGTTGAAAACGTCCACCGTGATCTCGCGTTGATAGCTCTTGCCGCCGAACTCGAAATGGATTACTGCCGACGGCACGAAGGACAGTTTTTCCTTGGCTTCGATCACCGCCCGGCGCAAAAGTTGAACGGCATCGGCTTTGGCCGATATGTCCTGGCCCCACTCGGACTGAATATCTTCGAACGCGATCCGCAGCAGCATGTTGTCGATGTCGTCGCCGCCCAGGTGCGTGTCGCCGTTGGTGGCCAGTACCTCGAAGATGCCGTCGTGCAGCCGCAAAATGGAGATATCGAACGTACCGCCGCCGAAATCGTAAACCGCGACGATGCCTTCCTTACGTTTGTCGAGCCCGTAGGCCAACGCTGCCGCCGTCGGCTCGTTCACCAGGCGCAGGACTTCGAGGCCGGCGATGCGCCCCGCGTCTTTGGTGGCCTGGCGCTGGGCGTCATTGAAGTACGCCGGGACCGTGATCACGGCTTGTGTAATGGGAGTCCCCAACTCCGCTTCGGCGTCGTTCTTGAGCTTGCGGAGAATGTGGGCCGAAACCTCGGGCGGCGTCATCACCTTTTCGCCCAATTGCAGGCGCAACACGGATTCGCTCGAATCGGCCAAATGAAACGGGAACAGCTTTAACTCATCCTGAATGTCGTCCGCGCCGCGTCCCATCAGCCGCTTCACCGAGTAGACGGAGCGCTCCGGATGCGTGATCAGCATCGCGCGCGCGTCCCCGCCGGCAATCACTTGACCATCGGACGTCACCGACACCACGCTGGGAACGATGCCGGACAGAATGCGCGGGCCCGTGGGTTCCATCACGGCCACCAGGCTGTTGGTGGTGCCGAGATCGATCCCTACGATGGTTGACTGCGCATTACCGAAGTCAATTTGAAACGTGGACATTCAATTCCTTCTCTACATCCCTAATCAGGTTCGACACGTACTGCCGCCGGTCGAGCACCCCGCGGATCGCCAGCAGCAGCGATTCATCCGGTGTCCCTCGCAGCGACTTATCGTACTGAATAGACAGCGCCGAAAGGCCGTGATCGATCTCCGCGAGCAACTTGACAAAGCGGTCGCGCGCGTCGATCAATTGCGGCCGCGCGGATTCGTCGCCGCGGCGCAGCTCGTCCAGCGCCATGTTCATCTCAAACACTTCTTCTAGCAATTCGGCGGGCGGATGCTTCGAAGAAACGATTTTGTGCTCTTCCAGAAAATATCCGGCTCGCGCCACCGGATCCCGCAGCGTGCGGAAAGCATCATTCAGGACCGCCGTCATTTCCAGAGCTTTTTGCTGTTCCGCCGCGCCGGCACGGGCGCGGCGGTCCGGATGCCACTGGCGGCTGCGTTCGTAGAAACGCCGCTGGAGATCCTGCGCGTCGAGCATGAGACCGGGTTCCAGACCTAGCGCTTCGTAGAACCGCATCCCGCGAACCTGATCAGCCGGAGAAAGACGTCCCGCAGCCGCAGCTCTTCTTGGCGTGCGGATTGTCGAAGACGAATCCGGACTGCATCAGCGAATCTTTCCAGTCGAGCGTCATCCCGTCCAGAAACACCAGGCTCTTGGGGTCGACGAACACTTGCACGCCGTCGAAATTGAACACCTGGTCGGTAGGCCGCGGCTTGGCGTCGAACTTGAACTGATAGCTCAGCCCGGAACAGCCGCCGCCGAGCACGCCCAGACGCAAGCCGCCCTGCACGCCCTCGCGCTGAAACGCCTGGCGGATTTTCTCGACGGCTTTAGAAGTGACTTCAACCATGGGAACCTTACGCCGTGGCGGTCTCCTTGGCTGTGACCCCGCTCTTTGCCTTGTAATCGTTGATGGCCGCCTTGATCGCATCTTCGGCCAGCACCGAGCAATGAATCTTGACCGGCGGCAGACTGAGTTCATTGACGATGTCGGTGTTCTTGATGGCCAGCGCTTCGTCGACCGTGCGGCCGCGCAGCCATTCGGTGGCCAGCGATGAGCTGGCGATGGCGCTGCCGCAACCAAAGGTCTTGAACTTGGCGTCTTCGATGACGCCGGTTTCGGGGTTGACCTTCACCTGCAGCTTCATCACGTCGCCGCACTCCGGCGCGCCCACCATGCCGGTGCCCACGTTGGGATCGCTCTTATCCATCGAGCCCACGTTGCGCGGGTGATTGTAATGATCCAGAACTTTATTGGAGTAAGCCATAATTTCTCCTTAGTGAGCGGTCCACTGGACCTTGCTCAAATCCACGCCATCTTTGAACATTTCGTAAAGCGGCGACAGCTCGCGCAGTTTCTTCACTACGTCGATGACTTTCCCCGCCACGTAATCCACTTCTTCTTCGCTGTTGAAACGCCCCAATCCGAAACGGATCGAGGAATGCGCCAAGTCGTCGCCCGCGCCCAATGCCTTCAAAACATAACTGGGTTCCAGCGTCGCGGAAGTGCAAGCCGATCCGCTCGATACCGCGATGTCGTTGATCCCCATCAGCAGGCTCTCGCCTTCCACGTAAGCGAAGCTCACGTTCAGATTATTCGGCAGCCGGTGCTCCATGGTCCCGTTGATATAGACCTCGTCGAGCGAGGCCAGCAGCCGGTCCTTCAGCTTGTCGCGCATGTACTCCATGCGCTTGGATTCCTCGGCCATTCCCGCCTGCGCAATCCCGCAGGCTTCGCCAAGCCCGACAATACCCGGAATATTCAGCGTCCCCGAGCGCATGCCGCGCTCATGCCCGCCGCCATCCATCTGCGCCGTCAACTGCACGCGCGGATTGCGGCGGCGCACATACAGAGCGCCGACACCTTTCGGTCCGTACATCTTGTGCGCGCTGATCGACATCATGTCGATATTGTCTTCCAGCACGTTCACCGGAATCTTGCCCGCCGCCTGGGTTCCGTCGGTATGGAACAGCACGCCGCGCTCCTTGGCAATCTTGCCGATCTCGCGCACCGGTTGCAGCACGCCGATTTCGTTGTTGGCGTGCATGATGCTGATCAGGATGGTCTTGTCGGTGATGGCGTCGCGCAGTTGGTTCAGGTCCACCAACCCGTTCTGCTGAACGGCCAGGTAGGTCACCCGGACACCGTGCTTTTCCAGGCGCTTGCAGGTATCAAGAATCGCTTTATGTTCGGTTGCCGCCGTGATGATATGGTTGCCTTTTTCGGCATACATCTCGGCCACGCCTTTGAGCGCCAGGTTGTTGGATTCCGTCGCGCCGCTGGTGAAGACAATTTCCTTCGAAGTGGCGCCAATCAGGCTGGCCACCTGCTTGCGAGCTTTCTCCGTTGCCTCTTCGGCTTCCCAGCCAAAGCTGTGGTTACGGCTGGCCGAGTTCCCGAACACGTTGGTCAGGTACGGACGCATCGCCTCGAACACGCGCGGGTCCACCGGCGTGGTGGCGTGGTTATCCATGTAGATAGGTAGTTTCATCGTGGTGTCAGTTGAATATGAGCCAGGACCGGTTGCGAGTGGACCACACCGCTGGGAACTTGCATGGTGTCGCTTGCCAGATCGGACAGCGAAATCCCAGCGAGCAGATTCAGAATCCCTTCATGAACTTTACGTAAAGGCTCGCGGACGGTGCACAGCGCCGACTGATCGCAACCCGGGTGGTCAGTGAAACATTGGGTCAGAATGATGGGACCATCAATCGTGCGGATCACTTCCAGTGCGTTAATTTCCTGCGGCGCGCGCGACAACCGGTAGCCGCCATTGGTACCTTGCTCGGAAATCAGCAGCCCACCCCGCGCCAGTTTTTGCAGAACCTTAGACAGCAGCGGCAGCGGAATCCCATATGTCTCGGCAATGTCTTTGGCGGAGGCGCTGGCCCGTGATCCGGCCTTGGCGGTCACGCTAAGGTGACGGAGGGCGATCAGCCCGTAGTCCGCTTTCTTGGTCAGCTTCAACATCCCGTACTAAGTATATCAGACCATAATGGTCCATGTCGACCTTTTTGGTCTTATATGTCGCGGCCCACTGCTGTCCGGCTATCGCATTTTGACCCTTGGGTAAGTCGTGTTTGCTCAGTGGGATGAATGGTATTTTGACTTTTTTCGATTTCAACTTCCGCTGACGGTTTTGGGGCGTTTTCGCCGGTGGAGGGACGATGCTGGAGCATG
>SHUD01000087.1 GCA_009697505.1 Bryobacterales bacterium
CGTAAGGGGCCAAACGAAATCGGATGTGGCGCTCTCGCGCCGCTCCCGATGAGTCGATTGACCAGAATCCCGACCGGAATCCTGCGGAGCTTGGGTTACGGCCCACGGATTCCACCGCAAAATCGCCTTTTTCAACAAACTCCTAGGCGACATTTACCTCAATGTTAACATTCGAAAACTCAATGCCGCGGTTCGGATTGGACTGGATACCGCAACGTTCATCGTGGCAAACCCTAATTGGAGTACTGCACCGCAGTTAGTTCCGGTCTTTGATCAGATATCCTCCAAAATTACCGAAATCGCCGGCGTGCCCCCGGTTACTCAGGAGGCCACGCTGGCATTTCATGTGAGTCCCGGCTCGACCGATTTCGGAAAGGTGAGTGGCGCCCTAGTCAACCGCGACGTTGTGGGAGAGGCTCTCTTCTGCGGAGTATCGCTCCATCGCGGGGAAAGCGCACTCGTGATCGACAAATCATTGAGACACCCGGGAGCCGCATTCGTTCGACTCCAAAGGACCTTCGGGGGCGGCATATCATTCGCGGAAATCGCATCCCGGTTCTATGAGGATGAACTCGCTGCGCTTCGCTTGCTGGGACTTTCGAAGATACCATAGAAGAGCGGCTATATGACACACGCCCTGCTCAGCGCCGAACAGCATCTTAGCAAAGGCTTCCTGACAGGCGGCCTCGTCGAGCCTCGGTTAAGCGAAGCTGCGGCCCTGCGTGATTTTCAAACTCTACGGGGGTACGACATTCTTCGCCTCGACGAACACTCGGCGAAGCCAACCGCCATGGCAGCCCTCAGGGACCTCTTCCATCCCCCGGCGCGACTCCAGAAGACTCTTAAGTTCGAAGCCGAAATGAAGTGGTTAGCCGAGAATCGGGACAAATATGCTGGCCGGTGGGTTGCGTTGGATGGAGATCATCTCCTGGCAACCGGAGCGACTTCGAAGGATGTCTTCTCTAAGGTCGCTTGTCTATCCGATCCTCCGTTGGTGATTCGAATTGACCGGGACGATCTACCATTTGCAGGTTGGTGAGCGCGATGGAGACGCTCACGTTTCGATCGAAGCACTCCTACGGCCAGTCCAAGGCGGGCATCGAAATTCCAATCGGCTTGAGACTCGGCACGGACAGAGGCGTGAGGTTACTTGCCAAGGTTGATACCGGCGCCACATTCTGCATTTTTCAGCGAGACTATGCTGAGCAGTTGGCGATCCCGGTCGAGAGCGGAACACAGGCGGTTGTTACCACGGCGACGGGACCATTTGAAGTGTATGGGCATAACTTGACGCTCTCCTGTTTCGATTTCGAACTGGAGGCGATGGTGTACTTCGCGCGGGATTCCAATTACTTGCGAAACGTGGTCGGTCGGCTCGGATGGTTGCAGCATTTCCGTCTCGGCCTGATCGACCACGACGCGACGTTGTTCCTGAGCCGCTACGACGAGTAGAACACCCTACCGCGTAATTCCCGCCTTCTTGAAATCCCCGGCCTTGAAGTAAGAAATCCCCGCCGGGTCCAGGTACTTCTTCACCGTCGCGTTGATCTGCGCGGTGGTGAGGGCTTGGATTTTCTTGTCCAAGTCGGCCTCCCGCGTCATGGTCCAGCCGAATTGGGCATTACGGGCCAGCAGGCGGCCCAAGCCCGCGTCCTGCGAACGGCCAAGCGTACGATCGTCCATATAGGTCTTCCGGGCGGCGGCCACTTCCTCCTCGCCGAAGCCGTCTTTCAACAGCTTGGCGACTTCGTCCTTAAAGGCGCCTTCTACCTTGAGGATGTTTTCCGGCGCGCAAATGGCCTGCACGGCGAACTGCGCGAATTTCGAGCGCAAAGACGCCGTAAAGCCGCTGCGCACACCGTAGCTCAAACCATCTTTCTCGCGAATCCGGGCGAACAGGCGGCTCTTCAGATCGCCGCCGAACATATCGTTGGACAGCATCAGCGCCGGGTAGTCCGGGTGATCTTCATTCATCTCCAAGCTGAAACCGCCGGCGAACAGGGCGTTGGCCTTGTCCGGCGTCTCTATCATTTGATTCATCACTTCCACGTTGTCGCGCACTCGCAGAATCTGCGTGTATGGCTGCGGGCTCTTCCAGTTGCCCAGCTCGGCCTCGGCTATCTTGCGGACCTCGGCCGGATCGAAATCGCCGACGATGGCGATCTCCGCATTGGATGCACCCAGGAAATCCGCATAGAATTTCTTGGCATCCGCCAGCGTGATCTTGTTGAGATTCTCGATGTCCTCCTCAAACGACGTCGCGTGCCGCGGATCGCCGCTGGGATAACGCGAGAAATGCCTGCGCATGGCCAGCGGAGCCAGCGCCTGAGGTTCCCTGCGGCTGGCCTCCACCCGCGCGAGCGAAGATTGGCGAAGCGGCTCGAATTCAGATTCCGGGAACGACGGCTGGCGCAGCACCTCCGCCGCCAGACGCAGCGCCGCGGGCAGGCTGGCGCGCACCGTGTCCAAGGTGACGTTGGCATCGCCGTCGCTTGCGCTGGCAAACATCCGGATCTTCAGCTTGTCGAGCTCGTCCTGCAACTGCTGCCGGGTGTGCTTCTGCGTGCCGCGCATCAGCATGGCGCCGGCGAACTGCGCCGCGGTTGCTTTGCCGAACATGCTCTTTTCGTTGCCGTAATGCAGGGCCATCACGGCGTTCACGGAGCCGCCGCGCGTTTTCTTGGGCAGCATCACCAGCTTCAGACCGTTGCCCAGTGTCACGGTCTGCGTCCGGGCGTCGATGTTCGCCGGCGACGGATCGAACACCTCGCCCGCCGCCACCGCCGCGCGGCCCGTATACGTATTGAGCACCGCGGATAGGTCCGGCGCGGGCTTGATTTCGGCGCGCTCCGGCGGCGTGTCCGTGGGAATGAACTGGCCGATGGTCCGGTTGGACGGCTTCAGGTAAGCCTTTGCCACTCTGGCCACGTCCTCCGGCATCACTTTTTCCGTGCGGTCGCGGTCCAGGAACATTAGGCGCCAGTCGCCCATCGAAGCCCACTCGCTCATGATGCGCGACACGCGTCCGGTGTTGTTGAACATCAGATCGAAATCCTTCAGCTGGCTGGTGCGGATGCGGTCCACTTCTTCTTTGCTGGGCGGTTCCTTGGCCACTTCATCCACCACACGCAGGATGGTCTGGCGCACGTCGTCGAGCGACCCTTCCTTGCGCACCGTCGCCGTAATCAGCAAATAGCCCGCGTCCTTAAGCTGGTTGTTCTCCACGCGCACGGAGACGGCCTTCTTGGTTTCCACCAGCGCCTTATACAAGCGCCCAGCGGGCGCATCGTCGAGAATGGACCCCAACACGTTGAGCGGCGTCGCGTCCGGGTCGCCGCCCGAAGGCACGTGATACGCCACCATGATGATCTGGCTATCGCCCACGCGCCGCAGCGTCACTTCGCGCTCGCCGTCCTGTGTGGGTTCCTCCGTGTAGGTCTGGGGAAGCTGCCGTGTAGGTTTCGGAATGGCGCCGAATGTCTCCTTGATCCACTGGAGAGTCTTCGCTTCATCGAATTTTCCAGCCACCACCAGGACGGCGTTATCGGGCTGATAGTAGTTCCTGTAGAAAGCCTGCAAGCGGTCGATCGGCACCTTTTCGATATCGGAGCGGGAACCGATGGTGGTCCGCCCGTAGTTGTGCCACAGATAGGCCGAGGCGACCACGCGTTCCTCCAGCACCCGGCCCGGGCTGTTTTCGCCGCGCTCGAATTCGTTGCGCACCACCGTCATCTCCGCGTCCAGATCCTGGCGCGAGACACGCGAGTTGACCATGCGGTCCGCTTCCATTTCGAGCGCCCAGCGCAGGTTTTCGTCCGTCGCGGGCATGGTCTCGAAATAGTTGGTGCGGTCATAGGACGTGGTGCCGTTAAAGTCGCCGCCATGGTTGCGGATCTCCGTCTTCACGTCGGGATGTTTCGTGGTGCCCCGGAAGAGCATGTGCTCCAACAGGTGCGCCATGCCGGATTCGCCGTAGCCTTCATGCCGGGAACCCACCAGGTAGGTGACGTTCACCGTCACCGTGGGCTTGGAGGCGTCGGAAAACAGCAACAGCTTCAGACCGTTGTCATACCGGTATTCCGTGATTCCCTCGACGGATGCGGCCTTCGTCTGGGCATACGCGGTGTGGACGGCCAGTGCCAGAACGCAGCACAAGGCAGCCCGTAAAACGAGCGAGAAAGCTTTCGTTTTCATTTGTTCTTAGGCTATCAGACGTGGAGGCAGGCGAAGGGTTAGCCAACCGGACGCACCCGAGCCTGTTATCCGTCCAACACAGGCACCCGCCAATGCTTATGCAGAGGGGCTCGGCGGCGGCTGCGTTCCCGTGCCGGAATCTTACGGAGGGACTACGGAACCAACCAGAGTAGCAGCCCTCCCGTCAGAGGTACCCTGAAATTAGGCGATCCGTGGAATACGACCTTGTAGTCCTCTTCGAACATCCGGAATGGCAGAAGCCCCTGTGGGCAGCGCTCGACCGCCGAGGCGTCCGTTATTCCGCGTTCGACCTGAAGCGTGCGGCGTTCGATCCGGACGCGGTTCCCGCGGCTGCGCTCTATTTCAATCAGGCCAGCCCTAGCGCCTACGTGCGGGGAAACACGCGCGCGGTGCCGCTGGCGCTGTCGCTCATGCGTTCTCTGGAGACGGGCGGTGCGCGCGTGCTGAACGGCTCGCGGGCGTTTCTGCTGGAGCTCAGCAAGTCCGCGCAAGCCGCGTTGCTTGGGAAACTGGGAATCCCGCACCCCCGCTCGCTGGCCTTTAACGAACCGGACTCCGCGCTCGAGCGGTGGACCGGCGGCTGGCCCGCCTTGCTCAAGCCGGAACAAGGCGGCAGTGGCGCGCGCATGTATCTGCTGCATTCGCCCGAGGAGCTGCGCCAATTGCTGCGGGAGCAACCATCGCTGTGGCTGCCGGACAATCTATTGCTGCTGCAAGAGTACTTCCCGGTGGACGCCGCCCGAGGCATTGTGCGCATGGAATTTCTGGGCGGCAAGCTGTTGTACGCGATGCGCGTAGTCTCACACGGCGCTTTCAATCTGTGTCCCTCGGAAGCATGCAACCCGGAAGGCGGCGGTGACGCGCATTGCGCAGTCCCGGAGCAAGCGCCCGCCCAGCTAGTGGAGTTCTTTCCATACGCAACAGTGCCCACCGCCGCCGTCGCAATGGGTGAGAAGATCATGGCATCCGGCGGCCTGGACGTCGGCGGCATTGAATATCTGGAAGCAGCCGATGGCCGGCTCATTTTCTACGACGTAAACGCCAACTCCAACCTCCGCGCCCCCATCGGGCAGGCGTTCGGCTTCGATCCGTTCGAACGCGTGGTGGATTATCTGACGGCGGAAATCGCGCGCGGCGAGCGGAGGTAGATTGAAAACCGAATAGGAAGCTGTGGCCGGCTTTCGGAAGCCACGCG
>SHUD01000034.1 GCA_009697505.1 Bryobacterales bacterium
GGATGATCCGCCCGCACCCGCTTTTCCATGGCCACGTAACTGAACATTCCCGGCTGTTGTTGATCGTCGTTTCCGCGCATACCACTAAGACGTTCAAAACATCCTTCAGGTATCTTGTTCCGGTGCCTTTTTCAACAAACTCCTAGTGGCCGCGGCCTCTATTATCGCTTTCCGGCCATAGCCCCACGATTGTGCTTTCTCAATAAATTGGTCTGGGCTGGCAAAAGCTTTGTAACCAATCATTCCAGAAACGAACAAGAATGCGAATGCGGAAATCATTCCTATGATGTTCATCCTTAGTTATTGACAGTCCCACCGGCACACTGCGCAACATCGCACTACCAGCGTAACAGCACGATTTCCGAGCAAAAACCGGGGCCCATCGCCGCTAGCACTCCTAGCGTGCCGGGCGCTGGCAACCGGTGCAGCATGACCTCTTCGAGCACGCACAGCACCGATGCCGACGACAAATTGCCCATGCGCCGCAGGCATTCCCAGGAGGCGGCGAGCTCTCCGTTGCGCAGGCCGAGCGCGTCGGCCGTGGCCTCCAGGACCTTGGGGCCGCCGGTGTGCAGCACCCAGGAACTCACGTCGGCGCGCGTGAAACCGTGCTCCGCCAGCATGGCGTCCACGTCGTGGCCCAGGTGCTTGCGCGCCACCTCCGGCACTTCGCGCGAGAGCACGATGCGGAAGCCTTTTTCCGAAATGTCCCAGCCCATCACGTCTTCGGTGTCCGGGTAGAACACGGACTTCGTGGCGATCACTGAGGGCCCGGCGGCAGCCTCCACCTGATCGCCCGCCACCACAACCGCACCCGCACCGTCTCCGAACAGGCTGGATGAGATCAGGTTGGCCACGGTGAGATCTTCCTTCTGCAACGTAAGCGAACAGAGTTCCACGGCCAGCAGCACGGCCACCTGATCCGGGAAGGCGCGAACGTAGTCGGCCGCGCGCGCCACGCCCGCCGCGCCCGCCACGCATCCCAGACCGAAAATGGGCACGCGCTTGACGTTCGGCGAAAGCTTCATGCGATTGACCAGTCGCGCGTCGATCGACGGGCTGGCGATGCCGGTGACTGAAACAAAGAACAGCGCGCCGATGCGCGACTTATCGACCTTTGCCCGCGCCAGCGCGCACGTGATGGCCTGTTCGCCCAGCTCCTGCGCGGCTTCAATGAAGACGGCGTTGGCCTTGCCGAACGTGGTGAGGTCGTAGTAGCGCTCCAGCGGCAACACCAGATGGCGTCCGTCGACGCCGGCATGAGCGTGCAGCTGATCCAGCATGCGAGGGTTGGGAAGGCTGTCTTTCCAGTACTCCCGCAGCGCGGCTAACAGCACCGCCTGAGGGTAGTAATGGGGTGGAAACGCGCTTGCCGCACCCGCGATTTTCATGGCCTCGCACCACTGTAGCACCAGGAAGGGCAAGGCCCCCTGGTCGGCCCCTCTCAACCCGTACTTCCGCCCAGTCGCGCTAGAATCAAAGCTTGACTGAAATCGAACAGCGCCGCCGGGATGTGGCTGGTCGGCTCGCTGAATTAAAAATCGACGCCCTGCTGGTCACCTCCCCGGCCAATGTCCGCTATCTTTCCGGCTACACCGGCTCCAACGGCATCCTTCTCCTGCTGCCCGGGGAGACGCACTTCTTCACCGACCCCCGCTACGCCATCGTTTCCAAGAGCATTCCTGGTAAGAGCCACGTGGTCAAGGGGCCCCTGACGGCGGGCGTCGCGAAGGTTATCAAGCGCAAGCGCCTTCGCAAGATCGGCTTTGAATCCGCGTGGACGCACTACGAAGACTACGACAAACTCAAGGAAGCCTTGCCGCTGGGGGCGTCGCTGGCGCCGGTGGGCCGCATCGTCGAAGAACGGCGCATGCTGAAATCGGCGGAGGAAATCTCTCTGATCCGTAGCAGCGTGCGGATCAACTCGGAGGCCTTCGCGCGAGTCTTAAAACGCCTGCGGCCCGGCGTCACCGAGCGGGACGTGGCCGCGGAGATCGATTTTCAGCAAAAAATGCAGGGGGCGGAGAAATCGTCGTTCGATACCATCGTGGCCGCGGGCGCCCGTTCTGCGCTGCCGCACGCCCACCCCAGCGCGCATCGCATTGGGGCGAATGAACTAGTATTGATCGATATGGGCGCGTTTCTGGACGGTTACGCCAGTGACATGACGCGCGTGGTACATATGGGCTCGCCGCCAAAGAAGATCCGTAACATGTATCGCGCCGTGCTCGAAGCGCAACTGGCTGGCATCGCCGCGGTGCGCGCCGGGACCACCGCGGGCAACGTGGACGCCGCCACGCGCCAGGTTTTGAAGCAACACAACCTCCACCGCGAGTTCGTCCATTCCACCGGTCACGGCTTGGGGTTGGAGATTCATGAAATGCCCCGCGTGGGCAAAAAGGACAAGACACGTCTGGAGGAAGGCATGGCCATGACCATTGAACCTGGCGTATACGTGGAAGGCCTGGCCGGCATCCGGATTGAGGACACTGTGCTAGTGACCCGGAACGGCTGCGAGGTTCTGACGCCCACCTCCAAGGATTTTATTCAGGTATAGATTCCTTCTAATGACCAAACAAGAAATTGAAGAGATTCTGGCGATTTTCCAGGAAAGCGGCGTGCTCGAAATGGAAGTGCAGCGCGGGGAAAACCGTCTGCGGCTCCGGCGGGGACCCATTGAGCAGGAACGTATGGTGTCTTCGGGGCCGGCCCCGGCTCCGGTTCCCGCGCCCGCCGTGTCCACGCCCGCCAAGCCGTCGGCCCCGGATCCGGATGAAACGCTGGTGAAGTCGCCCATTGTCGGGACATACTATGATGCGCCCAAGCCGGAAGCGCCTCCGTTCGTCAAAGTGGGCGACCGAGTGGAAGCAGGCCAAGTGCTGTGCGTCATTGAATCGATGAAGCTGATGAATGAAATCGAGGCGGAAACGGCGGGTATCATCGCGGCGAAGCTAGTCGAGAACGGGCGGCCAGTGGAGTACGGAGAAGCGCTGTTCGCCATCCGCCGGCTAGCATGAACTTCAACAAGATTCTCATCGCCAATCGCGGCGAAATCGCGCTGCGGGTCATCTGCGCCTGCAAGGAAATGGGCATTCGGACGGTGGCAGTGTACTCGGAGGCCGACCGCCACAGCCTGCACACGCGCTTTGCCGACGAGGCTATCTGCATCGGCCCCGCCAAAAGTTCCAAAAGCTATCTGGACGTGCCCGCCGTCATCAGCGCCGCGGAAATCACCAACGCCGACGCCCTGCACCCGGGTTACGGTTTTCTCTCGGAAAACGCGGATTTTGCCGAAGTGTGCATAGCTTCCGGCTTGACTTTTATCGGCCCGACTCCCGCCGTGATCCGGCAGATGGGTCTGAAGCAGATCGCGCGCGCGGCCATGGAGAGGGCGGGCGTGCCCATCCTGCCGGGATCGAAAGGCGTGCTGCAAAGCGCCGAGGAAGCTTTGGAACTGGCGGAAACAATCGGCTATCCGGTGATGCTCAAAGCGTCCGCGGGCGGCGGCGGCCGCGGCATGCGCATCGTACGCAACGCTGAAGAGCTTCCCGGACTGATGGCGCAGGCGCAGACGGAAGCCGCCGCCGCGTTTTCAAACGGCGACCTGTATCTGGAAAAGCTGGTGGAAAATCCGCGGCATATCGAATTTCAGGTGCTGGCCGATCAGCACGGCAACGTGGAGGTGCTGGGGGAACGCGAGTGTTCCATCCAGCGCCGCCACCAGAAGCTCATTGAGGAATCGCCGTCCACCGCCATGACGCCGGAGCTTCGCAAACGTACTTCGGATTCGCTCAAAGCAGCGTTTCGCGCGATCGGCTACACCAACGCCGGAACCGTGGAATTCCTCATGGACGCGAGCGGCGATCTCTACTTCATTGAAGTCAACGCGCGCATCCAGGTGGAGCACCCGGTGACGGAGATGGTCACGGGCGTCGATCTGGTGAAGAGCCAGATCCGCGTCGCGGCCGGGGAAAATCTGGATGAAATTCTGCCCTGGGAGCCCGGCCACACACTGCGATTACGCGGCCACGCCATCGAGTGCCGCATCAACGCGGAGCATCCGGAAACACTGGTGCCTTCGCCCGGCCGCATCACCGGGCTGAACTTGCCGGGCGGGGCGGGAATTCGCGTAGACACCGCGGCTTATCAGGACGGCGTCATCCCACCATATTACGACTCTCTGGTGGCGAAGCTCATCGCGCACGGCGCTACGCGCACGGAAGCCATCGCCCGGATGAAACGTGCGCTCGAAATGTTCGTCGTCGAAGGCATCTACACGTCCATCCCTCTGCACCAGCGCATCGTCAACCACCCCGATTTCGCGGCCGGCAAACTCGACACCGGGTTCCTGGCGCGCACGGGACTGGTGTCGGAGAAAAAATAGCCGCACCCCTCACCTGGGGGGTGGCTATCGGTCCGACAATAATCTCAGGTTCACGTACGTAAACTGCTTTCCGGGCTGCACCAAAACGCGGTGCGGCACGCGCACGGGGATGTGGACAATATCGCCCGCGGCGACGGCGTGGCGTTCGCCCCCCTCGATTCCGGATCCCACAAATTCTCCCTCGCTGCCGCCCGGTCTGGAGTCAAGCATCTTACCGCCCAGCACCAGCGTTCCTTCCCCGCTCTGTACGATCCAGATATCGACGCGCCGATCGTGCTGTTCGGGCGCGCCGTCGCCTGTACGGTGAATCAACCGTGCCCGGTGGCCGCCATATTCCCCCAGCGTTTCGCGAGCGGACTTATCGGGACCCACTCGCGACGCAAGGGCCTTCTGGCGGGCGTTGAGTTCCCCGGCTCTCCAGAGATCAAATCCCGCCGGATCCGCAGCGCGCAGACTCGTGAGAATAGATACGCAGGTGGCGAATACACACGTGGCGAATACAAAGGCGATCAGGCGCATGAGTGGAATTCTATCATGCAGCACCGGGATGAGCGTGGGCAGAGACGAGGCGGAGAGACGGCGACGTCTCCGGCTTGATGGCATGAGCCGGAATCCCCCGGGCTTCTCCAGGGGACTAAGGTTGGCCCTACACGGGAATTAAGCACAAACCCGGCCCCGATCTTCATAGGTCCCTTAATTGCACAAAGTACTAGGACCCCATATCATCGGGACGGGAGAACAAATGTGGAGCACGTGAATACTATGGCAGGCCCATCCAACGAAGGCCCGGAGGCCATCGAAAAAAAGAGCGCCACGATCCGCATCGTCATCGCCGACGATCATCCCATTGTCCGTGACGGCCTCAAGAAGCTTTTGCTCCTGGAAGACGACTTTGAAGTGATCGGTGAAGCCTCCGACGGCCGCGAGGTGCTGGAAAAGGTTCGCGATCTGGATCCCGACGTTCTTCTGCTGGACCTGCGCATGCCCAATTTGGACGGGTTGGGCGCGTTACAAGCGCTTCAGGAAATCAATAACCGCGTCCGCGTGATCGTGCTTACCGCGTCTGAAGACAAGAATGAATTTGTCCAGGCGATGAAGATGGGTTGCAGCGGCATTGTCCTTAAGCAGACGGCGCCGGACCTGATTGTGAAGAGCATCCGCAAGGTGCACTCGGGCGAAATCTGGCTGGATTCTCACACCACTGCCGCGGTGATGCGGCAGTTCTCCACCGGCTTCGAGGCCATTGGTTCGAACGGCAACGGTAAGAGCCGTGAGCGCAGCCCGCTCTCCGCGCGCGAACGCGAAATCGTGGCGTTTGTGGCGCAAGGCTACAAGAACAAAGAGATGGCTGAGAAGATGTTCATTAGTGAGCAGACCGTAAAGAACCATCTGCACAACATCTTCGACAAGCTCGGCGTATCGGACCGCCTGGAGCTGGCTCTGTACGCGATCCACAAGGGCCTGCACCTGGGGCCGGAACCTCCGGTGCGATAGAGTCCCCGCCCGCCGGCTTACTGCGGCAGGCCGTCCTTAACAGTTTCCGCGGAGGCCGCGTTCAGGTACCGCACCTTCAACTTGCTCTTGCGCCAAGACACGGGCGCACTTCCGTTCGTCCTCCGCACCGTCTAGACTGAAAACATGGGCGCCGCGAAGACCCTGCTGTCAGCCGAGGAATTCGACAACTACCCGTTCGAGGAAGACAAGCGCTACGAGCTCGACGAAGGGGAGTTGGTCGAAATGACCAGACCCGCGTACAAGTACAACCGCGCCCTGGGTATCCTGTTTGCCGAGCTGCACATCTATTTCCGCAAGCACCGGACCGGCGAAGCCTTGATCTCCGAGAACCTTTACGCGCTTTCACCCTCCACGCGCCGCTCACCCGACGTCGCGGTCATCCTGGGCGACCGCCGTAAAGAACTGGAGAACGCCAAAGTCATCCCGATCATCCCCGATATCGCCGCCGAAGTGCTTTCTCCGTCCGAGACGCCGCGCATGATTCACCGCAAATTGAAACAGTACTTCGAGGCCGGCGTCAAAGAAGTGTGGCTGATCGATCCGGATGCCCGCGAAATAGAGATCTGGACGAAACCCGCGCTGCCCGATCACGCGCTGGCGCTGGGCGAAGCGCTGGCCTCACCGCTCTTGCCGGACTTTGCGCTGCCGCTCCAGGACTTGTTCGCCTGATTGATCGGTCTACTTCGCCGCCGGCCTGCCCGCGGCGCGCACCAGCGTCTCCACGGAATATAGTGACGTGCTCGCCGTGAGGAACAGCGTCCGGCCGTTGGCGCCGCCGAAGGTCAGGTTCGCGGCAATCTCCGGCAGCAGGATTTTGGCAATCAGCTCGCCTTTCGGTGAAAAGATCTGCGCGCCGTCGCCGGAGCTGGACCACACGCGGCCGCCCGCATCGCAACGGATGCCGTCCGGTACGCCCTTGTCGATGGCGGCGAATATCTTCTCTCCGGTGACGGTGCCGTTGGCCAGCACGGTGAACGAGCGAATGTGGCGGGGCGCGCCGGAATCGGCCACGTATAGCGTGCGTTCACCCGGCCCAAAACACAAACCGTTGGGTTTGTCCCCGGTGCGGATCACCGCCGTTATCTTTCCGCCGGCCGGATCGAAGCGGTACACAAAGTTGCCGGCCATTTCCTTGGCGCGCGTTCCCAGGCCATAGTCGGGATCGGTGAACCACAGCGTGCCGTCGGATTTCACCACCACGTCGTTGGGAGAATTCAGCCGTTTGCCTTCGACCGTACTGACCATGGTCTTCACCTTCCCGTCTTTTTCGGTGCGGGAAATGCGGCCCATGTGTTCGGCGGTCAGCAGGCGGCCTTCGCGGTCCAGTGTGTTGCCGTTGGAGGCGCCGCTCGGCTTGCGGAACGTTTTTAGGCCGCCTGCGGCGTCCCAGCGCTTCATCTCGTCGGCGGGGATGTCGCTGAAGACCAGATATCCTCCGCCGGGTTCGTTGATCCAGGCGGGGCCTTCGATAAACCTCATGCCGCCCGCTAACTTCTGAACTTTCGCATCCTTGGGAAAGATCTTGTCGAATTCGGTCTGGTTCTTGATTTCGAAATCGGCGGCCGTGAGGGCAGCCGCGGCGATTGTGAGCTGGGCAGCCGTGAACAGGGCAATGTGGTGTCGCATGATCTGACAATGTAACACGCCCCTGGGTTGTACGGCTTGACGTGAGCGATGGGTTCCACCACCACCCGTATCCAGCGTGGCAGCAGAGCCGTCGCCGAGCGGTCCGCGCGAGCACATCGCGGCAGCGTCGTAGGGCAGGCCCATGGCCTGGTGCTCGGATCGGCCTGACCGCTCGGACCGCATGTTTGCTGGAGCCCACGGCCGTGATCGTTGCCACGCGCCGAATATCGCGCCGGGTGCGCGGCATATACTGAAGGATTGTCACGCGCCTGGCTCATTCCGCCGCTCTTGATTCTGTACACCCTGCACCTTGGCGGGGTCGGTTTCCTGGGTCCGGATGAACCTCGTTACGCCTCCGTGGGGCGGGAGATGGCGCGCTCCGGTGATCTGATCACGCCGCAGCTGGACGGCCAGCCGTGGTTTGAGAAACCCCCGCTCCTTTATTGGATGATCGCGGGCGGACATTGGGCGGGACTTCCTGGCGAATGGGCCGCGCGGCTGCCCGTGGCGCTGGCTAGCGTCGCGTTCCTGGTTTTCTACTATCGCTCCCTGGCGCGCGAGTTTTCACAGGAGCTGGCGCTCACCGCGTCGGCGATTCTCGCGACATCGGCAGGCTGGATTACGTACAGCTTCGCAGCACTCACCGATTTAGGGATGTCGGCGGCGCTAGGGGCATCCGTGCTCATCGCTCTGTACGGCACACGGGAGGGAAGCGGATGGGTCGCTGGCGCTTTCCTCGGCGTGTCGATTCTGGGCAAAGGTCTTGTCCCCGTCGCCCTGTTCGCGCCGTTGTTGCTCTTTGTCCCCGGACGCCGTGTCGCCATCGCGGCGGGCGCGCTGGCGGTTGCCGCTCCCTGGCACCTGTGGTCTCTGGCCTTGAACGGCGGTGCGTTCTGGGACGATTATTTTTGGAAACAGCATGTCGCCCGGTTCTTCACTCCCGCGCTCGAACACGTACAGCCCTTCTGGTATTACGTTCCCGTGTTGCTCGCGGCGCTGTTTCCATGGACCCCTTTGGCCGCCCTGCTGGCGCGGCCGGGAGTGTATGCGGATATCCGCGTGCGGCTGCTCGGGGCCTGGGCCGCCTACGGGCTGCTCTTCTTTTCGATTTCGCGCAACAAATTGCCTGGATACATCCTGCCGCTGATGCCTGCGCTCGCCATCATGATGGCAGCGTCTCTCGATGCCGCGCGCGCGAAGAAAACGTGGCTCGGGGCGTGCGCGGCACTGTTGGCCGTTTTGCCGGCAGTGGCGTCGATCTTACCCGGCGGCTTGCTCTCGGGAATCGGTGACGTGAACGTGATCATTTCTCCCAGCGGACTCTTGTTCGCCGCAGCCGCAGCCTGCGCCTGGTGGCTGGCGTCAAAAGACCGCCAACAGGCGGCCGTCCTGAGCGTAGCCCTTGCGGCGGGGATGGGAATCGTTTATATAAAGTACACGGCCTTCCCCCCCCTGGATCGAGGGGTTTCCGTGCGTGCGTTTTGGCAGGCCAACCGGGAGGCCGCCGGGCGGGCCTGTGTGGGCGAAATTCGCCGGACCTGGCAATACGGATTGAATTATTACGCTGGTCGGGTGTTGCCCCCGTGCAGCGTATCCGAGGCTTGGCGACCCAGGGTGGAGGGCACGCAAGACGTTCTCTCGATTGTAGTTCCTTAGGAAGTATGATATTCTCGATAGGGAAAGAGTACTATGGCTACCGCAGATATTTTGACCGAGCAGCAACTGCTGGAAGCGGAATACGATAGGACTGTCCGCGAGGACATAGAACTGTTCCGTAAGCAGGCCGCTGACCGGCTTGCCGGCAAGTTGACCGACGACGAACTGCGTCCGCATCGCCTGCGCCGCGGCGTCTATGGGCAGCGCCAAGAGGGCGTGCAAATGATCCGGACGAAGGTGCCGGGCGGGTTGTTGACCTCCGATCAAATGCGGCGGATGGCTCACGTAGCCGACGAATTCGCGGGCGGCAAAGGGCATCTGACCACGCGCCAGAATATCCAGTATCATTTTGTGCCGTTGGGTCGTGTCGCGGATCTGCTGCACGCGCTGGCGGACATCCGTTTGACCACGCGCGAAGCTTGCTACAACACCGTCCGCAACGTGACGGCGTGCCCCTATGCGGGCCTGCTTCCCGAAGAGCTGTTCGACGTGCAGCCTTACTCGCGCCGCGTGGCGTTTGCGTTTTTGCACAAGGAACTCACCGATAACCTGCCGCGTAAGTTCAAGATCGCGTTTTGCGGCTGCCCGGAAGATTGCATCGCGACACGCATTAACGACGTTGGCCTGCGTCCAGTGATCCGCGACGGACAGCGCGGGTTCCGTATGACCGTGGCGGGCGGTTTGGGGCCTTTGCCCACCGAATCGCAAGTGTTGCATGAGTTCGTTCCCGTGGACGATCTGGTGCGCCGCATTGAAGCCGTGATCCGCGTGTTCAACGTGCACGGCAACCGCAAGAATAGGATGAAGGCGCGCTTGAAATTCGTGCTGCGCGAGCGCGGTTTCGAATGGCTGCGCGACACCATCGAGGAAAACTACCAGGACATCTTGCGCGACGGCGGTATCCCGATGCCCGCGGAGGTGCCGGAGAACTTCGGCGGCTTCCGTTCGCATCCCGCGCCGTTGGGTTCGGGCGATCTGCTGCCGCTGTATGAGCCCGGCTCGCCGGCGTACGCGCATTGGAAACAGACTAACGTCAGGGCGCAGAAACAGGCCGGCTATTCCATCGTCAACGTGAAAGTGCCGCAGGGTAATTTGACGGGCGATCAAATGCGCGGCTTGGCCGATCTGGCCGATCAGGCGTGCGACGGCAATCTACGTTTCACCATGACCCAGAACGTGGTGCTGGCGTGGGTGCCGCAGGGCGCCTTGAAGCGTGTCTACGGTGCGCTGGGCAAGCTGGAGCTGAACGGTGGCGCGGTGGATGAGATCAGCGACCCCATCACGTGCCCCGGCGCGTATAGCTGTAACCTGGCGCTGACCAAGGCGATGGGCCTGGGCGCGGCGCTGGCCACTGTCGTCGAAGGCTACGACGATCCGCAAGTCCGCAGGATGCGCATCAACATCAGCGGTTGCCCGAATTCGTGCGGCCAGCACTGGATCGCAGACTTCGGCTTCTACGGCAACGCGCGCAAGCTGGCCGGCCCGGACGGCGTCAAGCGCGAAGTTCCGTACTATCAAATGCTGCTGGGCGGCACCATGACGGAGTTCGGACTGGCCGTGCAGAGTCTGCCCGCCCGCCTGGCCCCGGTCGCCGTGGAGCGTGTGATCGAGCATTTCCGGGACAACCGCCAGGACGGCGAGAGCTTCCGTCAATACGTGCTGCGCAACAAGGTGGAAACCTTCCGCGCGCTCACCGCCGATCTTGTCAAGCCCCCCATGGACAACCCCGAGATGTTCCGCGATTGGGGCGACGACATCGACTACAGCCTGAAGCTTGGCCGCGGCGAGTGCGCAGCGTAGCGAACTTCTTTTGTTGCGTTGTTTAATTAACATAGGGACATGGGTGCAATCGATATCAATTCAATGAGCGTAGAGGAGCGGCTGGCACTTCTCGACCGGATTTGGGACAGTTTGTCCGATCAGCCCGCAATGAACACTCTTAGCGCAGCGCAGCGCGAAGAGCTAGACAGACGGATTGACGACTTCGAGCGCAACGGCTCGACGGGCCAACCGATCGAAACGGTTTTGAGAGAAATCGAGTCCGGCTCTGAATGAAGCGAGTGATCGTCGAGCCGGGCGCGCAAGCCGACATTCGGAGCGCGTTTCGCTGGTATGAAGGACAAAAGATAGGCTTAGGCCGCGAATTTCTTCAGGAGATTAGGCGGATGGTGCAATTCATCCGAAGCGGCCCGGAATCCTATGCCGTCGTCCACAGAAATGTTCGCCGAGCCAATCTTCGCCGATTCCCGTACGGCCTGTTCTTTCGCCTGCAAGACGAGTCTGTCATAGTGATCGCCTGCATTCACGGACATCGGAATCCCCGGCAGTGGATGACTTTAGGCCGTTAGACCAAAGTCCCCGGGGAGTCTCAACCGCTTCCGGTGAACCAGGAGCCACGCGGAGGGCACCACGATCATGTTGAGAAGGGTCGATGTCAACAGGCCGCCAAGGATGACATAGGCCATGGGCGCCTGAATCTCGCTGCCGGGCTGGCCTTTCCCGGCGGCAATGGGGAGCAGCGCCAGACCTGCGGCCAGAGCCGTCATCAAAATCGGAATCAATCGTTCCCGAGCTCCACGAAGGACCGCCTCGCGAGGATCGGTTACGCCCTCGTGATCGAGCAGATTCCGAGTGTGCGAGACCAGCATTATGCCGTTGCGCGTGGCGATGCCGAACAGGGTGATGAAGCCGACGACGGAGGCGATCGACAGGACGCCTCCTCCCGCGTAGACGCCCGCTACGCCCCCCACCAACGCCAGAGGCAGGTTGAGCAGGATCACCAAAGCGTCGATTAGCGAGTGAAACGCGGTCGCCAAAATAAACCCCATGGCCACGATCACCAGGGCGCCCAGCGCCAACAGGAGGCGCGTTGCTTCGTGTTCGCTTTCAAACTGGCCGCCGTACTCGATGCGGTAGCCCGGCGGAAGCTTGACCTGGTCCGCCACGAGGCGCTGGATGTCCTCGACGGTTCCAATCAGATCCCGGCCAAAGACGTTGCACTGCACCACGATGCGTCGTTGCACGCCTTCCCGCATGATGAAGTTGGGGCCGCGATCTTCACGAATGCCGGCCAATGCTCCCAACGGAATCAGCGCTCCGCTGGGCGTGCCGATCAGCGTGTCTCGTATGGAATCGACAGAACGGGAGTCCTCGGGGGCATAGCGAACCACCAGGGGAAAGCTGACCTGGCCTTCCAGAATCCGGCTCACTTCCTTGCCCACATAGGCGGTTTGGATGGCTTCGGAAACCACCCCGGCCGGGAGGCCGAATCGCGCGGCGCTCGCGGGATCTACTCTTATTCCCAGCGTGGGGATATCCGTCTGCTGTTCCATCGCCAGATCGACCACTCCGGGAATTCCAACCATTGCGGTCTGGACTTGTTTGGCTAAACTCCGAAGAGTCAAAAGATCGTCGCCGAATACTTTCACCGCGACGTTCGCCCTGGTCCCGGAGAGCATGTGATCGATTCGATGCGATATCGGCTGGCCGATGGATACGTTCATTCCCGGCATCAACGACGCCTTCTCCCGGATTTCCGCCAGAGCCTCATCCTTGGGGCGGGCTCTCATCCGCAGATTCACGTCCAACTCGGCGGATTCGACACCCAGCACGTGTTCGTCAAGTTCAGCGCGCCCGGTGCGCCGCGCAGTGGACAGGACTTCGGGAATCGTCAGCAGGATTCGTTCGAGCGCCGCTCCCAGCGCATCCGATTCCGCCAGGCTGGTCCCAGGAAGGGTGACCGCGCTGATGGTAAGCGATCCTTCGTTAAAATCCGGCAAGAACGCCCGGCCCACCGCTGAAAGCTGTATGCCCGCGACCACAACCAGCGCGAACGCTGCTGTCAGAATCAACACGGGAACGCGCAGGCAACGCTCCAGGACCGGCGTAAAGAGCGCTTTCAGCTTGCGCGAAAGCCAGGGTTCTTTCCCCTGAAGAATGGCCTTGGCGCGCGGAAGCAGATAGGAACACAAAGCGGGTGTGACCGTCAGAGCCACCAGCAACGACGCCGAGAGACTCACAAGATAGGCGAGGCCCAATGGCCGCAATAGCCTCCCCTCCACGCTGGTAAGTGCGAACAGAGGTAGAAACACCAGCCCGACGATGATGGTGGCGAAGACGACGGAGCCGCGAATCTCCGTGGATGCCCGATACACAATCTCCAGAGGACTGCGTCTGTCCCCCTCCGGCTTCGTCGAGTTCTCGCGCAGGCGCCGCATCACGTTCTCCACGTCGATGATGGCGTCGTCCACCAGTTCCCCGATGGCGATCGCGAGGCCGCCCAGAGTCATACTGTTGATGGTCAGTCCAAACCAACTGATGGCTAGCACCGCCGCGACTACCGAAAGCGGCAAGGCGAGCATGGTAATGAATGCCGCGCGCACATTGAACAGAAACAGCACCACGACGATGACCACCAGCACGGCTCCGTCCCGCAGAGCGCGCGTCAGGTTGGCCAGCGCGCGTTCGATAAAATCGGCGCCGCGAAACACGTTCCGGTCGATCTTCATCCCCGGAGGCAAGACGGCTTGAATATCGTCCAGCGTTGCATCCACGGCACGAGTCAGTTCCAAGGTGTTCGTGCCGGGCTGCTTCTGAATCCCCAGGATCACAGCCGGCCTGCCGTTGTGAGACCCCTCACTGCGCTTCAACGCCGCGCCCACCTGCACTTGCGCGACATCTCGAACGAAGATCGGCCTTGCGTTACGGGAAGTGATTGCTATGCCGGCAATCTCTTCCGCCGTGCGCACGCGGCCAAGGCCCTGGATCAGATACTCCTGCCCGCCCGCGGCGCGGAAGCCGGCCGAAGAGTTTTGATTCGCGTCACGGAGGGCATTCTCCACGTCCGCAAGGCTGATGTTGTACTCGCGTAGCCATCGGGGATCGACCACCACCTGATATTGTTTCTGGTCGCCTCCCGTCGGAATCACCTGCGACACTCCCGGCACGGCGAGAAGCCTTCTGCGGATCACCGTCTCGGCGGTGGTCCTCAGTTCGAGCGGCGTATGGCGATCCGATTCCAGCGCGATGAACTGAATCTCACCCATGATCGACGACGTTGGAGCCAAGTACGGCGCAGCCACCGTGGGAGGCAGCGTCGCGGCAACTTGAGCGATCTTCTCGGTCACAATCTGCCGGGCGCGGAGAATGTCCTGGCCCCAATCGAACTCCACCCAAATGATGGCGACGCCCACGGCTGTCGCGGAGCGGACTCGTCTTACGCCCGCCGCGCCATTCAGGGCCGCCTCCATCGGGAACGTCGCCAGCGTCTCCATTTCCACCGGTGCCATTCCCCGGCCTTCCAATAGGATGGTCACCGTCGGTGCGGTCAGATCCGGCAGCACATCCAAGGGGACTCTCGTCGCCGTGTAGGCGCCCAGAATGAGGAACGCGGCCGCCAAGAAAAGCACCAGCGTTCTGTAGCGCAGGGACCAGCGAATCAGTGCATCCAGCATCACAGCCTCCTAGTGAACATGCCCATGCGCGGGAATCTGAGAGGACATGGCCGCCAATCGGATGAGATAGGCTCCCCGAGTCACCACTCGCTCACCAGCTTTTAAGCCGGACGTGATCTGGACAAGTCCTGTTTGGCGGAGTCCGGTCTCCACCGGCCGGCGCGCGAACGCTTCGCCTTCCACTTGCACAAACACAACCGGCCGGCCTCCATCGTCCACCAGGGCGCCCTCGGGAACTATCGCTCCCCGCCGGGAACTGGACAAGAACAAACGTATGGTTACGGTCTGGTTGATGGCGATGCGTCCGTCGCTGTTGGCGAACTCGTACACCACCGGGAAGGTGCGCGTTGCGGGATCCACCACTTTCCCTATGGAAATCATTTTTCCCGCCGGTCGCGGCCGGGCCAGGCCTGGAATCTCGATCTCCGCACCGGTGAGATTCCGGATGTCCGGATATTGCGCCTCCGGGACGATTGCGGAAACATACACACGCTCCGTGTCCACGATGCGAAACAGCATCTCGCCACCTTTCATAGTCGCCCCCGCCGATGCCTTCGTCTCCACAATGGTCCCGCTGAACGGCGCGCGGATGGCGAACGCCGTCAAACCCGCCGCTCCTTCGGCGGCTCGCGAGGATTCAAACTGCCGAATGCGTTCTTCGGCCGCGTGCAAGCGAGCCGTCACTGTACGTTCCGCCGTCACCGTTTCATCCAGCCGTTTCGCGGGGGCGGCCCCTGCAGTCACCAGCCGCGTGGCCCGCTCCTTGTCTCGCCGCGCGTAGTCGAGCGCGGCTTCGGCTTCGGCCCGGGCCAGATCAAGACCTGCCCGGTCGCTCGGGACGGATGTCGGCGGAATTAATGAAGCCAATACTTGTCCCTGTTGGACACGTGCACCGAGCGCCGGGAGGCTTTCGCCCGTCAACCGCCCGGCAAGTGGTGCAGTAATTTCGGCCTCGCCGCCGGAGCGGGGTGTCACTTCCGCCGGCACGCGCAAACTGTCGCGAAGCGATGCCGTCTGGGTCAGGTTGGTGGCGAAGTCCATCGCCCATTGCTGCTCTTTCAAGAAGCGAATCGTCTCCTCACTGGGCGCCTTTGCCTCAATGGGTGCGTCGTTCAAGGTTGCGAACACGGGGATGCGCTCCAGCGTTTGCACGTCCGAAATCGCGGCTGAAGTGAGCCGGATCTCCACGCGAGCATCGCCCGCATGGCTGGGCTTCACCGTCACACCGAAGATGCCCGCTTTTGCGGGAGCATCCGTCGAAAATGTTTCGGATATTCCTCCGGCATACGTGACGCGAACTTCGCAGCGGCCCGCCGCAACGGGCTTGAAGTCGCTTAGTTGCGTCAGGTGGATCGCGAAGCGGCTCTCCTGGTCTTGAACCAGCACGGGGTACTCCAGGAACAATTCCGTCTTCAGCGACCACAGCGTCGCGTTCTCCACGCGGCGCTCCGGCGCGCTGCTCTTCGCCGCGGGGGCAGTCACCGGCTTCGGAGAACACGCAACCAGACAAAGCGCGAAAAACACAAAGAAGGATCGCGTCATTGCATCACCTCGAAGCCCGCGTTCCGGGATAGTTCGATTTCGGCCTCTTTAACAGCGGCTTGCAGGTCCACCCGCCGCAGCGACGTCAGCCGCGCCAGCCGGTACGCATCCAGTAACTGAAGGATGCCCAGCTCTCCATCCCGGTACCCGGCCCGTGCGATAGTCAGAAGTTCCGCTCCCGAATCGCCCGTCTCCCTATCGAACGCCTGAAGCGCGGCCACACGCACGGCGTGGACGTCGTAGATCCCCAACACTCCGGCCGTGATCTGCTGCACCAACAAATCCCGGCGGGCCTGAGTCCGTTCTCTTTCAGCGGAAATCCGCGCAACCTCGGTCTGGCCCTTATTGAAGATGGGTAACGGAATGGAGATGCCGATCACAGCGCCGGTATCGGTCCGGTTGCCACCGGTGTCAGCTCTCTTCAATCCCGCGGTAAGAAAGGGCTCGGGTCTCCTAAGCCGGTCCGCGGCCTGCTGCTCGAAAGAAAGCTGGGTGAGATGGCTGGCTTCGGTGCGGATCTCCGCGCGGCTTCCGAGTGCGCGCTCTATCAGTTCCTCGCGCGAACGAGGGATGATCCGGGCACCCAGATCCCCGCTGAGCCTCGCGGCTCCCATCTGTAGCGGGGTCTCCAGTGGAAGGTAGGCCAGCATGACCGCACGCTCACTGCGCTCCCTGGCCTGAGCCAACGCTAGATCGGCACGGAGTTCCGCGGCCTCGCGCTCCACCCGCATGCGGTCGTACCGGGAGCCTTCACCCTCCCTTTCCCGCACGCGCAGCAGTTCAATGATCGGTTGAATCTCTGTTAGAGCGGACTGAAATACCAGGGCCTGTTCCTGCGCCGCAAGAGCCCGGTAGAAAGCGGAGCGCAGGGAAGACCGGGCGTCCCACAGCCGGGCCGCGCCCTGGGCTTCCATCGAGTCGCGGGCCGGGTCCATCGCTTTCCGTTGGAGGCCTAGTCTTCCGGACAGCGGAAGTTGCTGTTCCGCCTGTACGAACTCGTTGAAGCCGACAGTCTCCCTGGCATAACCAGCGGTTGGATTCGGCCACAACGTCCGGCCGCGGATGGCCTCCACCGTGGACACCACCGCAGCCCGCGCCTCGCGCCGCATGGGACTCTGCCGGTCGAACAATTCCAGAATGCTTTGCTCGGCCCATTCCTGCCCGAACGCACAGCGGCACACGGCGAGCAGTGTGAACCCTGCCAATCGACTCTTACGAAACATGAATCCCAGCCTTTCCTTATAAAGGACGACAAGAAAGACGGCGAGCGGACACACGTGCACGCCATCACCATTTGTAAGCGGGATTAAGCGGGTGGGGATCTGGGACGGTGCAGCCGGACGACGGGCGGATCGTGAGAGCAGGGCCTATGTTCCGGCGTTGCACCAACGCTGACATATCCCGGCCCCCAAGCTAAGACGGCGGACGCTTCGGCGGCGACCACGACAATTCGCAGCTGTGCCGTCGGCGCCCAGTCCAGCCAAATCGCAGCCTCATCGTCGTCGTGAGGTTCGATCTCCGGCTCTTCTGAAACCGGATGATTGATGGCCGGTCCTAGATGGAGGTGGGCCAAGCCGTTGGAATGATGATGATCCGGATCGCCGGGATGGAAATGAGCGAAGGGCACCCACAGCGACGCGGCCGCCAGCCACGCCGCGCCATACGCCGCACGTCCCTGCTTAGCCATCACTTAGAGTCTATCGCGAATCGGGATCGGCAGGACATTGCTCTTTGCCCAGGGGCCCGGCACAATTCCCACCGAAAGCAATGGTAATTCCGGCTGTTTCCAGAGACAATGATTTCGGGACCGGAGGAAAAACACATGCCTGACGGAAAACTTGAATTGGAACTGATGGACGTCCATGGAGAGCCGATCGGACAGCACGTCAACATTTTCCTGCGGCATCAGACGCTGTCGAACGATAGGGTGGCGCGCGACGTGGACGCGTCACAGACCATCGTGGTCAGCGGACTTCATGAGGCTCCTCAGGGTACCTACCGGATAGAAATCGACGCGCCGTCCTACCAGAGTGTAAACCAGTTCGTGAGCATCCCCAGCGGCCGGCCGGCGCGGAAGACGTATACGCTGCCCGTGAATAAGGACCGTGTGGTGGATGTCAACTTCCCGCCGTTCGACGAACTCGGTGCCGTGCGGGCGCTGCTGGAAAACAGTCCAGCGGTAGCCGGGTTCGCGGAGAAGACCGGGCAGGCGCTGTACGGCGCTTTGGACAAACCGCGCTGCGCCGGTTTGCTCAACATGGCGGCGAAGGCCGAGAGAACGCGGTTGAACAACAACCGCACGGTGCTGTCCTACATCACGGAGCTGCGCGAAATTCGCGGAGACCGCTTTTACGCCAAGGTGGATCCCACGCTACGCAGTGAAACGAAAAATTCGATCGGCAGCGGTCTGTTTCACAAAGTTTCCGGCGCATTGCACAAGCCAGTGCCTCCCTTTGAGCCGGCCGATAGCTTCAAGACACAGGACCGCTACGGCAATCTGCAACTGACGTTTTCCGTGGACCGCGCAAGCGGCGAGTGGATGGTGGACATGGACATCGACGACGCACAGGGCTTTGAGCACATTTTTCAAGTGCTGCGCAACATCGGAGGCTCCACGCACCCCTACAACATTCACCAGATTCTGGTGGGCTACCAGGAAATCGACACGGGCTACCGGCTGGTCGTGTGAATGCGGAGGGCCGCACTTCCTCACTCGTTTCTAATTCAGATGCGGCCTCCCGAGAGAGCGGCAGTCACTTTCCTCGGAACCCGGCGGACTGACCGATGCCGCCCCGGCCGAGCCGTGCCTCTTGTTCGAGGCTTGCGCGCGGGAGTTCTCGTATGCGCCGTGAAAAATATTCGTTCGCCATCAATTGCCGGGAGATTTCGGACACCGCGAAGCGGTTCCCTTCGACGCTATAGTGGCCCCACCAGCCGATTTCCGGCCACGGCCGCTTCTCTCTGACAAGGAGATCTTCCATTGCGTGTCGATCTAGTTTCCGGAACGCCCCGGTCAGGTCGGCGTAAGCAATACCGGCGCCGGTGATCTGTCGCCGTAAGAATTCCCGCCGTTCATCTTGAATCGGATCCGGCGCATAATCCTCTGCCCAGGGAAGGTACACCACCATGAATAGCTGATTTCGGCCGCTATGTAATCGGTTCAATTCATCGAAGATCTTCAGGGCGATTCTGCGCGTTTCCCCCTCTAACGCCGGGTCCTCTCGCGGTTCGGCCAGACCAAGTTTGCCCCCCATCTTCCGCAATAGCTGCACTGAACTGAGGTTCGCGAACTCCGCCAGCCGGCGCCGCAACATCAGGCGCGGCACCGGTGTGTCTCTTACAGCCAACCTGCCGTTATCCACGTGTAGCGTGGGTTTTCCATATCCAAGATGTTCCGGTCTGCGCATGCGTGGGAGATCCCTAGCAATGAACGCGAGAATATGAACGTCGTGTTCCAACGCGGCGCCGTCGCGCAGATACAACAAATAAGCTTGATCGATTCCATACCCGATCTGCCCCATGTTAATGGTTTCGATGCGCGCATCCCGGTTCGCAAGTTCCTGGCACCACGTATGGTCGTTGTCGACGCTCATGCCGAAGGTGAAAGAGTCGCCCGAACAGATGATGCGAATCTTGTCGGAGGACTTAGCGACAGGAAATTCCCGGTTGTTGCGGAATCCGCGTGAGTTGGTCCGTACGTACACGCCTTTGCCGTAGATGTCTGGCAGGAAGACATTGGGTACTGGTTCCCATCCAAGCTGGGAATCGTAGCGAGTGTGCAAGAGCCAAGATTGAGTAATGTTCTTCGTGGCGTTATAGGCGATCAACGTCAGGCTTGAGAAGCCCTCGATCAGCGCGAATAACAGAATACTGACTGCGACGACCGCGGCGATAGGAACCAATTGCGCGCGAACGCGCCCTTGTTGAGCAGGCGATCCATCTCGCCGTTCTGTTTCCGACGCCATCGATTCTAGAACAGCGTGTAGATGAACGGCGCGGCCGCTGTTCCGCCGAGAGCCAGCAGCAACGCGAACACCGCGATCACCACCACGACCGGGATCAGGTACCACTTCTTCCGCTGTGCCAGGAATTGAAGCACGTCGCCAAGAAATCCAGGGTTCTTCTGCAATTCTGGTTGTGAACTCATGTGTCTCCTAAAATTGCCGGTAGTAGCTTTGCTCGGCGCCCGGCGGCTTGGCCGGCCGCCACGCGGTTTCACCGGGGGCGAGCCGCAGCATTAGTGAATCCGTGCCGGTCAGTCTCATCAGCGCGCCGATGATCGTGAACGGCCCGTAGAAAACCACGGTCAGTAACACATGGCTGACCATCCAGCCCATCACGCTGGCGGGAAGATACACCGCCAGGTAGGCCGCGCGACCCAGTCCAGGAATCGGGGCGCATATCGCGATAATGGCGCCGGCGCTCCACAGCAGCTTGCTGGCATCGACGATCGCACCGCCTCGCACCGCTGCAATCGCGCCCAGAATTCCAAAGCCGACGAGCATCGCGATCGCGAAGCTCCGCAGCTCGGCCCGGTCCGGATTCCATTTGACGTGCTGAAAGCAGTGCAGGTTTTTCATGGGTACCGGGTCTCGCCTCTCCGGTTCCGGGTCTCTCTCTAGTGTCGCGATTGTGCACCCGTCGCTTGGCGAACTCCCCTTGGCGCACATCCTAAGGAACTTCAATGATCACCTCCGGCGGAAGGTAGCCGGTGATCGACTCGATTTTCAAATGATACGGGTCGAGGATGGAGTTTTCCGTGTTCCATCGCAGCTGGACCCAGCCGCGTCCCTTCGCGTCCTCCAGGGATTGGGCCAGTGCGTCCAGAGAGGCGCGATCGTTGATCTGCTTTTCGAAGGCGCCGCGCGCTGTCTGCGCGGCGGCGGCGGCGTCCCATTGCGTCACGATCTTGGGAGCCACCCAGACCAGGGTCTGACCGTCCTCGATTCTTTCCGCGGGATATCCCCGCATATCCACATTGTTCAATTTGAACGTAACAACTCCGTTTACGATCTTGCGATCGTGCCTGTTCATTTTTCGTAGAATGGCGATCTGGTCATCCGTTGCCCGCGGAACGCGATTCTTCCTCAAGGTAGTTACGATCAGCGCCGCGACCACGTAAAACACCACGCCGATCCCGATGCTCCACAACCACACCCGCAGCAGATCCGCGGCGCCGTACCTCACCAGATAGTCGGTGCCAGTGAGGTAGCGATAGGCCACGGCGAAGCCGCCGGAGTACGTGACGGATAGGATCCAAAAGCCCGGAGAGATCGGCGGCAGGTCCGGAACCTTCGAGTCGTTCTTAAGTCCGAACCAGTCCGAACAACCCGAAAGCGAGCAGAAGCTGCATCGTAAAAATGAACAGGCAGCCGGGCAGCAACAGAAACGACGGCACTCCCAGGGCCTTCAGGATCTCGGATTCGAAAAAGACGCCCACCGTTGCATCCTGGTTCACCACCAACGTTCTGGATTCGTGGTGGCCCAGCGCATCCCATTCCGCTCGAAGCTCGAACGGCACGCTGTATTTGCCGGGCGTTACGCTCGCCGCGGCGTCTAACTCGATCCCCTGCCGCGTGGCCGAGCGAGGCGGCACGATAAAAGGGCCGGGCGTCTTGTTGGCTGGCAAATGGAGGCTTGGCGGTAACGTAACGTCGATCCGCGTGATGTTTACCGGGACATCCAGGTTATTGGTCGCCAGCAGGCAACCCAGACCCGGACGGTTCGCCGCGATGGAGTCAAAGGTTCCGTGCACGGAAATCTCGACAGGTTTCTGCTGGCCCGCGTCAGTCAGTTTGATCGCCAGAGAAGCGTAGGCGTGTTCCCGCGTTCCGTCATCGGTCGTGTAAAGGGCGTCGAACAGGACGGAGCCGGGGAGTCTGGCCTTATCGACTTCCCGAATCTCCACAGGCCATACCGAAACTCCGCCGGCAGGTAACGCTGGAGTATCCTGTTTCCCGATGACCACGCGGAGCGCGTCGTTCGTCACCGCCGACAAGGAGGAGCGCGCCAGCGTGCGCATCCCCCCGTTTTTCAGGATGACGCGCGCCTTGACGGTGCTGTACCACGGCGATACGTCGATGGAGGAAGGCTGAACCTCGATCGTCGGTTTTTGGCCGGACATCTGGCCGGTGAATGTCAGAAAAAGCATCCAAATCAGTGCTCGCATCCGACGAATGTTCCGGTATTCGATCATACTTCAGCGGGCCGCCCGGATTCAATGTTCACGAAGCTCATCCCCGAAAGTGTCCGCGCGCGCCGGCCGTGAAGAGTAGACCGCGAAAAGCCAGCCCGCGCGCACACCGGAATCGCCAGCCGCACGACTGCATACCGTGCGGCACGCAAGCCTCTGCCGGTTTTCCGCTATTCTTTTACGCAGATGTCCCGCCTGGAGTCTCTCTTCCGGAAAACGGCTGAACAAACTGGCTGGTGCATATTACTGCTGGCCGTTCTGCCTGTCGCATTGCGCCTGGCGCTCTGGCCGTTCCATCCCGCGCCTACTCCGGCCGGCGGAGACGATTTCAGTTACCTGTTGCTGGGCGACACATTCGCGCACTTCCGCCTGGCCAATCCCGTTCACCCGATGTATCGTTTCTTTGAAACGGATTTCGTCTTGCAGGAGCCGTCCTATAGTTCGATCTTCGCGCCCGCTCAGGGAATCGTGCTCGCGATAGGGCAAACCATCGCCGGACACCCGTGGGCAGGTGTGTTGCTTTCCGGCGCCGTGTTCTGCGCGTTGTGCTATTGGATGCTGCGCGCGTGGACCACGCCGCCGTGGGCGCTGCTGGGCGGCCTGCTGGCCGTCGCGCAGTTCGGCCCGCTGAATCAGTGGACCAACACCTACTACGGCGGCATGGCTTCGGCCATCGCCGGGTGCCTGATTTTCGGTTCGCTGCCGCGGCTGAGCACCGGAGGAAGCCGCTCCGCGGTGGTGCTGGGCGCGGGCATGGGCTTGCAGGTTCTTGCGCGCCCCTTTGAAGCGGTGCTGATCGGCCTTGGGGTGCTGCTCTACGTTCTACTGCACACCCGCCGTCGTTCGTGGCGTATTATGGCGGCCGCCACGCTCGCCGCCGCGCCCGCGCTCGGCTTCATGCTGCTCCACAATCACGCCGTCACTAGCCAGTGGTTGAGACTCCCTTACATGGAGAGCCGCGATCAATACGGCGTGCCCACCACGTTCACTTTCCAGGCTCTCCCCACGCCGCGGCGCCAGCTTACGCGCGAGCAACAGCTCGACTACCGGGCTCAATCGATCATCCACGGCGACGGCGATTCGCTGGCCTCCTACGTTGAGAGACTCGGAGAACGCCTGCGCGTCTATCGATTCTTTTTCCTGCCACCGCTCTACGTCGCTCTGCTGGCATTTTTGTGGCGATGGAGAGAGGCACGGCTCCGCTGGCTGGTACTGGTGACCCTGATCGTAGCCTGCGGCACGAATTTCTATCCATATTTCTATCCCCATTACATCGCGGCGCTGACCTCGGCGTTCGTCCTGATGAGTGTTGCCGGGTTGCAACAATTGCGCCGTTCCGCGTGGTTCTCGTGGGCGCCGCGCGTGATCGTGACGCTGTGCGCGGCGCACTTCATGTTTTTCTATGGCGCGCACTTCGCCCGAAGACCGTCGTGGCTCATCGCGCTCGAACGCCACGAAGCTCCCAACTATATAGGGTGGGGCGACACGGAGGGCCGCGTGGAAGTGAACCAGCGCCTGGCCGCGGAGCCCGGCCGACAGCTCGTATTCGTCAGATATGCGCCCACGCAACTATTTCGCGAGTGGGTCCGCAACGCCGCCGTCATCGACGCGGCGCCCGTCGTGTGGGCGCGCGACCTTGGTGCAGCCGAAAACGAAACTTTACGGCGCTACTATCCCGATCGCACGGCCTGGCTGCTGGAGCCGGATGTGTTCCCGCCCGCGCTGGCGCGCTACCACCTGGAGTTGGAACCCACGCCGGAAGCACCCGCCCCGCCGCAAACGAAGCTCGCTCCTTCACCGAAACAGGCGGTGTCCGGCGAACAAATCCCGGAACTCCCGGCATCGGGCTTCGTCAGGAGGAAACGCTAGGGGAGCCCTGGAATCCTGCGGAAAAGAGCGGGGAGGTCGCCCGCGAAATTGTGCTCTTAACATACTAGAAAAGTTGGCAGGCCCAACTCGCTCGGCCAATAGCCAAAATGATCCAACTCGCCTGAGTATTAGTTGATGGGAACGCGAACGCGTCCCGGAAGACCGGATACCGGGCACACCGCTAAGCGGGACGCGTTGCGGGTGTTGGACATTGGATCGAGGAACGCTTGGTGACCTGCGGAGATGCTCTTGAAGTGAGATCCTAGAGTGACGAATTCACAGACCGCTCCCGTGGCTGGTGGGTTGTAGCGGAAGTTACCATGCCGATCATTAGGTTCGATCCTCCGCCCATTCAGGACGACTTCGGGGAAGACGATGTTCGAAGCATGGATGTCGGCAGGCGGCAGTTGAGAACTGAATGGCCAAGAACGCTCTACAAGCCGGACAGTCCCGACAAAGACTGGTGCCTGATTCTCCCCTTCCCGAACACCTACCAAAACGCCTTCTTCAGCATGTGTGACGTTGATGCGCATGCCCACCACGCGTCCACTGGAAAGCTTTGTCTCTTTCTCCGGGGCAGCGGCCGTGACGAGGAACCGCCGACTGAAGCAACCAAATGGGTGGACACCGTGGGAAAGTACGTTGCAATGAAGGACTTTCTAGCCCTATCCTTCGCACTCGACTATGAACGGAAACAGGGTGACCCAAACCGGTCCCAAATAAAGATCGGCACCCTCCGCGCGCGAGCGAAACCCTATGGCAGTCAAGCCGCAACGAAACAGACGACTGCCGCCGCTGATCAGCTCGTGGAACATTGCTTGGTGTTCTTGGAGGTAATGTCCTGTTACGAATCCGCCGACTGTGTGGTCTCAATGCCGCCCTCAGATCCCGCAAAGAGCTACAGTCTTCCGCGCTACCTCGCAGCGCGAATCGCCGAGAAGTGGAAGCGGGAGGACCTGACCGAAAACGTGCGGACCGTCACGTCCAGAACCTCGATCAAGGGCGTTCGGCTTGCAAAGAAATTGGATACACTGCTTGGAAGCATCAAGGTGACCAAGAACACTTTTGATGGAAAGCGAGTATTGCTTATCGATGACCTCTACCAGTCCGGGATCAGTATGAACTACTGCGCGTTGCTTCTTCTCAAGGCTGGCGCACGGAAAGTCTTTGGCCTCGCCTGCGAGAAGACCTGCCGCAATGACGATAACGTGAGTGGGAGAATATAGTTATGGCAGCCCACGCATTTGACCTGATGACGCTGCTCGACGCGCCCGGCGTTGGTCCGGGCCGTGTTCGGAAACTGTTGAAAAAATGGCAGGGCGAGCCGGACAGCCCCTTGCTGGACAACCACCTCCTTCACCAAGCGCTCACGGCATCTCAGGTAGCCGCACTTCCGGCGAGCCGTGAAAGAGTGAAGCGTCACTGGGAAAAACTGGAGCAGCAGAAGGTGCACGTCCTTTCTGTGGTTGATCCTCGCTATCCGCAGGCTTTGCGCCGGACGCTCGGAGAGGATTCTCCCGTTCTGTTGCTTTGCACAGGTAGTTTGGATCTCCTCGGGACGACCTCGGTCGGATTCTGCGGGTCGCGGGAAGCTAGCGAGAAGGGACTGGCGACCGCGTGGCATTCAGCGGAACTCCTCGCTGGCGAGGGCATTAACATCGTCTCGGGTTTTGCTTCCGGGGTCGACATGAATGCGCATCGCGCCGCGCTTGCATGCGGTGGAACAACTACGGTGGTCCTCGCCGAAGGTATTCTCCGTTTCCGGGTGAAGAAAGAGATTCGGGAAGAATGGGATGAAAACCGAACGCTGGTAGTCAGCGAATTTGGTCCTAACCTGCCATGGAGTGTCAATCACGCCATGCAGCGGAATCGCACGATTTGCGGCCTTTCCCGCGCCATAGTGCTGATCGAGGCCCGAACTACGGGCGGCAGCATCCAGGCGGGCCGCGACTGCCTAAAGTTGGGGTTGCCTCTTTTTGCCGCGGTGTACGAGGGCGCGCCGGAATCGGCAGCGGGCAACGAGGAATTGTTGGCCCACGGCGCTAGGCGCTTAATGAAGAGCCGCTTAGCCGATCGTCCGAACATTCGTCCGATATTAGACGCCATCGCGAACCCGGCGAGAGCTGCAGACGAGCCGCAAGGCCAAGTTGCCCAACTCGGGCTTCTCTAGATAAACGCCGTGGTCTTGATCCCGGAAATGTCAAAACCTTTCCGGCACCGCACGTTCTTGCAGGCGGCCTTGTCGTCCAGCAGCACCATGTAGCTGAGGGACTTGGCGAACTTGGCGCGGTCGCGCTCATCGGCGCCGCGCGGAAGTTGCTCGATCTTCTTGCGCACCAACCAGCGCAGCTCATAGGTGTCCGCGGTGCGGCAGTACGGGCAATTCAGCGTTGCCGATTTCGTCGTCTGGGATTCGCGGTAAAAGGTGCGTTCGTCCATAAGCGGCCGCAAGGCCAGCATTGGTTATAGCACAGCCGCATACACTGAAAACAGCATGCTGCGCTGCTACATCACGGACCGCCACTCGCTCGCGCCCGGCGATACTCTGCTCGATGCCATCGCCAGGAATTTGGAACGCCGGCGCCCGGCGCCTGGCGGCGGCTCCAGCGGCGGCGTGGATTGGATTCAGATTCGCGAGAAAGATCTGCCTGCACGCGCACTCTTCGATCTGACGCAGCGGGCGTTGGCACTGGCGAATCCCGCAGGGGTAAGAATCATGGTGAACACGCGCGCCGATGTCGCGATTGCGGCGGGCGCGGCTGGGCTGCACCTGCCCGGACGCTCGCCCGAGCCGAAGCGCTGGCGGAGCATTGCGCCCCGTGGTTTTCTCATCGGCGTTTCGTGCCATAACGTGGATAGCGTCCGCGCCGCCGCGGCGGAAGGCGCGGACTACGTGCTGTTCGGACCCGTCTTTGCGCCCCTCTCGAAAACTTCGGAGCTGCTGCCGCGAGGACTCCGGGGCCTGGAACAAGCGGCGCATGCAGCGGACATACCCGTTCTTGCTCTCGGCGGGATCACTGCGGAAAATGCACGGTCTTGCATGGATGCGGGGGCCCATGGCATCGCGGCGATTTCCTTGTTTCAACAGGCGGATCACGCCGCTCCTTGACCATCGCGGCTCGATTTCGGAGCGTGCGGACACGCGCGAGTAAGCGCGCCCATGGGAAATTGCTAAAATCAACGTGGTGCCAGCGCTCGCCATGAAGCAGCAGTTCACGCGGCAGGAAGTTCGCCGCCTGCTGCGCGTCTCCGAACAGCAACTGAAGAGTTGGGAGAAACAGAAATTCATCGCGCTCACCTCCAGCTACGGCTATTCCCATCTGGTCGCACTGCGCACGCTCATCCAGTTGCGTAAGCATCACGTGGCGCCAGCGCAGATCCGGCGCGCACTGGCGGCGCTGTCCCGGAAGCTGGGCGCGTCGCAAGACCCACTCGCCGAACTCAAGCTTTTCGCTGACGGGAAAAAGATCCGTGTGGAGATCGAAGGCCGCGCGATGGAAGCCGAGTCCGGACAGCTGCTGCTCGATTTCGGCGCGAAGGAATTGAACCGCCTGCTAGCCTTCCGCCCTAAAGAAGACCACCGGCAACAGCGCGACCAGCGTGCTGAAGCCGCGCACTGGTTCGAACGCGGCTTGAGCCTGGAGCAAAGCGCGGCGCCTATCGAAGAGGTCATGCAGGCATACCAGAAGGCTGTGGAACTGGACCCAAATTCGGCCGGCGCGTGGGTAAATCTGGGAACCATTCATTTCAACGCGCGCAGCTGGGTGCAGGCCGAGCGCCATTATAAGAAAGCTCTGGAGGCCGATCCCGGCTACTCTCTGGCGCATTTCGATCTGGCGAATCTGTACGACGAACGCGGCGACCACAAGAACGCCTTGGACTGCTACTTGCGCGCGCTGCAATTCTCACCCAAATACGCCGACGCGCACTACAACATCGCGCTGCTCTACCAGGCCGCCAACCAACCGATGAAGGCCGTCCGGCATTGGCTGACGTATTTGAAGCTGGACCCGTCCAGCCACTGGGCCGCCATCGCCCGCCGCGAACTGCACAAGTTGCGCCAGGCGGCAGTGGTGAAAGGCGCGCGCGGACAAGGCGCCAGTTGAAAAAGGGCCAGTCGTGAAATCGAGGCGGCCGGCAACGCCCTTGGCCGCCGTCATCCCGAGCCGAAGCGCTGTTTCGCCGTGCGCGGCTAAGAGGAAAGAATTGAAATACCCCAACACCGGATGAAGATCGGATCAATGGCGGCCTCGTGACAGGTCGGCTACGGATGAGTGACCGCAGGCTCGGCGCAACCGCGCTGGCCATTCACGCCCCCTTGCGATCGTGGCCATGCATCCACGTCAGTGCGTCAGCGAATACAAAACGTAATTGATCCCGATCCGGATCCCCAGCGCGGAGTATTTTTCGTCGTAGCGCGGGTCGTCCGCCCACTCCCAGGAATCGCCGACGTCGGAGTTGAAGTTCATCGCCACCATCAGCCGGCCGCGGTCGTCGTAGATCCCGCGCCAGTACGCCGTGGACCCGCCGTTGCGGTAAGTGGTGCCGCGCATCAGCGCCCACTGGCCGGGCACCTGATAGCGGTCGTCCAAGTCGTACACGTTGTGAAAGATGGGATCCTCATTCGCGATTTCGACGATCGGGCGGTCGGGAAAAATCACCTTCATGGTTTCCTCGAAGCGGTTCCACTCTTCGGTTCCCCAAAAATCGTCCAACATCAGAAAGCCGCCGCGCAGCAGGTAATCGCGCAGCTTCGCCGCCTGCGTCTCATTGAGGATCCAATCGCCCATTTCGCCCGCGCACAACCACGGCCAGTTGTACACGTCGTCTTCATCGTCCAGGTTGACGGGTTGCTCCACGGAGCGCGACTGGATGCGCGTCAGGCGCCGCAGCACTTGCGCGAAATGACGGTCGGCGCGCGGATAATCCTGTGCCCAACTGGTGCCTCCATTGCGCCAATCGACCGCGCCTCCGAAACGGAACGGGCGGCTAAACCGGGCCCGCGGATGAGGAGGATA
>SHUD01000035.1 GCA_009697505.1 Bryobacterales bacterium
TCCACCGGCGAAAACGCCCCAAAACCGTCAGCGGAAGTTGAAATCTAAAAAAGTCAAAATACCATTCATCCCACTGAGCAAACACGACTTACCCAAGGGTCAAAATGCGATAGCCGGACAGCAGTGTGACTGGTTATATACTGGGTGGCGAATTCGCCTGGTCCGCCTGCGCCATATATGTTGGCCGGCCCGATTACTCCGAGGGGAGGATTTCTCATGAGCCATCGTCGTCAGATGAATGTGACCTTGCTTGTGTCCACCGCCGCGCTGATTTCAGTGCTGATTTCAACGCCGGCGGTTCCCCTGAACGCCCAGTCCAGCTACGCGGCTCCCAACGACGGTTTGCCTAATGCGTATCGAGTGATTCCGAATTGGGCTAAGTTGCCCGACGGGAGGCCCTGGGGCGCGACCGCCGGTATCGCGATCGCTCCCAACGGCAATATCTGGGTCATCGACCGCTGCGGCATGCAACACGGTTGTGGTGATTCGAGCCTGGATCCGATTTATGAATTCGAACCATCGGGCAAACCCCTGCGGAAATTCGGTGGAGGCCTGATCGTGGGTCCGCACGGCCTCTTTGTGGATCGGGACAGTAACGTGTGGGTGACCGATCAATCCGTATCGGATGACCAGAAGCATGGCATGCAGGTGGTCAAGTTCGGCCCCGACGGCAAAGTCCTGCTGCGGCTCGGCAGGGCGGGAGTAGCGGGGGAGGGCCTGGATGTTTTTGCCGAGCCGACCGACGTGGCCGTGGCGGCCAACGGCGATATTTTCGTCTCCGACGGCCATGATCAATGCAAGTGTCCGAACCAGCGCATCATGAAATTCAGCAAGGATGGAAAGTTCATTAAGGCCTGGGGAAAGCGCGGTAGCGGACCCGGCGAGTTCGGCGGTCTGCATGGCTTGGCGCTGGATTCGCAAGGACGGCTGTTCATCGCGGATCGCACCAACAGCCGCGTGCACGTCTATACGCCGGATGGCAAGTTCATCGCCTCCTGGGAGCAGTTCGGACGTCCCAGCGCGCTTGTCATCGATAAGGATGACAATCTTTACGTAAGCGAATCGCAAGGCGAACTGGTGCCCAATCCCAGGGTGAAAAGGGGCATCCGCATCGGCAGCGTAAAGGACGGCAAGGTCACAGCCTTCATCCCGGATCCCCGGAGCACGGTGCAGGGGCTCGCCGTGGACCGGCAAGGCAATCTGTACGGAGTTGAGAACGGCAATTTCCACTCAGAAACGGAACACGGCCCGCGAGGACCTAAGAGGTACGTTAAACAATAACCGCCGGAGCGCAGCGCTTTACGGCCGCACTAACGGCCGCATCCCATATCGCTGCAAGCGTTCGGAGCAGACGCTGTTGGACATCAATCGATTAGGGTTCCAAGCCGCGCCAGCACTTCATCCACAATGAAGGTTGGAGCCTTCTCGATGAAACCAGCTTGACGGGCCTGGAGATCCAGCACACGCGCCGGATTGCAAAGAATCACACCAACCGTTCGCGTGCCCGCACCACTCAACGAAACCGCGAACCCGGCATGGCGGGCGAAATTGCCGCCTTGCGTGATCGGGCAAACCAACGGAGTCCCCAGCGCGTTAAACTCCGCCTGAGATACGATCAAGACGAAACGCGATCCGGCTTGTTCGCGGCCTTGGGTAGGATTTAGATCGACGTGGTAAATGTCGCCGCGATTCACCTACATGGCCTCTCGTCCCACGTCCGGTGCGTTCAGCCATGCTTTGTCTTCTTCAGACCATGGAGCTATGGGATCACATTGGGCGACGAGGTCAGCAAGTTTGTAACGCCCTCTCCGGCGTTGAGGCTCCTCCAGTCCGGCAAGGCTCCTCAGCCAGGCTTCGAGCGTGAGCTCTTGTGCGGCTGCCTTGGCTTGGAGTGCCGCAGCCTGATCGTCAGGAATTTGAATCAAAGTCATGGGTTGCTCTTTTCCTGGGTTGCTCTCTTCCCAGGATAGGAGAAATGGCTCGCCCTGTCACGGCCGCGGTAGGGGACGTGCGGTAGGGGCGGTGGTAGGCGAACCATTCTTGCTGGGGAGACCGCGCGCACGCCGGGCGCGGTTCCTGCACTACCGAGCCTGAACCGGCAAAGTGCTCGCAGGCAAGGCGTGGTCCAACGTTTCGATCGTTTGCTCAAAGTGTCGTAGCAACGGTGTCCACCAATGCACACGCGTGTTCCCACTCGGCCGCAGCGCCTTACGATCTCAGCCAGGGCCGCATCCCATATCGCCACAAGCAGTTCCCGGTGGAACGTCACCCCGGCCGCCGCTTCCTGGCCCCTATAATCGGGCGGAGCAAGGCATGCGCCCTTGCCACACCATCTCATGGCAACCATCAGGCCCCGACGCGGCACCTCCCACTGTAACGGCAGCGGCAACGACTTACTGCGGCAGTTGACCGGACGTGTGGTCGGCCAGCCGCAGGCGGCCAACCAGATCGTCCCCTATATTCAAATGCACCAGGCGGGACTCGCCCCGGAGGATCGTCCCGTGGGCGTGTTCCTGCTGCTGGGTCCCACCGGCACCGGCAAGACCCGCACGGTGGAAGCGCTGGCCGAGGCTCTGCACGGAAATGAAAAGCAGCTCCTCAAGGTCGACTGCGGCGAATTTCAGATGGAGCATGAAGTCGCCAAGCTGATCGGTGCGCCCCCGGGCTATCTGGGCCATCGCGAAACGCCGCCGCTATTGACGCAACAGAAGCTCTCCTCCGTGGTCAGCGAATCGTGTGACCTTGCTCTGGTGCTGTTCGACGAAATCGAAAAGGCCGCGCCCAGCATGGTCCGTCTGCTGATGGGCGTGCTGGATAAGGCCACGCTGCGGCTCGGCGACAACACCTCGGTGCGTTTTGACCGGACCATGATTTTTCTCACCAGCAATCTGGGCGCGCGCGAAATGCAGAAGGAAATACAGCCGGATTTCGGATTTGAAGCGCTGGCCCCGCGCTCCGCTCCGCATGCGGCGCCGTATACAACCGGCAAGCTCGACCGCATCGGTATGGGAGCGGTCCGCCGCAAGTTCCCTCCTGAATTCGTGAACCGTATCGACGCCGTGATCACTTACCAGCCGCTGGGCGCCGCCGCGCTGGCGCAAATTGTCGATCAGCAGATTACCGTGCTGGAGCGGCACATTCAAAACCGTTTAGGCGAGCGCGCGTTTGAGATCCGAGTGAGCCGGGCTGTCCGCCAATTCCTATTGCGCCGGGGGACCAGCAGCGAATATGGCGCGCGTGAACTGAAGCGCATTATTCTGCGGCATCTGACGCAACTCTTGGCGGCGATGACTGCAAACGGCGAAATCCCGCCGGGGGCAATCGTACAAGCCGAAATGGATCCAGACGGAGAAGAACTGGTGCTGACGGTTACCGCCTAGCCTGTGAGAAAGGCGGGCTAGTTGCCGCCGCGTCTCCCCGGGCCGCCGCCCGGGCTCCCACCACGGCCAGAGAAGCCTCCTCCGCCGGGCGGGCCGCGCATCGCCGGTGGTCCACTCATCGCCGGTGGTCCACTCCTCATCGGCGGCATACTCATCGGAGGAGCAGACAGTCCGGGTGGCATTCCAGGGCCGCGAGGGTTGTTCGAATACCCCCCATTCCGCCACATCGGCCGCTGCGGAAGATACACGCCGCCGATCATACCCGGGCTGTAGAACGCCGGGCCAAACGGACTCCAATAGACGCCATTGGCCGGAACATACGTATACATGCCAAACCATGGGTTCCAATTCCAGGCGCTCGCGCGGCCCCCGGTAAAGCTGGCGCGGTAATCCGAGTTGGCGGCCACGCGGGCCGACGTGACATTCGCCGTCGCGATGTATGCGGCGCGGCGTCCGCTCCAGCGATAAAACGGATCGCTGGTCTTCACGTCGAACTTTTCGTCACGGAGGGAATTGCCGGCCAGAGTGACCTGATGCCCTTTCTTCGCGGTTACCTTGCCCGTTTCGGAAGTGACCAGCGCTTGCCCGTCAAATACGGAGACGCGCGCGTTAACGGCGTCCAGGCGATACAGGCCGTGCTTGGGAATGGCGATGCGCGCGCCCTTCATCTCGAACGCAATCGCGTTGTCGGGCAGCAGCTCGCCCGCTTCGATCAGCGCGGATCCGGAAATCACTTCGACGCGCGTGTCGGCCAGCGCATTGGAAAGCATGCGCACGGAACTGTTTTCGGCCAGACGCAGAAATACGCCGGGCGTCAACAGTACTTCCGCGCGGCCTTCTTCGGTCGAAAGAACTTCGCCGTTCTTGACCTCCGGGAATTCCGCGAACTTGGGGTGGATGCTGGTTCCGTTGATCGCCACATCGCCTTCGACGTAATGAATCATCCCGGAGCGCGCCGAGATCGCCTGCTGCGCCCAGGCCGGGCTCACGCCGAGAATCGCTACCAGCACGGCACAGCCGTAACGCATGGAAACCACCTGCCCCAATCATGCGCCTTTCGCGGGCCGCCGTCAACCTCACCTTTGCACCTCACCTTTGCGGGGCCGCCAGCCCGCAATGTTAGCCTGAAATATGCCCTTGCGGATCGTACAGGTGGATGCCTTTACCAGCCGTCCGTTCGCCGGTAACCCCGCTGCCGTTTGCGTGTTAGCGCAAGAGGCAGAAGAATATTGGATGCGCGACGTGGCGCGCGAGATGAACCTCTCGGAAACCGCTTTTCTCGTGCCGAAAGACGCCGCGAAAGACGGTGCGTTCGCACTGCGCTGGTTCACGCCGGCGGTCGAAGTCGACCTGTGCGGCCATGCCACGCTGGCCTCCGCGCATGTGCTGTGGGAAGACGGCCACCTCGCCGAAGGCGCCCAGGCGCGCTTCGACACGCGCAGCGGACGCCTGACCGCGGACCGCCGCGGCGACTGGATCGCAATGGATTTCCCGGCAAAGATCGCCGCTCCGGCCGAACCACCTCCCGAGCTGCTCCCGGCGCTGGGGCTGGCCCGCGCCCACTTTGTGGGCCGCAACGTATTCGACTATCTGGTGGAAGCCGATTCCGAAGAAACTTTGCGCGGACTGACGCCGAACTTTTCCGCCTTACGGACTCTGCCCGTGCGCGGCGTGATTGTAACCGCCCGCTCCGCGCACCGCGAGTTCGACTTTGTCTCGCGCTTCTTCGCGCCCGCTGCCGGAGTCGACGAAGATCCCGTCACCGGCTCCGCGCACACGGCCCTGGGTCCGTATTGGGCGGGCCAATTGGGCAAGAGCGATCTGACCGGATTTCAGGCATCACAACGCGGCGGTGTGGTGCGCGTGGGAGTGCGCGGAGACCGCGTGCTCCTCGGCGGCGAGGCCGTGACCGTCATGACCGGCGAGTTGCGCTACTGAACCCGAAGGCCGGACTGAACAAAATGCGCCCCTTCTTTCTGTTCCTGTCGCGGCACGCGGGGCTCCGCCGCTGGATGGAAACCCATCCCGCCGCGCGCCGGCTCACGCAGCGCTTCGTTGCCGGGACCACGCTCGAAGAAGTGCTGGCGGCGTGCGCGGCGCTGCACTCCGAAGGCATATTCGCGGCGCTCGATCATCTGGGCGAAAACGTCACATCGCTGGCCGAAGCCGCCGTTTCGGTGAATGACTACCTGGCTGCGCTGGATGCGATCGCCGCGCGCCGCTTGCCCGCCACGGTATCCATCAAAGTCACGCAATTCGGCTTGGATCTTTCCGCAGCCGCGTGCCTCGATAACGTCCGCCGCCTCGCCGCGCGCGCGCGAGAAACCGGAAGCCAGGTCGAGATCGACATGGAATCCAGCCGCTACACGGACCGGACCCTGGCCATCGCCACGCAAGTGGCGGCGGAATTCGGCGGCATCCGCTGCGTGATCCAGGCCTACCTGCGCCGCAGCCAGGCCGATATCGAGCGTCTCAACCAACTCGGCGTCGAAGTGCGGCTCTGCAAAGGCGCCTATGACGAAGGCCCCGGCGTGGCTTTCCCGGACAAGGCCGCTGTGGATCACAACTACCTGGTCCTGATGAAGCAACTCCTCGATCGCGGAACTTATCCCGCCATCGCCACGCACGATGAGACGATCATCGACGACACCATCCGCTATGCGCGCGAGAAGGGTATCGGCGCGGACCGCTTCGAGTTTCAGATGCTCTACGGCATCCGCCGCGACTTGCAGCGCAAAGTCGTGGCCGAAGGCTACCGCCTGCGCGTCTACGTGCCCTACGGAACCGCCTGGTATCCGTATTTCATGCGGCGCTTGGCGGAACGTCCAGCGAACGTGTTCTTCCTCGTGCGGAATTTGTGGCGGTGAGTCGGCTGTCTTTCGGTTGGCCTTCCTCTCCGGATCGGCTAAACTTAGCTCTGACACGTATATGCCGTTCCAGCCAGGCGAAAAATTCGGCCCATACTAAATTTTGGCGCCCCTCGGTTCCGGTGGCATGGGCGAGGTGTACAAGGCCAAGGACACCAAGCTGAAACGCGAGGTGGCGCTGAAGGTGCTGCCGGCGGCGTTCCTGCGTGATTCCGAGCGCATGGCGCGCTTCCAACGCGAAGCCGAAGTTCTGGCGTCGTTAAACCATGCGCATATCGCGCAGATTTATGTCATCGAAGAAGTGGATGGCATTCGCGCATTGGTCATGGAACTGGTTCCCGGCGAGACGCTTAAGGGACCCTTCCCTCTGGAGACAGCTCTTCGTTACGCCAAGCAGATTGCGGAAGCCCTGGAAGCCGCGCACGACAAGGGCATTACTCATCGTGATCTGAAACCCGCCAACATCATGGTTACGCCAGCGGGAGAAGTGAAGGTGCTCGACTTCGGACTCGCCGCCGTGACGCAGCCTTCTGCATCGAGCACCGGCGATCCCAGCCAATCACCCACGTTGACCATGCGGGCGACGCAGGCCGGTATGATCCTGGGCACCGCTGGTTACATGGCGCCCGAGCAAGCCGCTGGACAACCGGTGGATAAACGGGCGGATATTTGGTCTTTTGGCGTCGTTCTATACGAGATGCTCACCGGGCAGCGTCTGTTCACCGGCGACAGCATCGCGCACATATTGGCCGACGTGCTGCGAGCGCCCATCGACTTCGAAAAACTCCCCAAAGAAACCCCGCGCGCGATTCGCGAGTTGGTGAAGCGCTGCCTGGACCGTGACGTGAAGACTCGCCTGCGCGATATTGGCGAGGCCCGCGTCGCCATCGAGAACTTGGGGAAGGACGAGGAGATTGTTCCTACCGCTCCGTTACCGTCGCGGTTCGGAAGCATCGGGTGGATCGCGGCGGCGGTGCTGGCGGTTGCCGCGGCCAGTTCTTCCTGGATTGCGTATCGCGCGACGCGGCCTGCTGAACTCAAGCCGCTGATTCGCCTGAACGCGGAGATCGCGCCCGAAACGCCACTGGCAAGGGTCGATGTCATCAACGGCATTGGTGGAAACATGCTGGCTCTTTCGCCCGACGGTGCACGCCTGGCCCTCACGCTGCGTGGCGCGGACGGCAAGGTGCGCCTCCACACCCGCCTGCTGAATCAGAGCCAGGTCACCCCGCTGGGGGGTACCGAGAACGCCTATTCCCCGTTCTTTTCTCCGGCCGGCGATTGGATCGGGTTTTTCGCCGAGGGCAAGCTCAAGAAGATTGCGGTGGAAGGCGGCGCGGCGGTCACGCTGTGCGATGCGCGCTTGGGCTTTGGAGCAAGCTGGGGCGACGATGGCAACATCATCGCGGCATTGAATAACACTGGCGTCCTCTCGCGCGTCCCTTCCGGCGGCGGTACGCCTGTGCCAGTCACGAAATTGGACTCCGGTGAGGTGACCCACCGTTGGCCGCAAGTGCTCCCTGGGAGCCAGGCGGTCCTGTTTACCTCGTCCGCCACGATAACCGTAAGCTACGACGACGCGAATATCGAGGTGATCTCGCTTAAGACCGGCGAGCGGAAGACGATTCAGCGCGGAGGCTTTTTCCCCCGCTATCTTGCCGACGCAACCGGCTCGACAGGACACCTGATTTACCTGCACGAGAGCACTCTTTTCACGATGCCCTTTGACCCCGGCCGTCTGGCCCCCAGCGGGGCGCCGGCGCCCATTTTGGAGGATGTCAGCAGCACTTTCGTGGCGGGCGGGGATTTTGCGTTTGCGGCGGCGCCCTCGGGGCCGGGAACGTTCTTCTATCTCTCCGGGAAGGGATTACAGGACGCGTATTCGATTTCCTGGGTGGATAGTTCAGGTAAGACAAAGCCGCTGCACGCGCCGCCCGGCCAATACTTCAACCCGCGCTTCTCGTCCGACGGCAAGCGGTTGGCGTTTGAGATCGTCAGCGGCAAGGGATCAGATATGTGGGTGAAGGATTTGGACCGGGACACTCCGTCCCGGCTGAGTTTCCTACCGGGCCTGAATCGCGACCCCGTGTGGACTCCCGACGGCAAGAACATCGTGTTCCGATCCACCAACCCGGCTGCCCCCGGGTTGTACGGGGTCCGCTCGGACGGAGCGGGCGAGGCGAAGCGACTGACCGAGGGCAAGCCTCAAGAGATTCCATCTTCTTTTTCACCAGACGGAAAGCGCCTGGCTATTCAGCAGGCCGGCACCGGCGGCAGCCAGGACATTTTCACAATGCCTGTCGAAGGCGATCCCGGGCAGGGCACTATCGGGTTCCGGCTCGGTAAAGCGGAGCTGTTCCTGGGAACGCCTTTCGTTGAAGTCTTCCCGGCGTTTTCGCCTGACGGGCGCTGGCTGGCGTATCAATCGATTGAGTCGGGGACCAATGAAGTATACGTGCGCCCGTTCCCCGGGCCGGGAGGACGCTGGCAGGTTTCGACGGGCGGAGGTATCTTACCCCGCTGGTCTCGTGACGGGTGTGAACTGCTTTTTGAGACTCTGGACCAGCGCGTGATGGCCGTCAGCTACACGGTCAGCCACTCGGCCGGTGGCGACTCATTCGCGTCTGGGAAGCCCCGCCCGTGGACGGAGACTCGCCTACGGATTACTGGCATTAATTACAATTACGATCTTGCGCCGGACGGCAAGCGCCTCGCGGCGTTCGTCGCCGGCGATGCGAACGGCCAGAAGCCGCCCACGCACCTCACGTTTCTGCTGAACTTCTTCGACGAGCTACGGCGGAAGGCGCCGGTTGGTAAGTGAGCACGGGCAAGTGAGAAGGACGGTTCCTGCTCATGTTATTCTTGCGGCATGGTACGCCGCGAGATCGAAGTCGACGAAGACACTAACCGCCTGCTTACGGAACTCGCCTCCGAGTATGAAGGTGATCTGAATCTGGCTCTGGCGGATTTGGTTCACGCCCGCGCAGGGCTGGAAGAGTTCGCGGAACGAAGCGAAGCGGCCCACGAAGATGCGCTGCGCGCCCTGCGCGACAGATCCGAGGCGGATTTCCGGGAAGGCCGCACGGTAACTTGGACTGACGTCAAGGCTCGCAACGGGCTGTGAAGATTCTGTTCGCCGCGGCAGCCTTCGCCGAACTCCCCCAACCTACGAAGAATAGAGCAGCCAGCTCCATTGAACTACTGGAAGAACACCCCCGAATGTATCCGGTGCGGAGACGAGGACTCATGCGTGGATACCGGTATTTTGCCGCCGGCAGACATCTGATCTACTACAAAGTGAGCTCGCAGGAGGTACGCATCACTGCCATCATTCCAGGTGCGATGCGCCGGGCGTGAGGAACTGCCGGCGAACCGCGGCGCACAGCGCCAGTCGGCAAATAACTGCAATTGCGCGCAGCTCTGTGATTTTAGGCGGGATTTTGCTGGGTGGCCGTCCCATCCAGCAACAAGTTTTGGGTGGACGCGCTATGCTAGTAGCAGAGGTCTTAGTGGAATACTTCGTTCGCACCATGGATGTACGCAAGGAAAGCCGGCAGAGCGGTTCTGTTCCGCTTACGAAGCGGCAATATCCGGAGGTCGTATGTTATGGGCTCGGCCAGGCCATTAATGAAGCCAAGCGGAGAGTATTGGAATCCGACAAGGCCATGATGCTGCAGGCCGATGCCTGCTCCAGAAACAGAAATCTGGTATGGACCAAGTATCGTTGCTGGATTGACGAACGCGGCGCGTTCAATGAACGCACCCTCGCCTAGTACGGTATCGAATCCTTAGAAGCGCAAAGGCCGCGACGGCGCGGCACCAAGAGAAACTGGAACACGCTGGGGGCACCGGAGCGAGTCCGTGTTGCGCGTGTTCCTCAACAGACGTTTGCCGGTCCGCGCAGTGGGAAGTCCCGTGCCGCGCTGCTACCGGAAAAAATAATCGTGCAGCCGGACTCCCACGTGGAATCCATTCTCCGCCGGAATGCAATACCGGACGCCGCCGCAGGAGATCGAAAACTGCATTCGTATTCTGATGAGTGAGCCGGGCGTCAACGGTTTGGGCGTGTGGGTCCGCAGGCTGCCCCGGGAGACGTCCACGATCCGCACATCCTACTTGCCGGCGGAAAAGGGGTTCAGGATCTGCAAAGACGCCGGCTCATCGGTTGCCACGCGCGGATATACCCATTTTTCGGCGCCGCCGGGATTTTCTTCCGCGCCCAACTCCGCCAGATACGCCAGGCAGCGGTCCTGCTCGGCGAGCTCATCCACGCACTGCTGGCAACGTCCGAGATGAGCATCGATCGCGGAGATGGACGCATCGCTGAGTTGAGCCTTCAGATACAGCTCTAAGTCCTTCTCATCAAGATGTTCGGATTGCTCGGTCGGCTGCATTCGGCGTATGCCCAAAAATGATAGCAGATGAGCGCGGCTCCGCCGGGCGCGGGCACTGCGGGTTTTGTGCGGGCGGTCTACCGCTTCGCCGCCGGCGGATCGTAGTTCCGGTTACCCACGCTCACCGGGCGCGGATCTCCGCGGTGGCACGTGTAGCAAGTGACCGCCTGGTTGCCCTGCGGGAACACGCCGGTACCCGGAAAATTCGCATTGATCTCCCGGACCATGGTAATCATCCTGCGCGCGATGTCCTTGCGCGGGTTGTCATCGGTCTCGAAAGGTTTCCCGCCGCCGTGGCAATAGCCGCAGTCCGCGCTCAGCGCGTCGCGGAAGTCGTGCATCACCGACCCGTCGCCGTGCACGCGCGTGTCGGGAGGCAATACCTTCAAATTGACACCTGGCGTAATCTTGGGGGGAGGCCCGCCCAGCGACTCGTTGCGGTTAAAAAACTCCTTCGCGGCCTTGGTCTCCGGCTTCACGCTGCCCCGATGGCAGGTGCTGCAATCCACTTCGTGATAGCCGGCGGGAAAGACGCCCGCGCTGCTCGCGAAACTGGTGTCGATCTGCCGCACCATCGCGATCATTTTGCGCGCGACATCCTTTTTGGGGTTGGCGTCGGAGGCGAAATCGCCCTGCACGTGGCAATAGACGCACTGCACCCCCAGCGCCGCGTTGAAGTTCTGCATGACGAAGCGGATGTCGGTGGCCGGCGCAAGGACTTTCAGATTCTTGGGAACTGGAGCAGCCGCGCCCCCACCTCCCGGTTGCTGCGCCAGGAGCGGCACAGACAGCACAAGTAAAGCGAAGAAGAAGGGCATGCGTGAATAGTACAGCCCCCTCGCGAATAGTTCAACCACTTCGCGAATTGTTCAACCCCTGGGCAACATCCTCTCTAGCCTAGAATTGGACAGGGAACCAATTATGTGGAAACTCTGTCTTCTTGCCGTCTTCCTTCTCGCCGCGGCCTGGATCGCTTTGGCGGCGGGCGAAAAAATAGACACCGGCAATCTCATCACCGGCCCCGCCGCTTTCCTCGACTACCGGAGCATCAAGCCGGGCGGCTTCCGCAAGATCACCGCGGCGGATATCCCCGCGCCTTTCGCCACGCGCTCCGCCAGCAACGGTCCCGCCATCGTCGACCGCCCGGCCAACGCCTGGCCGCAGGCGCCCGCCGGATTTAAAGTCGACCTTTACGTGACCGGCCTGGACCTCCCGCGCCAAATCCGTACCGCCCCCAACGGCGATTTGTTGGTCGCGGAAAGCGATCGCGGAGAAATTAAAATCTTCCGCGGCCGCGACAAGAACGGAAAGCCCGAACAGGTCTCCGTTTTCGCCTCTGGTTTGCAAAGCCCCTTCGGGATCGCCTTCTACCCGGCTGGCCCCAATCCGCAGTGGGTCTACATCGGAAACACCGGCTCGGTTGTCCGCTTTTCTTACAAGACTGGCGACCTCAAAGCCAGCGGCGCCGCGCAGGTCATCGTGCCTCGTCTTCCGCCGGGCGGCGGACACTGGACTCGCGATCTCGCGTTCTCCAGAGACGGCCAGCGCCTTTTCGTCGCGGTTGGCTCAGCTTCCAACGCGAGCGATCCGGATACCTATCCCGCTGAATTCCACCGCGCCAATATTCTGGAGTACACGCCCGGCGGAAATTTCACCGGCGTATATGCCTCCGGCATCCGCAATCCGGTGGGCATTGGCGTCAACCCCACCACGGGAGAGTTGTGGTGCTCGGTCAATGAACGCGACGCTCTCGGCGACAACCTGGTGCCGGACTACATCACGCACGTGCAGCGCGGCGGGTTCTACGGCTGGCCGTACTTTTACATCGGTGGACACCCCGACCCCCGGCTGGAAGGCAAGCATCCCGAGCTTAAGGATAAAGTCCTCGTCCCCGACGTGCTCCTTTCCGCGCACAACGGTTCTCTCGGCCTTACGTTTTACGAGGGCACTCAGTTTCCCGCCGAGTTCCGCGGCGACCTTTTTGCCGCCGAGCACGGATCGTGGAACCGCTCCAGCCGCACCGGATACGAAGTCGTGCGGGTACCTCTGGAAAATGGCCATGCCAGCGGCGTTTTCGAAGACTTCCTCACCGGCTTTGTCACCAGCGACCGCCGCGTGTGGGGCCGCCCGGTCGGCGTCGCCGTGGGCAAGGATGGCGCGCTTTACGTCACCGACGACGCCTCCCGGTCCATCTGGCGCGTCAGCTACGCGGGCAAATGAGACAGTCAACCACGGTTCTACCGCTGGCCCTCTTGATAATAAAATTCCTATCGAGCAAACGCACTGCCCACGCACTCCTTCGCGTTGCTCCAATCGCGCTCGCTGAGGTGGCCCATGATCGTCAGCTCTGAGCGATGAACCGTCAGCACGTAAGCGCGAAAGTAGGATTCTGCGCGAAGCCCGGCAGTCTGCCAGTCTTGAAGGAAGTAATCAGTGGATGCCGGAGGCTTTGGCGGCCGGGTTGTGAGAATTCCCACCAGGACGTCGGGACGTTCCGCGAGATAAGTTGTACTGGCGATAACAACGGCGGGTCGAACTTTCGTCTGTACGGCGCCCTCGAGGACCCCGACTACGACGTCTCCGGGCTTCAACCTGCGTCCTCTGATTCGCTTTCCTCGAGGCGGCGAACCGAAGCGGCGCGGAATTCCCTCACGTCATCGTCGGACCAGGAATCGGACCAGTCGATCGGCACCTGGGCGTAACGCCCTATTCGGAATCTGACTTGTCGGAGCGAAGGCGCCGCTAGCTCTTGGATGGGCGGTCATACAGGCCCAGCCGCCTGCCCCGCGTCTAAGACGGCGCGTTTACGTTACCGACGACGCATCCAGATCCATCTGGCGCGTCAGCTACGCGGGCAGGTAAGCCGGGTCGTGGACCTATGTCGTGGGTCTATGTTGTAGACCTATTGACAACGGCGATATTTGGGCGCATATTCCAATTACAAGGAGAGGCAAAGTGACGTACCGGCCGCTGCGGCCGGGCAGTGGAAAGGAGGCTTATTGGATAGTCCACCGAACCTGCCAAAGGGCGGCGAAGTCTGAGCCAATCCACCAGCAGTCAGGATCGCGAACGGCCGGAGTTGCACTGAATATGTGCGGCGCGCAATGCGCAAACTGATGGCGTCAACGCAAGTTCCGCGGAGGGTTGCCCAGTTTCGCCGCCCTTGCTCATTTCCCGTCTTTGAAAAGATCGGCAGCGCCGGCCGAGACCCTACTTGTCGCTTACTGCTTGCCGGTCTGGTCCGTAGGTGGGGCCGTGCACTGTGCGATGCGACACATACAGCCAGTGGCCGTCGCGCTTTTGATACACGCGCTCAAACCAGACTGAGAACCAGGTATCCTTGCCGGGCGCGGCGACTCTGTTCTGTGCCACGTAGCGGCCATAGGTGATGGCCACGTCGCCATGCATTTCCACTTTGACGGAGTCGAGGTCGCGCACGTTATACCGCTGGTTCTTGACCCTCTCCAGAAACGCCTGCCGGTTGTCGACACCGAGAGGCTTTCCGCCCGTGGTCCAGCCGTCGCCGTGCGTGAAGCTGAGGTCGGGCGCGCTGACCCGTTCGACAAACGCCACGTCGCCCCGCACCACGGCGGCTTCCATGGCTTTCTCGAACGCCAGCACCTCGGCCGCCGCGCCGCCGGATGTTTCAGCGGGCGCCAAGCCCGCGAAGCCCGCGCACAACAGCGCCGCGGCTATGAGTTTGCGTGAACAGAATGGCCTATCCATGGCGGGAAGTTTATCACAGTGGATCTAACGGCGCGCCGTCAATCCCTTAAACACGAACTTTTGCACGCGCTGTCCGCCCACGTCCTCGCCCACGTAGAGATTCCCCTGCGTGTCGGTGGCGATGTTGTGCGGCGAGACAAACTGTCCCGCGTAGCGGCCCAGGCGTCCGACCGTGCCCAACTCCTCGAACGTCTGGCGATCCAGGATGAGAATCTGGTTTTCGGTCTGATCCGCCACGTAAAGAAAATTCTGCCGCGGGTCGCCTGAAAAGGCCAGCGAGGAAACCGTCCCGGCGTTCTCCTTGCTGTCGCGCCTAATGAAGGCTTCCTTCACGAAAGTGCCGTCGGCGCGGAACACCTGGATGCGCCGGTTCAGCCGGTCGGCCACGTACACCAGGCCGTCGCTCGAAATGCGCAGGTGATGGACCTGGTTGAACTGCGGGTCGCCCGGTCCCTGGTAGCGCGCGGTCTTGCGGGCGGCATCATCCGGCTGGTTGCCGTAAGCGCCCCAGTGGCGTTTATACATGCCGGTGTCGGCGTCGAAAACGATCACGCGCCGGTTGCCGTAACCGTCCGCAACAAAAACTTCATTGGTTTGCGGATACACCGCCATGTCCGCGGGTTGGCCCAGACGCACCGTGTCGTTACTATTGTTGACGACGCTGTCATTGCCCATCGCGCGGCGTCCGACTTGCAGCAGGAACTTGCCCCTGCTGTCGAACTTGAGGAGCTGGTTTTCGCTGGCTCCATTGGCTCCGCGCCCCGCGATCCAGACGTTGTTCTTGTAGTCGACGTAAATACCGTGCTCGTCGTTTTCCATGGGCCATTGGTAGCCTTCGCCCGCGCCATTCCAGCTTTGCAGCAGCTTCCCCGCGGCGTCGAATTGCATCACGACCGGCGCCGGCCGGCAGCACGCTTTTTTTTCCGTCACGCTTCCCGGACGGTGAAGGAACCACACATTGCCGGACGAGTCGGCGGCGATCCCGGCGCTCGCCCCCAGAATCCACGTTTCAGGTAACTGCGGCCAGGACGGGTCCACTTGAAAGGTGGGAACCTGCTTGCCGCTCTGGGCGCGCGCGCTGGACACTGCCGCGATCAGTCCAATACAGAATGTGATGACGGCGGCAACCAGAAATCGCCGCACGTTCTTTGGCGGAGTTCGGAACACGCGGACCAGATTGTCAATAACCATGCCGTCGATTCTAACCCACGCGACACCATCGCGCCTGCGCTCCTGCCCGGCAGCGGGCTTAGCGGGAGACAATCAAGGCCAGATTCCAGATCACCAGCGCGGTGTACCAGTAATTAATCCACAGGATCACGCGCAAACGCTCGCGCCAGATGCAAAAGCCGCCCAGCGATAGAGCAACGGCTTTCGATGCCAGTAAACCCGCCAACGGCCCCATCCGCATGAGGAACCGGACGAATGGGCTGGCCTCCTGCAGACCCAGCCGGACACCGTGCCACGTCGTAAGTACGTCAAAAATCTGCAAGCACAGAAACAAGTGGATGCTCAAAGACCAGGGTGAGGAAGCGATCGCTCTAAGATTCGACATCAGGATAACTCGGCTGTCAGTTATCCACATTACGCAAGCGGCACCCGTCTGCCAACCTATCTTTCGATACGCGGGTGGCGATACGCGGGTGGCGATCCACTTTGACGGGTTAAACGCCCGCGGGATCTCGCCTGCTACCCCGGAATCGGGACCTGTCCGGCAATCTCGATGCCGGAGGCGTCGAGGGAGCGCAATCCGCTTCTCGATCGGCTACACTTAGCTGCAGCACGCATATGCCGCTCTCTCCCGGCGATAATCTCGGGCCGTATCGGATCCTGGCTCTGATCGGCAAAGGCGGGATGGGAGAGGTGTACAAGGCGCTTGATACCAAGCTGGATCGCGAAGTGGCGATCAAGGTATTGCCTGCCGCATTCGCTCGGGAACCGGAACGTCTCGCCCGGTTCGAGCGCGAAGCGAAAGTTCTGGCGTCGTTGAATCATCCCAACATCGCGCAGATTCATGCCGTCGGGGAATTTGACGGTGTCCGTGCCCTGGTGATGGAGTTGATCCCCGGGCATACGCTCAAAGGACCGATCGCTCTGGATGAAGCTCTCCGCTTGGCGGGGCAGATTGCGGAAGCTTTGGCAGCGGCCCACGAGAAGGGGATCACGCATCGGGATCTGAAGCCGCTGAACGTCATGATCACGCCGGATGGCGGGGTCAAGGTATTGGATTTTGGATTGGCTGCCGTGACACAGCCGTCCGGCACGCAGGAAGGTGATCCGAGCCAATCGCCGACGGTGACCATGTCGCCTACGCGCGCGGGCACGATCCTGGGCACCGCGGCTTACATGAGCCCGGAACAGGCACGCGGCCAGACTGTAGACCGGCGCTCGGACATCTGGGCCTTCGGCGTGCTGCTGTACGAGATGCTGACGGGCAAGCAGCTATTCCGCGGCGATACCGTTTCCGACATTCTGGCGAGCATCTTGAAAGAAGAGCTCAATCTGGAGCAAGTCCCCGCGAAGGTGCGTCCCTTGCTGCGGCGGTGCCTCGAAAAAGAACCGAAAAAGAGGCTGCAAGCCATCGGGGATTGGGATTTGCTGCTGGCAAACGCCCCGGCTGCGTCAACAACGGCGTCGCGGTTTGGAAGATTGCCCTGGATCGCGGCGGCGGTGCTGGCGGTGATTGCTGCTGGTCTGGGCTGGGGCTACTATCGCGCGACGCGGCCCATCGAGCAACCATTGAGGCCGCTGGTGCGTTTGGACGTCGATCTCGGGTCCGACGTTTCGCTCCAATCCAACCAATTCATCCTGCAATACTTAGGCGGAGCGAACGCGATCCTTTCTCCCGACGGCACGCGGCTGGTGTACGTTTCGCAAAATCGGCTGTTCACCCGCCGGCTCGATCAGCCCAAGGCTACGGAGCTGGCGAGCACGGAAGGGGCCTATGCTCCATTCTTCTCGCCGAACGGGCAGTGGGTCGCCTTTTTCACACCAGGAAGACTGAAAAAGATTTCAGTGGAAGGCGGCGCAGCGATCGCCGTGTTTGCCGCCGGTGGCGGCGGCGGCAGTTGGGGGGAAGATGGGAACATCATCGCAGCGCTTGGCAACAACGTCCCTCTGTCACGGATTCCCTCCGCCGGGGGCGCACCCACGCCCGTGACCGAATTAGGGCCAGGCGAAGTCACGCATCGCTGGCCGCAAATTCTGCCCGGCGGCAAGGCGGTGCTGTTCGCCGCGCATAACAATCTCAACGGGTTCGATGACGCCAATATCGAAGTCATGTCTTTGGCCGATAATCACCGAAAAACACTGGTGCGCGGAGGCACCTTTGGGCGTTACTCCTCAAGCGGCCACCTGGTGTATATCAACAAAGGAACGCTGTTTGCCGTGCCGTTTGATCTGGATACCTTGGCCGTGCGTGGCACGCCATCGCCGGTGCTGGATCAGGTTGCGTACAGCCCCAGAATTGGCTCCGCGCAGTTCGATTTTTCGCGAACCGGAACGCTGGTTTACGCAAGCGGCGGAGAGAGGGAAGGCGAACTATCCACCGCGCAATGGCTGGACGGGGCGGGCAGGACGCAGCCGCTTCTGGCCAAGGCGGACAACTACCTTTACCCGCGCCTCTCACCGGACGGGACACGGCTGGCGGTCGGCGCGACGGACATCTGGATCTACGAATGGCAGCGGGACACCATGACTCGCTTGACTTTCAGCGGAGCATATAGTCCAGTCTGGAGCCCCGACGGCCGCTACATCGTGTTCCGAGGGCCGGACAGCAGCATGTTCTGGACCCGCTCCGACGGAGCGGGCAAGCCCCAACCGTTGACCCAGAGCAAGATTTCGCAAACTCCGTATTCCTTCGCGCCGGATGGCAAGCGGCTGGCGTATCACGAAGTAGCTGGCGGGTTTCGTATCTGGACCGTTCCACTGGAGAGCGACGGCACGGGGCTGCGGGCAGGGAAGCCGGAGCCTTTACCGCAAACGCAATTCAACGAGTGGTCGCCCTCCTTTTCTCCCGACGGGCGGTGGCTGGCCTACGCGTCGGATGAATCGGGAGGAGTGTATCAGGTATATGTCCGGGCGTTTCCCGGGGCACCCTCTGGGTCGGGCGGCAAGTGGCAAATCTCGAACGGCGGCGGTGTATACCCGGTATTTTCGCGCAACGGGCGGGAGCTGTTCTTCCGCGCCATTGACAACCGGATCATGGTTGCGGCGTACACCGGCAAAGGCGATTCGTTCGCGGCCGATAAGCCCCGCGTGTGGTCCGACAGAAGGATCGTGAACCTCGGCGTTGGGATAAACTATGATGTCGCGCCGGACGGCAAACGCATCGTCACGCTCGTGCCAGTCGAGGTGCCGGTAGTGCAGAAGGCACAAAACCACATCATCTTCCTGGAAAACTTCTTCTACGAACTGCGGCGGAAGGTGCCGGTGGGCAAGTAACCCAGCGAAAGGCTACCCCGGAATCGGGACCTGCCCGACGATCTCTATACCAAATGCATCGACGCCGATCACTTTGCGCGGGTGGTTGGTGAGCAGACGGATCGTGGACAGCTTGAGGTCCGCCAGAATCTGCGCGCCGATGCCGGTTTCATCCTGCGGAGGCGCGTGGCTGTCCATGGCCACATAGTGATTGCGCGCGCCCAGGCCGGATTGATGCAGATAGACCAGCACTCCGGCGCCTTCTTCGGCAATGCGTGCGAGCGACCCCCGCAGAGCCTGTTGGCAGCCGCATTGTTGAGAACCGAACACATCGCCCAGCAGGCAGCGCGCGTGCATCCGTACCAGCACATTGGGCTGGCCCGCGACCTCTCCGCGCACCAGCGCAAGATGCGTCTCGCTGTTGATGGGGCTCACGTAGGAAATCGTCTTGAACGATCCGAACTCGGTCTCGATGCAGCCTTCCCCGGCGCGTTCTACCAGGTGCTCGGTCTCCAGACGGTAGCGGATCAGGCTGGCGACGGAAACCATTTTCAGTCCGTGACGGGCGCAGAACTCAGTCAACTGCGGCACGCGCGCCATGGAGCCGTCGTCATTCATGACTTCGCAGATGACGCCGCTGGGCTCGAAGCCCGCCATGCGGGCCAGATCCACGGAGGCCTCGGTCTGCCCGGCGCGCACCAGCACGCCGCCCTTGCGGGCGCGCAGCGGAAACACGTGGCCGGGCCGGGCCAGATCGGATGGTTTCGCATCCGGCTGCATGGTTACCCGGATGGTGAGTGCGCGGTCGGCGGCAGAAATGCCCGTGGTCACGCCACGCGCGGCATCAATCGATTCGCAGAACGCCGTGCCGAAGCGCGAGGTGTTCTTGGGCGATACCAGAGGCAGGTGGAGAGCGTCGCAGCGTTCCGGCGTCAGCGCCAGGCAGATGAGGCCGCGGCCGTAAGTGGCCATGAAGTTGACGGCATCGGGCGTGATGCAGTCGGCCGCCATGGTGAGGTCGCCTTCGTTCTCGCGGTCCTCGTCGTCGACGACCACCAGCATGCGCCCGGCGCGCAGTTCTTCGATCGCCTCGGGGATGGTGGCAAACGGCATTCCACTCCAGAATAGCGAAGGCGGAGCGCGGTTATCCCGAGCCCCGCCCTTCGCGGAAACCAACAGTCAATGACTGAATGCTTTACTTGATCTTGAAACCGGTGTCGGTCTTTTCGCGATGCGCCATGTGGCAGCCACCGCAATTCGCGCCGGCACCCTTGGCATCGGTCAAAGCCTGATCGAAGTTGCCCGCGCCAATGCTCTTGCCGGCCGCGGCGAAGGCGGCGCCCGCGTTCTTGGCAAAGTTCACGGCATCGGCTGTGCCTTTGGCCTGCCAATACGCTTCCACCATCTTGAAGGTATCCTGCAGCTTCTGAGCGTCCGCACCGGCCGCCTTGGCGTCCTTACCGGCAATATTCTTTTGCAGACTTCCGTTGGTCGGGCCAATGACCTTCATGTAGCCTTGATAGTCCATGTCGCTTTGCGCAAACAGGGCCGCCGTGGCCAGCAGCGTGGTGATTCCCAATAGCACGCAGATCTTTTTCATAGTTAGGTGTCCCCCAGGTCACCATGGTATTTTGTTTGGCCGGGTAAAGTCAAACGGCAGGCAGGGCTTCCAATGGGTCCGTTTGAGCATCAGTCATTTTTCAGGCCCATCCAAGACTAGGTCCATGACAGAGATTAGGCGCTCTTTATCCGCAGGGGATACACTCCTACAGGCGGCAAAACGGTTGCGTATCTTTCGGAGGATCTCCACAGGTAGATGTCCGATTTCCTTAACACTCCTGGAGCGGAGCCGACTCCCTAACTGGATATCATCGAAAGGATATATCTTTCTAAAGTCTACAAAGCAGCGCTTAGGTAGACAGCACTCGCCCTGACTGATTTCACAGAACTCCGTCGCGAGTCTTGGCTTTGTCTCGATGTGTGGCTGGGTGGTGGTCGTAAAGCATTCAACTATTGGGCTGCTATTGTGAATGACTATGAAGTAACGGTCCTTCAGTCCTTCCACTCCCTCAAATCTTTCGTGGAATACAACCGCGCCAGTATCAAGATTGCAATGACGCAAGAAATTCGTCTAACTCCAACTCCGAAAGTGCTTCCTTGAGTTCCTGATCCTGTTCTACCAATAAGTGAACATCTTTGGACTCGGCGTTATTGGCAAACAGCAGGCGGTAATCCATCTCGGAGTTCATCTCGGCGTTTTGCCATGCTGGCTCACGATGAGATAACTTGCTGAGTTGTGCGGGCGTTAGGGAGCCATATCGGGCAGCTACGTCATCTAATACTTCGCGGTCAGTTTCTGATAGGTGGTTCAAGTTTGCGGATGCCTTCAGCGTGATGTCATTGCCGTTGACATCCATGTAATGGTCGAATAGGCTCTGGTCTTCACGTGAGGCACGTTCATCACGCTTTATGAGGTTGTAACCGCATGAAGGGACTGGGCCGTATTCCATCTTTATGTAGCGGTCCCCAATCACCGGCCGTCCGTATACTAACAGATGGGCCTTGTCGGCGAAGTAAAGAAGCTTGGCAAGCTTCATCTTCGTAACTTCCGGGCACCTCTCAACTAAGTAGGCGGAGGCGTTGACGAATTTACTCACGTCGAAATCGAAGTTGATCCTTCTCGACATGCGCCCTCCTATAAAGATTGTATCGCAGTTGCAAAAAACGGTCTATTATACCCTGACGGATGTAGGCGACAAGAGCAGGCAGCCTTCTACAACCCCAGCCGTTTATCCAGCTCCGCGGAAATAGCCGTCAGGCGCTCGGGGCTGCGCATCAGGTTACGGACGCCGTCGCTGCCGAAGTTTTCGTAGAGCGCGTCCACGGCGGCCAGTGCCAGCGAGTAGGCGACGCGTGCGTGTGTCGCGTCGAGCTGCGACCAGCCCTGCTTCAGTTGTTCCAGCTTGGGCAGTTGCCCGGCTTTCGCCATGGCCGCGATCTGCGCCTTGGCGGCCGGGTTGAGCGCCGCGCCGGAGAGTTTTTGCGCCATGCCTTCATGCAGCCAGGAAGGCCACTCGCCCAACATAGCCAGGCAGGCGTGCGTGGTCTCATGGGCCAGGGTCTGCTCGGCGACCGCGTTCATCTGCTGGCCGTTCATCGCCGGGACGCGGATGCGGCCGTCGAACTGGCCGCCGCTCCATTCGGCGGCGTCGGTGGCCTTGCGGTACGCATCGCGGCTCTGCACGATGGTCACGATTCTCTCGTCCGCCGTGCAGCCCAGCTCCGACGACACACGGGCATAGGTCGCGTCCACCACTTTCACCATCGCGCGCGCTGTATCCACCGGAACAGTCCCGGAATCGTAACGCAGGACTACCCTTACGCCGTAGAGTTTTTCGCTGCTCTGATCGTGGGCCTGCTCCCTCTGGACCTGCTTGTAGAGCTGCTCCAGGCCCGGATTGGGGGCCGCGTCCAGCGCCTCGCGCCAGTAGTCGAGCGCCTGTCTGGCTTCGTCGGCCCGCCAGGCGGCCACGCCGGCCATGGCCAGCAGGGCCGGATCGCGGCGCTTCTTGATCTCGGGTTCCAGCAGCGCCAAGGCGCGGGCGGGCTGGCCCAGTTCGATGGATTGCTCCGCCTGCGCCAGGATGACCTTGGCGGAAGCGGGAAGCGCCGGTTGGCCTCCGTTGCCTTTCAGCGCCGGCAGCGGCTGCGCGTTGCGCACCGCGTTCAGCGCTTCGCTGGTGGTGACCCAGACGGCTTCGCGGCGCAACTTATCGAAGGAATTCAGATCGGCAATGGCGGCCGCAGGCAGATAGCCTTGCACCTGCCTGCCTCCCATTTCAGCCACGACCTTGTAGCAGGGGACGCTTTCGCCGTTGACGGCGAAACGCAGTTGAACCGGTGTGCCCGCCTGCAACTCCGCCACGGCAGGTGAGTCAGGCGCACAGCCGGTTCGCAATAGCGCGCCGCCTTCCTTGACGCTCGCGGATAACAACAGAAATAGCGGTAGCCAACCCATACTTCGACAATACGCCGGCGGGTCCCGGAAAGCGCTCCGGGGAAGACCCTAGTTCGGGCTACGGTGTCGCTCGATTGGACGCCGTGGCGGCCGGAGTCCCCGGGGCCGGCGCAATCTTATACACCGTGCCGATTCCCGCCGTGAACACCGGCGTCAGTTCGGGGTTGTTCTTGATGAGGAACTGCACCTCTTGCTGGTCGTCGCTGCCGGTTTCGCGGCCCAGATCCGCGGTCGTGAAATAGATGTATTGCAGGCCACGGTTGCGGCAGTAATCCACCAGGTTCCGGTAGGCTTCCTGCACGGATTCGTGGTCTTCGCGATACCATCACAGCGGGTCGAGCGGCCGGTGGTTCCCGCGGTGGCCGGTATACAGGTAGAGCAGGGGATCCTCATAGGAAAGGATGGTTGCCGAAGGTGGAAGGTTGGCCTTGATCCAGGTGTAGGCGGATTGCTGGTCGCCTAACTTGGCGCGCTTTTCCCCGGCCGTTTGCGGCAGGAACTGGAAGCTCATGAATAATTGCAGTCCGGCGGCGGCCAGCAAGACGGCGGCGGCCACGGCTGACATGAGACCCGCCGCTACGCGCTGGCTCCTGTCTTTATGCCGGAAAGCGGAGCGGAACATCCGCGCTATGTGTGCCAACTCTTCGGCAAGTCCGGCCAGCAGCAGCGGGAACAGGGGCACGATGTAGCGCTCCGTGGTCAGGAAGTTGCAGACGAGTAGAATCCCGGCCGAGACCAGTGCGTACATCGCGTATTCCACTCCAAACCGGCGGCGCACCAGACGAACCGTTCCGGTGATGACGGCCACGGCGATCACTTCGGTCAGGATCTTCACCGGCAGGGAGGGGTAGATCCGCGGCAGGACCATGGATCCGATGGAGTACAATAACTCATCGACGTTCTTCCACAGGATCACGGGCATATCATGCAACGTCGTATGCATGAGGTAGCGGATGTAGTCCGTGTAGAAAATAGTGGTCAAATCTTCGGAGCGGGAAACGTGCGTCCGGGTCCACCAACCCCAGCCGATCACAGCGGGCAACATTCCGCCGGCGAACGCAACGGCCCGGCGGCCTTCCCGCTTCCACAACATGCACCCCGGGACCGCAATCAGCAGGGCGATGGCAGCCGTCCTGGATAAATACGCCAGGCCCCCCAGGACTCCCGCCAGCAAGGCCGCGCGGACTCCGGAACGCACCGCGACCAGCAGCGTTGCCAGAAGCCAGCAGCTAAATAAGACATCGGAGAGCAGAAAGCTGCTGATCCACAGGATGTAAGGATTCACGGCCAGAAGCGCGACCAGCAGCCACGTTTTACCCTCTTTCATGCCGCTTTGCCGGTAGAACGCCCAAGCTAATGCGAGGTATACCGCCAGCGCCAGCCAATTGAACAGGCTTGCGAGCCGCAGATTGCCGGGGAAATCCGGATTCAGTCTCCACACCGTCGAAAGATACAAGGGATAGAGCGGGGGAAATTGCGTCTGATACGGTGTTTCGGGGAGGCTGACGATGCGATACGTGTTGTTTGCCAGACTCTTCGCACTCACAAACAGGACTCCGTCGTCATGGAGATAGTCGAACTGGGGCATGTCGCGATTTTTCCAGACGAAATGGAGCGACGGCAGCAGAATAACAGCAAAGATGAGGACCGTGCGGATGCGTCGATTCATGGTTTGCGCCTATTTCGCCGCCAGCACGCAATACTGGGCGCCCAGCGGTAAATGAGAAAGCAGACCTTCGGTTGGCCGCAGGAACGCCAAGGGCCGCGGGAAGTAGAACAGCGTCCAACTTTGCGGCGCGGCCGTGAATCCCCCCGCGCGCACAAGGCGGCGGGCCTCGGGAAGGGGCAGCGGGATGGCGTCCCGGTCAAAGGGAATGCGGCTCATCACCAGGCGCGTTCCGGGGTTCCACGGATTGTTTTCAAACAGCGTCAGGTGACCGCCAGGACGCAACGCGCGATAGATGGCTTCGATCGCGCCCATGCGCTGCGCCGGCTCGATGTGATGAAACACACCGTTGACGTAGCACAGGTCGAAATCGTTCTCTTCCGGAAGTTGCGCGAGCGGCCGGAAGCGTACGCGCCCTGACCCGTAGTGTTCGGTCCCGTACTCCAGTGCCTTGCCGCTGGTGTCCACGCCCACGATTTCCGCGTGGGGAAATTTTTCACTCAAGCGCCGTGTCGCGGTTCCGATGCCGCAACCGAAGTCCAGAATCCGCCGCGGCCGGAAATCGGGTGGCAGGCGGGCGGGCAGGCTTTGGAGACGCCCGTGGATGAAGAACTCCTGGCCTTCTCCCGACAGCCGGATGCCCTGGTTGAGCATCTGGCTGTATTCGGCGCTGAGGTCGAACAGGGCTTCCGGCATCTATTTTTTCCTGAGCTCCTGCCAATATCCGGCGCGTTCGCGTACCAGGCCCAGCACGTAGTCGATGGAGCGCGCGACCAGCAGGATGATCATCGTCGAAAAGCAGAAAGTCATGACGATGAAGCGGGACCAATGCTCGTAGGTCGATCCGGTTGCGAGCAGTTGCAGGAAGCTGCCCAGCACCAGCGAGCCGCCCGCGCAAGCGAGAGCCGCATTGGCCGCCCAGAACCAGCGGCCGCGGAAGAACTTTTCCCAGGTGGAGACTTTGCGCGCACCGATCTCTTCGGAGAGCGCGATTTCCGTAATCCGGTTGCTCAGGTAGCTGGCGCACACGCACAGCACCGCGCCGGTGCCCAGCAACTGGCTCACCAGGAAGCGGTAGATCATCCATTCGAGCACGCGCTGGTGCTGCAGATAGTAGACCGCCGGCGGGAGCATCAATACGGTGGCGCTCGCGAGCATCACGAAGGCAGCCACATTGAGCGGGCGTGACGGCCGGTATAAGAAGGCGGATTCCAGGATCACTCGCAGGAAGCGCAACCCATCCTTAATGACGTGCAATTTCGATTCGCCGACGCGCTCATGATAGGGCATGTCGACTTCGCTGATGCGCAGGGCGCCCGACAGCATCGCCCGCGCGCTCATGGCCGGGGTGAAGTGCAAGCCATCGGGCAGGGGAAACAGGCGGTTCAGGCTGGAGCGCCGGACCACTCGCATGCCGCTGGTCGTGTCGCGTACGCGGGTTCGCGCAAACAGGCTAAGCAGCGTTGCAAACATGAGATTGCCCACGCGGCGCAGCAACGGCATTTCGCTGTTTTCATTTAAGCGGCAGCCCAGGACCACGTCGTTATCGTTCTTGATGAGTTGATTGCACAGAGGAGCGAAGAACTCGGGATCGCAAGTGCCGTCCGCGTCCAGAAAACCCAGCAGGTCGGCGTCGGATTTGGTCCAGGCTTCCTTGATGGCCGCCCCATAGCCCTGGTTCCGCGTGAATACGATGAGGCGGATCAGATCCCCATACTTGACGGCGCGTTCCACCGTGCGGTCGGTGGAACCGTCACTGACTACCGTTACTTCCACCTCGGTTACTGCTGAGTGCTCCTTGATGTAGCGCCCGGCGGCCAATGACCGCTCAATGATGCTTTCGATGTTATCTTCCTCATTCAGCGCGGGTATGGCGATGCCTAGCTTCATCGATGGGTCACTCCCGGAAGCCGATGGCTTCCAGTCCTTGCTATCGGCTCAATAACTTGGGAAGTTTAACGGTGTGGCAAAGAACCTGGTTTCAGGCCCGGGTTCGCCCCGCGCGAGGGGGGATAACACTAGGACTTCCGTCCCGCAAGTACGTCAAGAAACGGATTCCTTAGACGTTTTCCGAGGTCACACTAGGCCTTAAGCCTGATTTCAGCGAAACCGGATTCACGATAAAGTTCTCGTAGCGGCAGATACAGTCGCTCAAGAATTTGAGGGAGAGAGGAAACTAGGAGACTCATGAAAAACTTACTGCTTAAGCTGAAATTGATGAAGGACACTCGTGGACAGGACCTCATCGAATACGCGTTGATGGCCGGCTTCGTGGCCGTTGCCGCCGGTGCGATCATGCCCGGCGTCGCCGTCAGCATCAGCACGATCTTCTCGAAGGTCGCGTCCGTGATGGCCGCGGCGACCAACGCTGGTAGCTAAATAACCCTTCGGCGACCGGAGGAACGGGCGGGCTGCGGCCTCAGCCCGTTCTTCCCCGCCATAAGTTAACCCGCCGTTCCCACCTCTGTAGTTCCCACTGTAGTGGTTTCCCCGTCGGCATTTCCCGTCTGATCCCGTTCTATCCTTGAAAAATGCAGCAAGTACTGGTCTACGCCGACTCCCTGACTTGGGGCATTGTACCCGATACCCGCCAGCGTTTGCCGTTTGAAGCGCGCTGGCCCGGCGTGCTCGAAGGGAAGCTCAACGCCTGCGGGCTCCGCGTCCGCGTCATCGAAGACTGCCTGAATGGCCGGCGGACGGTCTGGGAAGATCCGTTCAAGCCCGGCCGCAACGGGTTGCAGGGGTTGCAGCAGCGCATCGAGATTCATTCCCCTTTGTCACTGGTCATTTTGATGCTGGGAACCAACGACGTGCAGTACTGTCATCCTTATAACGACGGCTGGACGGCAGGGCAGGGCATCGCGGCACTGGTCCGCGAGATCCGCATCGCTCCGATTGAGCCGGGGATGCCGGTGCCGCCGGTCTTGATTGTGTGTCCGCCCCGGATGAGCACTCCGCGGGGTCTCATTGCGGCGAAGTTCAAGGGAGCCGAAACCCGCTGCGCCGGCATGGCGGATGCCTACAAAGAGGTTGCAGCCACGCTGGGTTGCGAATATTTAGACGCGAACACAGTGATCCGCGCGAGCAAGGTCGACGGTATCCATCTGGATCCGGATCAACACGTGACCCTGGGCACGGCACTGGCCGCTGTCGTCGGGCCGATGCTCGCGAACCAGTGATGATGAAGTGATTAACGGACGCGATACAGGATCGCGCCGGAATCTTCGTAGATGTGCTCGAGATTGGGGTTGGAAGCCACCGCCCGCAGGACGTCTGCATTCCTCTGCAGGCCGATCTTGGCGAGCGCAAAATAACCCAGCCCATGCTGGCGGGCGAATTCGTGGATACTCCCGTAGCGGCCGGTGGTTCCGGCATCTTCTTCGCTGGCGTAATAGTCGCGGGGAGGCACCACGAAATTGGTGGCGCGCCGCCCGCTGTTCAAATAGAGAGCCGTGTCATTTTCCCAAACAATGGCGGCGTCCGCGGGGAGGTGGTCGCGAATCCACCGATACAGATTCGCATAGGTCCGCGCATCGGCACGGTCGTTGCGCGCCATTTCAGGCAGTATGCTGAGTCCCATGTAACCTTGCAAACCCAAACCGGCGGCCAGGATCACGGCCAGCACCGCGGCGAAGCCGTAAGCCACTACGCGCTGGCTGCGGTCGCGATGGCCGAATGCGCCGCGGAAGAGGCGCGCGAGATGCATCATCTCAAAACAAAAACCGGCCATGACCACGGGCGCGATGGGCAAAATGTAACGTTGATTCGGCTGGAACGGCCAGATCAAAAGGAGCGCCACGTAAGCAGCCGCGAAGAACGTGTACATTCCCGCGTATCCCGCGCGAGCCATGCGTACGCAGCCCAGAATCGCGGCTACGCCCAGAGGTTGCAGGATGAGCTTCGCCAGAATTCCGTGCAGCAACTGTGGGAATACCAGGGATCCCAGGGACTCCAGCAGCGCACTGACGTTGTGCCACAGGATGACGCCAAGGTTGTCCCACCCGACGTTCACAAAAAAAACTTGCAGGTAGTTGGTGTAGGCGACGGTGACCACATCCCGGCCCGGGGCGGCGTGGAGGCGGGCCCATAGCATCCATCCCGCCATGGCCGGCAGCATGCCGAGTGCGAACCACAGCGCTTGGCGCGGCTGTTTCTTCCAGAAATAATACGCGATTGCCGCCGGCAGGAGCGACATGCCCGCGGTGCGCGCCAGATAAGCGAATCCCGCAATCACGCCCCCCAGCAGAGGCCCTTGCCATCCTTTGGACTGGCCGCGTTCGGCGGCCAGGATGGCGCCCAGCAGGAAGACCATGAAGAATATTTCCGAAACCAGGTTCGACACAAAGAATAGTACGTATGGATTCAGAGCGAACGCGGCCACCACCAGCCACTGGAGCGCTGGCGGGAACGCATGGCGCCGGCACCACAGATAGGTGAAGAGCAGGACCACCGGCAAGGCGAGCCAGG
>SHUD01000036.1 GCA_009697505.1 Bryobacterales bacterium
TGAAGCAAGGCGCTGGGATGGCGCCGGTTCCGGGTGTGGGTGCGGGAGTGTCCTCGTTGCAGGGCATCTTGTCTGACACGAAGGTCACCGGACGGGCCACTACGGCGCTCCTGCTGGCCAATGACGGTAGCCCCGAGGTGAAGGACGCGCTCCAGGACGCCATCGAGGATAAGGACGCGTCGGTACGCGCGGCGGTGGTGCACGCCATCGCGCTGCGCGACGACCCATCTTTGCTCTCTCTTCTGTTGCCCAAATTTGACGATGAAAAGCAATCGGTGCGCCTGCGCGCCGCCGCCGCGTACCTGCGCCTGGCCTGGCTGCGGGCGGCTCCGGCAGCGACGGCCCCAGCGCGGGTGCGCGGCAAACAGTAAAATCGGCGGGAATATGGCACCCCACTTGCTGGATACAAGGCATGGAGGCTGCTATGTGGAACAACCTGAAGAAAATGAGTCTGGTGGCTGTCGTACTGCTTGGTGCAAATTACGGGGTCGCGGCTGAAAACAACAGGTCGCCATTCGAGCGGAGTCAAAACCGGCTGGAAAAGGAAGTTCGGCATGAACTGGTCATGCTGCCGTTTTACGGTGTGTTTGACAATTTCGAATACAAAATGGAGGGCAATACGGTGACCCTGATGGGTCAAGTGACCCGGCCGACTTTGAAGTCGGATGCCGAGGCGGTGGTCAAGAAGATTGAGGGCCTGGAGCGTGTCAACAATCAGATTGAAGTATTGCCCGTATCTCCCAACGACGATCGCATCCGCATCGCCGTGTACCAGGTGATTTACGGAAGCCAGAGCCTGAATCGGTATGCGCTGCGGGCGGTACCGACGATTCACATCATCGTCAAAGGCGGCCACGTGACGCTGGAAGGCGCGGTGGCGACCGAGGCGGATAAGAACGTGGCCAACATCCGGGCCAATGGCGTTTCCGGAGTGTTCTCGGTCAAGAACAACCTGCGCGTCGATAGAAGCTAGTGGGCTGTCCTTGAGATTCCGCTAGCGTGGAAGCGGCATCCGGGTGGAGCGGGCTTTAGCCTGCAACGGGGACTTCAGTCCCCTAGCCCTAGCTGATGCAGACGCTACGGCGGCTAAAGCCGCCGTAGCAGGCTGAAGCCAGCTCCACCTCTGAGCCAGCCCGCTAGTTGGTCTTCGGTTGCGCGGCGGGCGGTGGGGTGCGGTCCGCCGGCGTGCCGCCTGGGGCCTTGCGGATCTGTTCGAAATACTGCTGGACGAATTCCTCGTAGGCGGGCGGAACTTCATCGCGGTGAATCTCGCTGCCGGCTTCCCCATGCGTCGCGTCACTCTGGCTGATCTGCGTCTTGAGCTGCTGCTTGGTGGTGCCCACTTCCACCATGACCATGCCTTTGACATTTTCCGCGCGCTTGCCGATCAACTCACTGATCTTACCCATGGCCTTGAGGGCTTCGGCCAGTTTGGCGTCCTTGTCGCCTTCCGATTTGCCGATGCCGCTCTGCTGTTGCGGTGATGACTTGCCTTGTCCGCTGGAGCCGTCCTTGGCTTCCGAGCCCTGCTTGCCCTGATCCCCTGAGCTCTTGGATTCCGCCTGGTTATCGGAGCCGTTTTGCTGGTCGCTCTGTTGCTGCTCGCCCTTCTGGTTCTTGGCGCTCTCGTTGGGCTGCGACTTCATCTTATTTAACATGTCGTTCAGCGCCTGGCGCAGCTTATCCATCATGGACTGTTCCTGGCTGCTCTTGGCGTCCTGCTTGCCTTCCTGCTTACCGTCCTGCTGGTTCTGCTTGTCCGGGGACTGATCGTTGGCCGTTTGCGGCTCCATCTTGTCTTTGCTGTCGGTAGGCTGGTCGGGCTGGTCCGCCTTCTGGGAACCGGGATCTTTCGGACTCGCTACGGTGGGCGTATTCATGGACTCTGGGGGTTCGCCCGCGTAGTCGTTGTTCTTGGAGTTTTCCTTGTTCTCCCCGGGAGGGTCGTTCGGCGTGCTGCCGTCGTCGTCCGGTTTATTGGCTTGCGGCTGGGGCAGCGGAGGGCCAAAGATACTGGGGAACGCGTTCTGCGCCAATGGAGCTTTGGGATCGAACGAGCCGAGAATCGCGTAGCGCATCAGCAAGATTCCCGCGATGGCGGCGGCCAATACGATCGTCGCGTAGAATGCACGCGGGCGGGAGAGCGGCAGGGCCTGTTTGAGATCCACCGAGGCGGCCAGGTGCTCGGCTTGCCGGCGTTGGCTTTCAAGAATGTGCGGATCGCTGGTGCCCGGGGAATCGAAAAAGAAGGCGGCGGTGGAGAGCGTGTCGGCCAGTTTCAGGCGCGCGTCGATGTGCTGGGCCACGACGTAAATGGAAGGGAAGCGCTTGCGGGCCAGATACAGCCCGGTAGCCAGACTGCCAATGGTCAGAGCCACCAGCCAAAGCCAGCTCAGGGCCGCACTCCCCGCCAGCAGAATCACTACAGCGCCGCCCAAGACGATGGTGGCAGTGAGAACCAAATAGTCCAGCAAAAGATGTTGGACCGACCGCTTGCGGGCCTGTGTGAGTATTCGGATGAGCGAAGACCGGAGATCCACCGAATCGATTATCCCATACGGGCGAAGTGATTAGCCCATACGAGCCCTACGGTCACAGGATGAGCATGCAGTCGCCGTAGGAAAAGAAGCGGTAGCGGTTCTCTACAGCATGGCGGTAGGCGGCGAGGGTCAGTTCGCGGCCGGCGAAGGCGCAGACCAGGACCAGCAGGCTCGACTGCGGCAAATGGAAATTGGTCAGCAGGGCGCCGGTTCGGCGGAAGGGGAAACCGGGGGAGATGAACAAGTTTGTCTCCCCGGAAGAGGTTTGGCTTTCGATGGCACGAACACTCGTGGTTCCCACGGCGACGACGCGTGAGGCGGCGTCCATCGCCGCGATGGTTGCAGCGGGAACGGAGAAACTCTCCGCATGCAGGTGAACCGCTTCGATGGTTTGCGTGCGCAGAGGCTGGAAGGTGCCGAGGCCCACGTGCAGGGTGACGTTGGCGACGGTGGCTCCCGTGGCGCGGCACGCATCCAGGATTTCCGGCGTGAAGTGCAAACCGGCTGTGGGAGCGGCGACGGAACCGCGCTCGCGGGCGAAGACAGTTTGATAGCGTTCGCGGTCGGCGGGCGTATCGGGACGACGAATGTAAGGCGGCAGGGGAATGTGACCGGCGCCTTCGAGGACTTCAACTACGCCGCCGCGTGGCGACAAGCGCACCGTTCGCTCGCCGAATTCGCCGCGGTCGAGAATCTCCAGTGTCAGGTCCTCGCTGACATGGACCCGCTCGCCGGTGCCGAGTTTGCGTCCGGGGCGAACCAGCGCCAGCCAAATGAGACCGTCTGGAGATAGCTGCCTGGTGAGAAAAACTTCCACGCGTCCGGTGCGGCTTTCGCGATGGCCGGCGCGATGGCCGAGCAGACGCGATGGGAACACACGCGAGTTGTTCAGCACCAGGCAATCGCCGGCGCGAAGGAAAGACGGGAACTCGCGGAACATCCGGTCTTGCCAGGTTCCGGTCTTGCGATCCACCACGAGCATTTTTGACGCCGCGCGGTCAGCGAGCGGCTCCTGCGCGATCAATGCTTCGGGAAGAGGATAGTCAAAATCAGAAAGCAGCACTTCTGTTCCACTGTAAACTTAAAGCAGAGTGCGCATTTTAGGGATCGAGTCGTCGTGCGATGAAACGGCCGCCGCCGTGGTCGAGGATGGTGGCCGCATTCTGTCTTCGGCGATCTCCTCGCAAATCAGCACGCACGCAAAGTACGGAGGGGTGGTGCCGGAGCTGGCCTCGCGCGAGCACTTGCGGGGGATTGTTCCCGTGGTGCGGCTGGCGCTGGAGCAGGCGTCCACGAGGATTGAGGAGTTGTCCGCCATCGCCGTGACCCAAGGGCCGGGCCTGGTTGGTTCTCTCCTGGTGGGCATCACTTACGCCAAGGCCTTGGCACTGACACGCCATCTGCCGCTGATCGCCGTGAATCACATCGAAGGGCACATTCATTCGGTGATCAGCCAGCAATTGGCTAGCGATTCGCCGGTCGAATTTCCCGCGCTGGCGCTGGTGGTGAGCGGCGGGCACACGCACCTCTACGAGGTAGGCGAAAAGTTAACCTACCGGCTGCTCGGCAAAACTCGCGACGACGCGGCGGGCGAAGCCTTCGACAAAGTGGCGAAACTGCTGGGATTCGGTTACCCCGGCGGTCCCGTGATTGACGCGCTGGCCGTGCATGGCGATCCCCATGCCGTGCATTTCACACTGGCGAAGATGAAGGGGAATACGCTGGACTTCAGTTTCAGCGGCATCAAGACCGCCGTCCTGCGCTGGACCGAAGCCCGGGATCTTTCCGGGGAAATCGCGCGGCGGCGAGGGCTCCTGGGCGAAACCGCTGGCCCCAGCGTCGAGCAATGGTTGTCCGTTACGCCGCGCACCACGCTGGATCTGCTGGCTTCGTTCCAATATACGGTGATCGAGGAGTTGCTGCGCCGCGCGGCGCGGTCGGCCGAAGAAATCGCGGCGCGGAGCGTGGTGATCTCCGGCGGAGTCGCCTGCAACGCGGGCTTGCGCCGGGCCGTGCAGAAGCGGCGCTTGCCGTATCCGGTGTTTTTCCCGTCGCCGGGGCTCTCCACGGACAATGCCGCGATGATCGCCGCCGCGGCGTTTCCCAAGTTCGCGCGCGGCGAGTTCGCCGATATGACGCTACGCGCGCAGGCGAACCTGGCGTTGGTTTAGAGCCGCGTGCGTTACCATCAAGAACAGATGGGTCCTCAACAGCCAAGAAACGCACCTCCACAACCAGAACAGCCGAAGCAGCCGATTCCGGGCGTCCGCAGCCTGATCGCTGTCGGTTCAGGGAAGGGCGGCGTCGGCAAGACCACGGTCGCCGTGAACCTGGCGATCTCGCTCGCCAAGTTCGGCCGCAAGGTCGGATTGCTGGATGCCGATGTCTACGGGCCCAATGTCCCTCTGATGATGGGTAAGCGGGAAGCGCCGATGGGCGCCAACGACCGCATCCGGCCCATTGAGAGTTACGGCGTCAAGCTGATGTCGATCGGGTTCCTGAATCCGGGCGACAAGCCGCTGGTGTGGCGCGGCCCCATGCTGCACAGCGTGATCCAGCAGTTCCTGCGTGGCGTGGATTGGGGCGAACTGGATTACCTGGTGATCGATCTTCCGCCGGGCACCGGCGACGTGGCGCTGTCGTTGATTCAGTCCGCGCCGCTTTCTGGAGCCGTGATCGTGACCACTCCTTCAGACGTTTCTCTGGAAGACGCGCGCAAAGCCATCAATATGTTCGGGCAGGTGCGGGTGCCCATTCTGGGCTTGGTGGAGAACATGAGCTACCTCGTGGTCCCTGGCCTAGACCAGCGGATCGACGTATTCGGCCACGGCGGCGGCAAGAAAACCGCTGAACAGATGAACGTACATTTTCTGGGAGAGCTGGCGCTGAATCCGGAAATTCGTATTGGGGGCGATACCGGCCGGCCCATTGCGACTCGCGATGGCAACGATCCGCAGGCGGAGCCATTCCGGGAATTAGCGCGGCGCATTGAAGCCCGCTGCCAGGAAGAACAGAAAGCCGGCCCGAAAATTACGGTTGAGGATTAAGCGGGGAGCTTACAGTTCCTGCCTGGGCGGGGGCGGGACGATTTCGAAATCCTGCGGGGTGAAGCGCACGGTGAGCACCTCGCCGCTGACGCCCAAGGGGCCGATGGGTTTGCCATTCCAGCGGATTTCGATCCCGCCGGCGTTGCCGACTTTCATGGTCGCCATATCCAGGCCGGTGAGGGTCTTGGATTCGTTGGGCTGAAGAACTCCCGAGAAAACTTCGCGTCCGCCGCTGCGAATGGAAAGCCAGGTCCTCTCCGTCGCGGATAACTTCAAGACCACGCCGCTGGCGCCTTCTGCTTCCGCCGGTTTCAGCGAAACATCCTGAACTGGTACTACGGGGGCAGGCCGCTGAATGCCGGCGGTTGGAGCAGATACCGGACGGGGCTGGTTCCACCACGTATAGAACATCGAGCACACAGTGAGGACGGCGGCCAATCCAAACACGGACCAGCCCAGCGGAACGTCAGGGAAGAGGATGCGGTTTGAGGCCTCCACCAGCGGCTCCGGGACGCGGATGCCAGCGTTCACATTGCTGGTCTCTTCAGCGGCCGAAAGAGCTGAGAGGTAAGGGGTAATCAACTTGTCGTCCAGGCCCAAAATAGCCGCGTACTGGCGGGCGAAACTCTTGTAAAAGAAGGTTCCCGGAAGGCTGTTGACATCGCCGCTTTCGAGCGCGCGCACGTAATCCTGCGCGAGGCAGAGTTCGTCTGCGATTTGGGCGAGCGTCCGGCCCTGCCTCTCGCGTTCGCTACGAAGAATGTCACCTGCTGGCTGCATGAATTCTACACCACGCCTGCAATTAGTTCTAGTACTATTCCTTTCGGACGTACCATCATACATCAGTAGGGATGGTTTGGTATTTTTCTGGTTATTTTATGTTTACGGCTGTCGTAGGGCTAATACCGTAGACGGCTTGGGAAGAGGCCAGCCTTCCGGTCTGCCCCTGCCATGCTAGGCTAACGGGCACATGGGAAGCGAGTCTACACCGCCGAACGGCCAGCCCCCGCTTGGCGCGGGCGTTACGGAGCCCTGCCCGGCGTGTGGCGGGGCTCCCGCGCAGGTGCTTTTTTCAGCGACCGATCGGATATTCGCCACCACCGGTAAGGTTTTTCAAATCGTGGAGTGCCGTCAGTGCCGCTTGATCCGGTTGCATCCGCAGCCGACTCCGCGGGAACTGCGCGACTACTATCCCGCGGAGTATTGGGTGGAACCGGAAACCACGGTTACCGATAAGTTGGAAGTCTTTTACCGCCGCTTGGTCCTGCGCGATCACCTGCGTTTTGTCGAGCGCGCGCTGGCGGAATCCGGCGAGGCGGGGTTGGTGGTGGACGTGGGCTGCGGCAGCGGGGCGTTCCTCAAGATGCTGAAGGACCGCGGACGGAAGAACATTGTGGGCATCGATTGGGCGCTGGATGCCGCGTCGGCCGCGACATTCCGTTCCGGTGTCCCGGCGGTTTGCGGGACGCTGTCACGAGCTCCCTTTGCGCCGGAAAGCTGCGCGGCGATCACCATGTTTAACGTGCTGGAACATCTCTATGAGCCGCCGCGCTACCTGGAGGCCGCGCACGAACTGCTGGCGCCGGACGGGCGGTTGATCGTGCATGTTCCCAACGCCGCGTCCTGGGAGTTCCTGCTGTTCGGCGAACGCTGGAGCGGGCTGGAGGTGCCCCGCCGTTTGTTTCACTTCCGGCGGCGCGATTTGGAAACCTTGCTCGCCGACGCCGGCTTCGAAATTCTGCGCTACAAGCATTTTTCCTGGAAGGACAACCCGCAAGGGATGGCGATCAGCCTGGCTCCGCTGCTGGATCCGACGGGACGGCGCTTGCGCCGGGTGCGGGAGTCGCCGCGCGTCCGCCTGTGGAAGGACATGGCGTTTCTGGCGCTAGTGGCTCTGTGCGTGCCGTTCGCCGTGCTGGAGGCGGCCTGCCATGCCGGTTCGACGGTTATGATAGAAGCGCGGAAGAAATCGTAGGAGAGGCCTTACACTAAAATCATATGCATAGGTTGAAAGCGGCTTGGGCGATCGCCATCGGGCTGGGAATCGCGACCCCTGTCATGGCGGCGGGAGTGTCCGGCGCTTCGGCGCTGAATTTCACGCGCCGCGCGGTGGAGTTCGGGCCGCGTCCTCCGGGAACGCCCGCCAATACCGCTCTGCAGAACTACATCATCGCCGAGCTCAAGAAAGACGGGTGCGAGATTATTGAAGACGCGTTTGTCGCCAACACGCCCAAGGGGAAGATCGCGATGAAGAATATCATCGCCAAGTTTCCGGGCAAGAGCGGCAAGGCGATCGCGCTCACGGGGCACTTCGATACGAAACTGCTGCCGGGCAAGTTCGTGGGCGCCGACGACGGCGGATCTTCGACGGGGTTATTGCTCGAACTCGCGCGCGTGTTTGCGCGTCAGCCCCGCGTGGACGATCTGTACCTGGCCTTCTTCGATGGCGAAGAAGCGTTCGGCGAGTGGAGCGCCAACGACAGTCTTTACGGCAGCAAGCATCTGGCCGAACGATGGGGTAAGGACGGGACGCTGAAGCGTATCAAAGGCCTGATCAATCTGGACATGATCGGCGACAAGAATCTGAACATTCCGCAGGAGACCAACGGAGACGCTTCCCTGCGCCGGCTGGTGTGGAGCATGGCCGCGAGCCTCGGCTACAAAGCTTACTTTACGGATCAGCAAATCGGGGAAGACGACGACCACATGCCGTTCGTACGCGCCGGTGTTCCGGCTATCGACGTGATCGACGTGGATTACACGCCCTGGCACACCGACGGCGACACGATGGACAAGATCAGCGCGCAGAGTCTGGAAATCGTCGGCACGGTGATCTACGAGAGCGTGCTGCGCCTCGAACATCAATAGGCTAAGACTATGAAGCACGCGCTTCTCTCGATCGCGGCGGCTGTCACGTTGCTTGCCGTTGCCGCGTTTGCCCAGAGAGGACGTTCCCGGGGCCTGGTGGAACGCGAGGACGGGACCATTGCTGCCCGCGATGCCGAGTTTCACTTTCTGCGTGTCCAGTACTCCGACCTTCCCGAATATCATCGCGGCTTTGGATTCGTTTCGCGCGACGGGCAGGGCGCCGGATGGTGGCTGGTGGATTGGCCCGACGCCGACAATCACTTCACGCGCGGCATTCAGCGGCTGACACGCATCGACACCGGCGATCCCCGCCATATGCGGTTGACCGACGACCGCATCTTCGATTACCCGTGGATCTACGCCACGCAGACCGGCTGGTGGGGCTTGAGCCGGGCGGAGACCGATCGCCTGCGCGAGTACCTGCTGCGCGGTGGCTATCTGGTGACCGATGACATGTGGGGCGGGGAGGCCTGGGAGGTGTTCCGCTCCACGATGGAGCGCGTTCTGCCGGGCAAGGACATTCCGGATCTGCGCGAGTCCGACGCCGTGATGCACGTGCTCTACGACATCGAGGACAAGGACCGCACGTTCATTCCCGGCTCACGCCACCTGTGGGTGAATGGTGGCTCGGTGCAGATCATGCAGCCTGCGGGGACGAATCCGGCGTGGCGCGCCATGTACGATGACAAGCAGCACATGGTGGTGGCGGTGAACTATGACACTGACGTCGCCGACGCCTGGGAGTTTGCGGATTCGCCTTTCTATCCCGAAAAGATGACGGCGCTGGCGTACCGGTATGGGATCAACTACATCGTGTACGCGATGACGCACTGAGATTTTGCGATTCATTTGCTCGCGAATGGACGCCGATGGACGCCGATTCAAATCGCGAAGAGTTGATTATGGCTGCGAACTTAACTTCGCTTCCACCAGCGATGGGGAATCAGGGCGGATTCCCTCGGCCTGTTCTCTTTCTTCGTGGATTTCCTGCTGACTTTCGGCGTGATGATCGTAATGGAACGCCAGCGCCGCGTGGACGTCGGCGAGCGTGATAGACGGAACCTGTGACACGATCTCGTCCGGGGACAGCCCCATCTGCTCGTGCCAGATCGCGATGTCCAAAACCCGGACACGGTGTCCTGCAAGACTCGCGCGCCCGCCGCAGATTCCGGGAGTCTTGGTAATTCGTTCCGCGGCTGCCGCCATGTAAGCAGAATATCTAAAACGGGGATTGCGCACGATCGGTGTCCATCCGTGAGCCAGCGCTTACCGTCCTAATATTACATCGAGTCCCGCGAGCAACAATTCCAATTTTCCACGCGACAGGACGCCGGCGCGTTCCGTCAAGAACTGGCGGTCCAGGGACAGAATCTGCGAGACGTTGGCGACGGAATCCTTGGGAAGGCCGGTGGCGCGGGCATGGAGATACACATTACCCGGAGCGTCGCCCCAGCGCAGGTTACTTGTCAGGGGTACGCACACGACCGTGGCAATCCGGCTGCGATTGAGCATATTCCCTTGCACAACGACAACCGGCCTTCGAAAGCCAGGGTCAGAGCCCGAGGGCGTGGGCAGGTCGGCCCACCAGACTTCTCCCTGTGCGATCACCATTCGGTGCGGGACAGAGTTCTTTGCGCGGCGGCCAACGCAAAGTCATCCGGCTTGCTGTCCAGTTCGGCGCAAACGCGGTCCATCGCTTCAGTGATTTCGTCGGCGGCATGACGGGCGACGTATTCGCGCACGGCGTCGCTGTAGAGTTGGCTGCGCGATTTCTTGGTCTGCCGGGCCAGGCGCTCAGCTCCCTGGAAAACGTCGTCCGGAATGGACACGGCCGTCTTCATACTTTTAGTATAACCGAGGCTCATGCCTTATCTCACTAACCTTCTTCAGCCAGAGGATTGGGTTAGACTAGAAAGACTCAACGCTCAAGATGCATTCCCTTATGGAAGTGTCCGAGCGATACACGAAAAACCCCACCTTGATTGGGCCGATACCTTGGGAGACCGTGCGCAAAGAAGACGAGCGCTTGAGCGACCGCCCAAGGGCCGGTTCGCACAACTGATCGAGCAACTCTCAGAACTCAAGAAACTGCGCTGATTCGCAGGACAACCACTCTTTACTTAACAAAAAGGGGGTGCCCGCTCGGCGGGCACCCCCTTGAATTGACATTACTCGAAAACTAGTCGCCGAAGCTGCCGACTTCAGCCTGCTTTGCGGCCGGCGTGGCGGGGGCGATGGCGGACAAGGGAACGATACCGGGAGTCGGCTTCACGCCCAGCACGTGCTCGTTATACATGGCCAGCATGCGGGCGTTTTCGGCGTCCTCTTTCTGCTTGGCGTCGCGGGCGCGCTTCTTTTCTTCACGGGCGGTCTTGGCGATGCCCAGGTCGTCGAGGTCATGCTGCCGCAGTTTGTTCACGTCTTCGGCGCGCAGCACGAGCGTGTGTTCGCTGGAGGGCAGGTTGACGTTCTTGCCGCCGGCGATGATCTCATGGCGGCCCTTCTCCTCGTACCACTTGGTGAGCGTCGCGGTCATGTGCATCTTCTCTATGATGTTGCGCCAGCCCACGCCGGTGTTATACGCGCAGAAGGAAATCTCGCCTTCTTGCGTGGCGTAGGGAATGATGCACTGCTCGGTGCGGCGGAAATCGTAGTTGAACAGATCCTGGAACCACATGCCGGCGATGAACAGGAAGTTCCAGCGGTCGCGGCGGCGCTGTTGGATGTCGGCCATGGTGCGGTCGCCGGTGACTTTGCCGTACTTCTTGCCGGTCATGCCGAAGCACTTGTCGAACTTGGCGATCAGATCGCCCAGGCGGAAGTGCGTGGGCGCTTCGTAGGGATTGTAATTGCGCAGCAGCGCCAGCGACACGCCGATGATCGACATCCGCTTGCTGCGGGAGCCATCGTTGATCTTGGCGACGTCGCGCGCCAGCCGGTCGGCGTTCAGGAACGCGGTCACCGGACGGTATTCCTTGGTTTCCTTGTCGCACATCACGGCCATGCCGATACCGCAGTTCGGGTGGCAGCCACAACTCAACTGGCCCCAGTCCGCGTCGGGTCCGTGGACCAGATCCGCGAAATCGGAGAAGGTGCTCATGAAGGAGATGGGGAACCAGTCGCGCACCGGCTCGCCGAGGCCGGTCTGATTCTTCACGTCGTGCGCCAGGTTGGCCAGCGTATAGCGCTGGGCGGCGCGGCGCTCCGGAGTCACGGCTTCGTCGCGTCCGGTGAAGGAAACCGGCTGGAAGCTGAGGAACGGAATTTTCTTCGGATTGTCGAGAGCGAAGCGCACCACCGCGCCCACCTGCTCATTGTTGACGCCGTTGATCAGCGTGATGACGGGCACGATGTCGACGCCCGCGCTGTACAGATTTTCGATGGCGCGCAGTTTCACGTCGAACAGGTTGCCCACGGCGCGGTGCGAGTTGGCTTCGTTGCCGATGCCGTCAAACTGGAGATAGGCATAACGCAAACCCGCCTCGGCGGCTTCCTTGGCGAATTCCGGGCGCTTGGCGAACTCGATGCCGTTGGTGGCTGCCTGCACGCTTTGATAACCGATCTTGCGGCAATAGCGAACGGCGTCCAGGAAGTGGGGCGAAAGCGTCGGCTCGCCGCCGGAGAACTGCACCGAGAGCTGGCGGCGCGGCTTAATCGAGATGGCGTTGTCGAGCAGGGTCTTGATGTCTTCCCATGTCAATTCGTGGACGAAGCCAACCTGGTTGGCGTCCATGAAGCAGGGGTCGCACATCATGTTGCAGCGGTTGGTCAGGTCGATGGTCAGCACGGAGCCGCGTCCGTGGGTGATGGTGCTGGACCCGTGATCGTGCAGCTTTTCGTCGTTGTGCGCGCGAATGTCGCGGCCCGGGAAGACGTCTTCCAGGTGCTGGCTGAAGGCCGGGTCAATCGACATCAGGTCTTCGAAGTGGCCGTGGATGGGGCAATCTTTCTCCATCACGATCTTGCCGTCTTTCTCGATGATGCGGGCCTTGATCTCGCCCAGCTTTTCGTTCTTCAGGATTTCGACCGGCAGCTTGCCGTCGAGAATCTGCTGGCGGATGTCGGGGATGCACTTGGGACACAGCGAATCCGTTTCGCGGGGCCAGCCGAGCTTGGGCTTCTGCTTTTCCCAGCTCTTGAGCAGTGGCTTGTCGGACCACTTCGGAGTGAACGAAGGGTTGGGGTTGATCGAATTCAGCTTGTCGTAGACAAACCACGCCGCATTGGCGGCCACGGCAATGGCTTTCTCAACGTGCTTAATGGGTTTGGTCAAGGCTCGATCTCCAGTCTGGATTGGTGAAGATACAGTATAAGGTCCTGGGTACTACTGGCCTAGGCGATTGAATCGAAAGGGCGTTACGAGCATTGGACGGGGCTGTGCGGGCAGTGAACGGGAACGGCAGGCAAGCCATTTAGAAACAAGGAGATAGATGTTAAGCGTGAACCAGGACGTGGCCGGCAGATTCACATCCGGCCGGGCAAGCCTGTGGAGAGCTATCACGGACGCTTGCCCCCGCCCTATAAATGGGGGCAATGCGCATATGACGAGGCTGCTGAACTTCGGCGACGAACTGCGGCGGAGATTGCCAGAAAGTAGTTTTAGCGCTCCCTGGCCATCTGCTCCCGCAGGATGTCGTTGATCCGGCTCAAATGTCCCTCGCCTTTCGACTTCAGCCAATCCAGCACTTCGTTATCAATGCGAAGGGAGATCTGCGTCTTCAGGGGCCGATAGTATTTTCCGATGGACGAGCCAGCCCAGTAGCTTGGTGGCAACTGCGGAGCCTCGGCGGCGTTGTCCGGAGCGGGGTCCAGCGCGCGGTCGCGTTTCCGGTACGCTTGTTTTGTCGCTTCGCTGATCTTAAGCCGCCTAACGGAATTGGTCGTTGTAGATGCTTTCTTCATAGTCAACTGCCTTTCGCGCCGAAACGATTCGGATAACATCCGGTCCGGGCTCAATAAACACAACTAGAAGCAGCACCAGGTTCCGGTTCATGCCGATAATCTGGAATCGCTGCTCGCCCGTTTCTTCCATGAAGTAGTTATCGCTCACCACATGGTTGTGATCATCGAAAATCTCCACCGCGGTTGGGAAGGAGACCCCGTGGAGTTTTTGATTCTTCCTGGCTTTGGCCGGATCCCACGTGAATCTCATTTCTGTATCACAGTATTGTCTATTATGACCGGCTGAGGCAAGGGAGCCCTGGAAGACAAGCTAAGCAACGGCGCGTTGCCGGCCGAGGCTGGAGAAGCGGCGGTTAATCCTATTACGCGTAGTCCCCAGCCGGATCGCCACGGCGATAAGGACCGGGCCGTCGGCATTCCTTTGCGCCGCACTACTTGCCGCGCCGCATCCCGCATGAAGATATACAGCGAGCGGCTAAGCCCTGCGACGCGCGTCCTTGATGAAGGCGAGCACGTTGGTGACGCACTCATCGGCATTCGAGGCGGCGATGTGGTAGCCATCGCTCCGCACAACAACCAGTCGCGAATTGGGAATGAGCGTCTGGTACTGGCGCGCCTTCTCGAGCGACTGCGCCTGGCCGCGGTCGGCCGTCATGAGCAGAGTCGGCGCTTTGATGCGCCGCAAGACGCCGTCTTTGGCCGGGTCTGACTTGGCCACCGCGGCAAGCAGACCTTTGGCCGGGATTGCCGGCGCCGTCGCAAACATCTTCTCCCAATAATCGGTCATCTCCTTGGAAGCGGCTGAGCCAAGCCGCGAGCGCTGCGAAGCAAACGAGGCTGGGGAATCCGCGGCGCCCGTGTTCGACACCGCCGCCACATGGACCACCGAAAGCGTGCGGGTGCGAGCCGGGTAATCCGCGGCGAACTGCATCGCAATCGAGCCGCCGGCCTTGGCGCCGATGATGTGAGCGGAATCAGCGCCCGCCTTATCGAGGACATGCGCTACATAGGTCGCCAGACTGGGCAGCGACCACTCGAAACCGGCAGGAATCCGCGACCGGCCCAACCCAGGCAGGTCGAGCCGCAGCACGCGAAACTCCTGCGCCATCCGCGGCAGCCACGCGTACCATACGATGCTCGACTCGGCGTTGCCGTGGATCAGGATGGCGGTTTCGGGCCTGCGCCAGGGCTCCCCGATCCAGTCCTCGCGGTAGAAAAAATCCTCCACGGGCGCATTGCTCGCCGGCGCGCCCTGCGCCAGCGCCCGCACCGGGCCGAGCGCACCGGCTGGGCCTAGAGCTGAAACGCCGAGCGCGGCCGCCGTACCAAAACCGAAATGAAGCACATCGCGACGAGAACTTGTGACCGCCATCGCTTCCCTCCCGCGCCGTTGTGGGACAGGCCGACGCCGCCGGAAAATGGTCCGCGCCAGCCGGTCCATCGGGCCAAGCATGAAGGCAAAGCCCCGGATTTCCTTCTGGCTCAGGAGCAGGCCCACATCATATCACGACCACGCCCGCCCCTCCCCTCGGGGGCTAGCTCGATAGGCTGAAGCCCGCTCCACGCTGGGCCCCGGTATGGCTCTTTCTGATCTACCTTGGGACGTTGTGAGAAATGCAGGTTAGCTCCAGGTTAGCTCCGGCAAACAGTTGGCGCTCCAGCCAGGCGAACGACTCGGCCTTAATAAACTCAGGAGCGTAGGAACCCCGAAAGCTCGGCCAGCGTTTGTTCAGGTAGCTCCTCAGCCAGGTGATGTCCCGCGGGCATGGCTTTTCCTCGAATGTCGGGCGCCTGTTCGCGCCAAACCTTCCTTACGTCGTAAAGGCGCGCGATTGTGCTGCGCTCCCCCCACAGCACCAACAGCGGACATTTGAGCCGGCGCCCGCGGGTCTCCCTGGCGTGAACGAGATCAATCGTCGCGCCTGCGCGATAATCCTCACAGGCAGCATGAATAGTCAGGGGATCTCTGAAGCAACGTAGATAATCGGCCAGGGCTTCTGGTGCGATGTACGACGCGGGCAGGAAACGCCGCAGAAAGGCTTCTGGGTTTGCCGCGATGAGTTGTTCGGGAAAAGGGGCGGGTTGAATCAGAAAGAACCAGTGAAAGTACGCCGTCGCGAACTCGCGAGTCACGCTTGAATTATGATCTGGCACGATGTCGAGCACAGCGACTTGGGTTGCTGCTTCAGGATGTTCCACCGCAAGACGCCAGGCAACGCGTCCACCTCGATCATGACCGGCTACCGCAAACCGATCGAACCCCATGGTCCGCATCATTTCGATCTGATCGAGAACCATAGCGCGCTTAGAGTAGTTGGCGTGATTCTCGCCATCGGGCGGCTTACTGCTGTCGCCGTATCCCCGGAGGTCTGGCGCGACCACTGTGAATCTCTCCGCAAGGCGAGGTGCTATTTTGTGCCACGAGACATGCGACTCTGGGAATCCGTGGAGGAGCAGAAGCGGTGGACCGCTTCCTGCTGTGACGAGGTTGATCTCCGCACCTGAAGTAATGACTCTTCGCGTTTGAAAACCGGGAAACAGACGCGACTGTTCCCCACCGGACCTGCCGGGTAGACTCATCACAGCGGCAGCGACAGTCGCACGTTTGAGAAACTGTCTGCGCTGGGGATTCATGCTGGCCATTGTACAATCAAGCGTCTAGTCCCCAGCCATATGGCTCCGGCGCTCTTGCGCGTGTACTTTAGAAAACAGGAGGCCTGATTTATGGCAAGTCTCGACTGGTCGCAATGCGCCGCGGTGGAGAGCGTCCCGGGCAAGGTGAGCGGCGCGTGGGTGTTCCGGGATACCCGGCTGCCGGTCGCGACCGTGATTGAGAACCTCGAGGATCTGAGCATCGAGGAAGTGATGGAGCAATTCGACGTGACGCGAGAGCAGATCGCGGCCGTGCTCGATTTTGTTGCTCGGAGCCTTCAAGCGCCAGAGCCGCCAGTTGGTTCCGTGCCCATCCATGCTCATCTTCTTTGATCACGGAGCGCCCCAGGGCGTTGCCCGTACGCTCCGCGCCCACACTGTCATCACCGCCCAGGCGAGAGGTTGGGACAAGTTAACCAACGGCGCGTTACTCGCAGCGGCAGAGGAAGCGGCGGTTGATTATCGCGTGTCGAAAAAGTCGGTCAGCCTGCTTCGCCGGCACTCCCGCCCACACTCACCGTAACGTTATCGATCAACCGCGTTGTGCCCAGCCAGATGGCGCCGGCGATGAGCACGGGACTTTCGATGTGCTCGACGGGGGTGAGGGTTTGCGGGTCAACGATGGAACAATATTCAAGACGGACGCCGTCGAAGAAGGGGGCGACTGCGGAGTGGATCTTTTTCACGGAGCGCTCGCCGGCCAGGATCGCGTCGCGCGCGGCGAAGAGAGCTTGTGAAAGCGCCCGGGCCTGGAGGCGCTCGTAAGCGTTGAGATGCCGGTTGCGGGAACTGATGGCGAGCCCGTCGGGCTCGCGCACTGTGGGCACGCCCACGACAGTCACGGGAATGTTCAGATCCCGGACTAAGCGCCGGATGACGGCAAGCTGCTGAGCGTCTTTCTCTCCGAAATAGGCGCGGTCTGGCTCTGCAATCAGCAGGAGTTTGGTGACCACGGTCGCCACGCCGCGGAAGTGTCCGGGGCGTCCCGCGCCGCACAGATGCGTGGTGAGCTCGGGCACATCCACCCAAGCCAGTTGCGGCTGAGGATACATTTCCGCGGCGGTTGGCGCGAAGACCAGATCGCTGCCCACTTCGCGGCACAGCGCCAGATCCTGGTCGAGCGTTTTCGGATACTGTTCGAGGTCGCCGGTGCGGTCGAACTGCGTGGGGTTGACGAAAATGGTGGTGACGACGACATCGGATTCCGGGCGCGCGACTTCCATGAGACGGCGGTGCCCGGCGTGCAGCGCACCCATGGTGGGCACGAGTCCGATGGTCTTTCCGGCCTTGCGGTGGGCGTCCAGCAACAGGCGCAACCGGGCGATCTCCGGAACCAGTTGGCTCATGCTTATTTTTTGGCGCGCGCCTTTACATCTTTGGCGAAGGCCAGCGCCGCCTCGGTCATGGCCTTGCCCAACTGCGCGTATTTCTTGACGAAGGGCGGAGTCTTTTCGGTCATGCCCAGCATGTCGTAGCTCACTAGCACCTGTCCGTCGCAATGCGGTCCGGCGCCGATGCCGATGGTGGGGACGCGCACCTGCCGAGTGATTTCCTCGGCCAGATCGTCGGGAATGCACTCGAGGACGATGGAAAACGCGCCGGCTTCCTCGAGCGCGATGGCTTCGGCGATGAGCTTGTTGCGGGCGTTTTTCTCCGAGCCCTGCCGCCGGAAGCCGCCCACCTGGTGGACCGACTGCGGCAGCAGACCCAGATGCCCCATGACGGGGATGCCGATGGAAGTCAAGCGCTCGACCAGCAATGTCATGGTGGCGCCGCCTTCGATCTTCACCGCCGCCGCTCCGCCTTTTTGCAGAAGGCGGCCGGCGTTGCGAATGGCCTCCGGGAAGCTGGCCTGATAGCTGAGGAACGGCATGTCGGCGACCACCAGCGCGCGCCTGGTTCCGCGGCGGACGGCGCGGGTGTGGCGGATCATGTCCTCCATGCTGACGTCGAGTGTATTCTCTTCGCCGTGCAAGACCATGCCCAGGGAATCGCCCACCAGCAGGATGTCGATGCCGGCCTGGTCGAAGATGCCGGCCATGGTGGCGTCATAGGCAGTCAATACGGTGACGCTTTCGCCGCGAGCCTTCATGGCGATGATGTCGGGGACGCGGACTGGCTTGTTGTCTGTCATAGGGTCTTTTCGAATTCGTTTTGCAGTGTCCGCGCGGCGGCGGGGGACAGCCCACGGCGCACCGCGATGGGGATCGTGCGGAGTCCCGCGGCGCGGTAGAGATCTTGCGTGGGCCGGCTCACGGCGCGCAATGCGTCCAGATTGCGGCGGACGGTTGCGGCGTCGCCGCGCGAGATCGGTCCGGTGAGGGCGGCTTGGGGTCCCATGCGCAATGTATTTTCCAGAGTAGCCCGCGCGATGGGCGCGAGGGCGGCCAGAGCCTCTTCGCGGTTGGCGCCGGCGCACTCCAGGGCTTCGAGAGCGGCGTCGAACAGAGTCATCTGATAGTTCGAAGCCATGACCGCAGCCGCGTGAAACAGAGCCGATTTGCCAGGTTCGGCGGCAATAAATTTACCTGGGATCAGCGCGACGAGCTCGCGGGCCCAAGCGAGTGCCGGCCCGTCGCCCGCGATCGCGAAGTAAGTGCCGGGCAGGGAACGCGCGCCTTGTTCCGGCGTGGGGAAAGTTTGCAGCGGATACAGAACTCCGGTGGAGACCCCTGCATCGGCAAGTGGCGCGAGCGCTTCCGGACCACGGCTGCCGCAGGTGTGCAACGCGATGCCCCGGGTGAAGCCCGCCTTTGCGAGCTGCTCCGCGACAGGGGTGACGGCGGCGTCGGAGACGGCGATGATGACGTTTTGGGCGACGCCCGGGACGCAGTCGATCGGCACGGCTTCCACGCCTTCACCGGCGAATGCGGCAGCAACGTATGCCTGTTCCAGGTTGCGGCCTGCCACGCAACGAAGCGGCGCACCGCGTTCGCGCAGGACGCGGGCCAGCGCCGAAGCCACGCGGCCGGAGCCGATAACCGCAACGGGATGGTTCGCGATGGCCGCCACTCCTTAATGATGACGCATCGCAAAGTCGTAGGGGGAGAAACCGGCATCGGCATACACCGGAACGGAAGTTCCAGTACTCACAAAGTTTCAGAAAACCGGCGGGTTTGGCCACTTCGGGGGTAAAATATTCGCGTACGCTGAAACGCAAGTCGGGTTTGGGTTGTCTCTCAGTGTGTCTTGCGGTAGAGCATAGAGGAATGGAGGAACTATGATGCGAAGGTCATCGATGCGGCGGTATGCGGTGTGGGCTGGTACCGCTATGCTGGCGGGAGCTCTGGGGCTGGGCACGGCCTGGGCCGATAAAGGAGGCTCGCCGAATGAACACTCCAATAACGACGCCGGAGAACATGCGAAGGGTAATAATAGCTGCGTCGGCTTACCTAGCCACGCTGCTCTGAAAGCGGCGCTGGATGCCGCCACTGCCACCGAGGCCAGCGGCCTGAACCTGCATATGTGGGCCACTCTGGTGGACCGGGATGGCGTCGTCTGCGCAGTAGCTTTTCCGGCACCGATCGTGGCGCGCAGTGGCCGGGGAGCAGAGTCATTTACGCACAGAAGGCCAATACGGCAAATGCTTTCAGTCTGGACAGTTCTTCAAATAACGCGGGCTCAGGCGCGCCGACTGGGTTAGCGTTGTCGACCGCCAACCTCTACACGGCGGTGCAACCCGGCGGCAGTCTGTTTGGTCTGCAACTCAGCAATCCCGTGGATACGGGCGCCGCTTACAAGGGACCGTCGATTCATTACGGAACCGCGAATGATCCCATGGTAGGGGACAAGGCCGGCGGCGTGAATGTTTTTGGCGGAGGGCTGGGTCTCTACGCCGCGGGCAAAAAAATCATTGGCGGCGTCGGAGTGAGCGGCGACACGTCTTGCTCGGATCACTACATCGCGTGGCGCGTGCGGAATAACCTGGCTCTGGATCATATGAGGGGAGTCGGGGGCGTGAGCGGCGATCCCGACCGTCCGGACAACCTTATTTTCAGTGGTGGCTTCGGCCATCCACACTGTATCAGCGACACTCCAACGACAACGCTGCCTATAGTGCAGAATTAACCTTCCTTCCGTTCGTGCGTGGGGCGGCGATTACCGGCCGCCTCACGTGCAACTCCACCACACTTTTCTGCGACTTTTTGCCGGTGCGGGCTTCTAATAGGGGAGAGGCTGCCGCTTCCCTGGGTATCTCTTTGCGTTGACAGTGTTTGCGCGCAATCTTTACAATCAGAAGGTATCCCTTCATGGCCATCGTCGCCCCCAGAGCTGAAGTCCAGTCCGTGCATTCCATCCTCGGTCAGATTGGCAATACGCCGCTGCTCCGCCTGGGGAAGGTGGATGAGGACCTTCCGGGCGTCGAAATCTACGCCAAAGCCGAGTTGTTTAATCCCGGCGGATCGGTGAAGGATCGTGCGGGATTGAACATGATTCTGGAAGGAGAGCGCAGCGGAAAGCTCACCAAGGATCACGTTTTACTGGACGCGACCAGCGGAAACACGGGCATCGCGTATGCGATGATCTGCGCGATCAAGGGCTACCGGGTGAAGCTGTGCCTGCCCTCGAACGCTTCCCACGAGCGCAAGCAGATCCTGAAGGCATACGGCGCCGAAATGGTGTTTTCCGATCCCGGGGAGGGCTCCGATGGGGCGATCCGGCTGTGCCAGAAGATTTTTGCGGAAGGCACGGAGAACTACTTTTATCCCGATCAATACGGTAACTCGGCCAACCCGCGCGCGCATTTTGAAGGCACGGGAGTCGAGATTATCCGGCAGACAGAAGGGCGGGTCACGCACTTCGTCACCAGTTTGGGAACCAGTGGCACATTCACCGGCACGTCGCGGCGGCTGAAGCAGGATATGCCGCATGTGAAGTGCATCTCGGCGCAGCCGTCCTCCGGGTTTCATGGCCTGGAGGGGCTGAAGCACATGCCCACGGCCATCGTGCCCGCAATCTACGATGCGGCGCTGGCGGATGATAACCTGTGGATAGAGACCGAAGACGCTTATCGCATGACCCGGTGGCTGGGCCGCAATGAGGGTCTGCTGGTGGGCATGTCTTCCGGCGCAAACGTGCACGCGGCGCGGGAAACCGGCAAACGAATCGTGGCGGCCGGGCAGACGGGCGTGGTGGTGACGGTCCTGTGCGACGGCGCGACCAAGTATCTGAGCGAGTCATTTTGGAATGATCAGGATTAACGAAACTGCCTGGGCCGCGATGGTGGCGCACGCGGAAGCCACCTACCCGAACGAGTGCTGCGGGGCCATGCTTGGTCAAACCAAGCTTGGGACCGTTGACGGCGACGTGAAGAACGTCACCCTGGCCGAGCGCTTGGAGAACGCCTACGCCGGCGCGCAGGGTGCGCGCTATGAAGTGCGGCCCCAGGATCTGGCGGCGGCCGAAAAAAAGGCGCGCGCGGCGGGCCTCGACCTGATCGGAATATTTCATTCGCATCCGGATTGCGACGCGTATTTTTCCAAGACCGATCTGGAGAATTCGTGCCCCTGGTATTCCTTTGTCGTGCTTTCGGTGAAGGGCGGAAGATTCGATCACGCCAATAGTTTTTTGCCCAACGCCGAGCAGACCGCCGCGGAGAAAGAAGAGTTGATATGGCCAAAATCCTGATTCCCACGCCCCTGCGGCAGTTTACCGATAAGAACGATTCGGTGGAACTCGCGGGCGCCACGGTCGCCGAAGTGATGGCGGCGCTGACGCAGAAGTTTCCCGACCTGCGCAAGCAGTTGTTCAATGACGAAGGCAAGATGCGCAGCTTCGTCAACGTGTATTTGAACGACGAAGATATTCGTTATCTGCAAAAGGACGCGACGGCGGTGGCGGCGAGCGACACGCTGTCGATTGTGCCGAGTATTGCAGGAGGTTCTCATGGCGACGGTCACGGCTCCCACTGATCTCAGCAAAGACGAAATCCTGCGCTATTCGCGCCACCTGATCCTGCCCGAAGTGGGCATGGAGGGGCAGAAGAAACTGAAGAACGCCAAGGTCCTGATGGTTGGCGCCGGCGGGCTCGGCGCGCCGCTGGGATTGTATCTGGCCGCCTCCGGGATTGGCCGCATCGGCATCGTCGATTTCGACGTCGTCGATTTCACCAACCTCCAGCGGCAGGTGATCCATGGGACCAAAGACGTCGGCAAGAAGAAACTCGATTCGGCGGCGGAATCGATGCTGGACATCAACCCCTACATGCAGGTGGACAAGTTCGACGCCGCGATCACCAGCGACAACGCGTTCGAGATGATGCGCGACTACGACATGGTGATCGACGGGACCGACAACTTCCCGACACGTTACCTGATCAACGACGCCTGCGTGCTGCTGAAGAAGCCGAACGTCTACGGGTCGATTTTCCGTTTTGAAGGGCAGTCGACGATTTTCGCGTATCCCGGCGGGCCGTGCTACCGGTGCTTATATCCCGAGCCGCCGCCTCCGGGTCTGGTTCCGAGCTGCGCCGAGGGCGGCGTGCTGGGCATTCTTCCGGGCATCATCGGCCTGGTGCAGGCGACCGAGGCCGTGAAGCTGATCCTGGGCGCGGGCGAGCCGCTGGTTGGACGCCTGATGTTGTACGACGCTCTGGCGATGCGCTTCCGCGAACTCAAACTGCGGCGCAATCCCGAGTGCCCGGTGTGCGGCGATAACCCGTCGATTCACGAGTTGATCGATTATCATCAGTTTTGTGGTGTACCGAACCCCAAGGACGTTGAACCTGTGACTGAGCCCATTTCCGGATACATGTCCGAGACCGAGATCGACGCGGTTGCGCTGAAGCAACGCCTGGATCGCGGCGACAAGTTCCAGTTCATCGACGTTCGCGAGCCGCACGAATACCAGATCGCGAGTATCCCCGGAGCCCAGCTGATTCCGCTGGGCGAAGTGCCGCGGCGGGTGGGCGAACTCGATCCCAACACCGAGGTGATCGTCCACTGCAAGATGGGTGGCCGCAGCGCCAAAGCGGCCGAGTTCCTGCGCCAATCCGGGTTCAAGAGCGTCAAGAACATGATCGGCGGCATCCTGGCCTGGAGCGACAAGGTCGATCCGTCAGTGCCGAAGTACTGAGTTCGAGGGGCGCCCAACGGAACGGCGGTTCTATGGTGTAATGCAGATGAAATTACACCGTGGCCCACAATATCAAGAACACCGACGTCGAGCGTCTGGCTCGCGTGAAGGCGAATCGCGGGAAGCTGTCCAGGGAACAGCGAATTGACGCGGCGCTGAAGCGTTTCCGTGAAGAATTTCCAAGCGGCGATTTCGGACGCCGGATCACCAAAGAGGAAGAAGAGAAAATCCTCGGCTTCGGTCCGCAGTGAATCATCGGCGTCCATTCGCGTTCATTTGCGAGCCATAAAATTCGCCCGCGGATGGACACGAATGAACGCAGATCCTACTGGCTCGAGTTAGCCGCCCAGCAGCGTGCCCGCCTGGATGCCGCTGGCCTGGGCGACTTCGCCGCCGCTGGCCTTCTTGCCGTCCTCGTGCTTGGCCTTGAGGACTTCGATCAGGCCGCCCTGGGCAACCACTTTGAAGCTCTGCGCGGTCACGCCGGTCACTTCGCCGATCTTGGCGGGGACGTCGGCAAAACGGCGGAAGAGGATCTTGCGCGCCTCGAGAATCTGGATCTTCTTGCCGTTGAGCGTGGTCCAGGCGCCGGGCGCGGGACTGCATCCGCGAATCAGGTTGTAGACGTGATCGACGGGCTTGGTCCAGTCGATCTTGGCTTCGGCGGCGCGGCACCAACCTTCGTAGCTGGCCTGCGATTCATCCTGCACCAGTTCCTGATGCTTGCCGGCCAGCACCAGGTCGGCGGCTTCGAGCAGGGCGGCGACGCCCATCGGGAATAAGCGGTCGAAGTAAACGCTGCCCAGCGTGTCGTCGGGGCTGAGCGGCGTGGTCTTCTGCAAAACCACGGGGCCTTCGTCGAGTCCATCGGAGGGGCGGAAGATGGTCAAGCCGGTTTCCACTTCGCCTTTGATGATGGGCCAGTTGATGGAGCTGGGGCCGCGGTACTTGGGGAGCAGCGAAGGATGATACTGAATGGTTCCGTGCTTGGGGATGTTGACGAATTCCTGCGGAGCGAACTGTAGCACGTAAGCCATGATGCCGATATCCGCGCCCGTGTCCTGCATGGCCTTGGTCGCTTCGGGATCGCGTAGGGACTTGAACTGGTATAACTGCAAGCCCTTTTCCTGCGCGGCGACGCGCAGCGCGTCGGGACGGGCTCCTTCTTTTTCGGGAGCGCAGAACACGGCGGCAACCTCATCGCCGCGGTTCAAGAACGCTTCCATGACTGCCTTGCCGAAGTCCTGCTGACCGATGATTGCGATTTTCATGTTGTACCTTGTTTAGGGGAGGAGGCTTCGGGTCTTAGGGCTTGGCCACTTTGGGCGGATTCGAAAACGCGCCGGCTTCTCTCTTGGCGGCGATTTCGGCGTCGCTCATACCGAGAACTTCCTTGAGGATTTCATCGGTGTGCTCGCCCAGCGTGGGCGAGCGCTCAATTTTGGCCGGCGACGCGGAAAGCTTGATGGGCATGCCGATGTTGTACCATTTGCCGCGCTGCGGATGGTCGAGTTCGACGTACATGTCGCGGCCGCGCACGTGCTCGTCGTTGGCCAGATCTTCGGTGGACATGATGGGGCCGCAGGGGACATCGAGCTCGTTGAGGACCACCATCATTTCGCGTTTGGTGTAATTCGATCCGAACTCGTCGAGCAGCCGCCACACTTCACTTTGGTTCTTGCGGCGGTCGGCGATCTTGGCGAAACGGGGATCGGTGGCCAAATCAGGTTGTCCTACATGGGGTCCGATGCGATTAGCCAGGGCCTCCCACACCGCTTCCTGCACCACGACGTAGATGTAATCGTTCGGTCCGCCGGGCTTGCACTTGACGGCATTGCCGAGCTGGCCGCCGCCGGAATCGTTGCCGGCGCGGGGCGTGGCCGTGAGTCCTTGGGTGGGGACTGAATATTCAGAGAGCTCCTGACGGGTCAGGCGCTGATGATCGCGCCACTTGACGCGGCAAAGGTTCATCACGCCGTCCATCATGGCGACTTCGACGTACTGCCCCTCGCCCGTGCGGTCACGCTGACGGAGAGCCGCCAGTAGACCGATGGCCAAGTGCAATCCTGTGCCGGAATCGCCGATCTGCGCGCCGGTGACATACGGCGGACCGTCGAGCGCGCCGGTGGTGCTCATGGAGCCGCCCATGGCCTGCGCGACGTTCTCATACGCCTTGAAGTCGGAGTAGGGACCTGAGGAGCCGAAGCCCTTGATGGAGCCCATCACAACGCGCGGATTGATTTCGTGGATTTTCTCCCAGGGGAACCCGAAGCGGTCGAGCACGCCGGGGCCGAAGTTCTCCATGATGATGTCGCTTATCTTGAGCAGTTCGACGAAAACCGCCTTGCCTTCGGGAGACTTCATGTTGACTGTGATGGAGCGCTTGTTGCAGTTCAACATGGTGAAGTACAGGCTGTCCGCGTTCGGCACGTCGCGCAGTTGGCCGCGCGTGGCGTCACCGATGGGCGGCTCGAGCTTAATTACGTCGGCACCCAGCCACGCCAGCAACTGCGAGCAGGTCGGCCCGGCCTGCACGTGCGTCATGTCGAGAATGCGGATTCCCTTTAATGCTTCCATCGATCTGTGTGTCTCCCTTATTGACTAAGGGCCGCCGGAAGGTTCCAGCGGCCCGGGGCGGCGCAATGTGCGCCAGCTACTTATACATGGTTTGGTTCGACGTGCCGGACGAGTAAACCTCGCGGTTGATGACCACGTCGACCAGCGCGGGCTTACCGGAATCGCGCGCCTTTTCGAGCGCGGGCCGGATGTCTTCGGGTTTGGTGACGCGAATGCCGAAACCGCCCATGGCTTCCGCCAGACGGTCGAAGCGCACATCGCCCACCACGTTGCCGATGTCGCCGCGGCCCGGATACTTGCGCTCCTGGCCGAAGCGGATCTGGTTCCAGGAAGAGTTGTTGCCGATGACGCCCACAAACGGGAGCTTCCTGTGCACCATGGTGATGAAGTCGAAACCGGTCAGCGTGAAGGAGCAATCGCCGAACAGCGTCACCACGTCGCGATGCGGCTGGGCGAGCTTGGAGGCCATGGCAAAGCCGGTGCCGACGCCGAGCGTGCCGAGCGGACCGGGATCCATCCAGCCGCCGGGTTTGTGCGGCCGCACGACGGAGCCGGAGAAGGTGACGATGTCGCCGCCGTCGCCGATGTAGACCGTGTCTTCGAGCAGAAACTCATTGATCTCGTGGCACAGGCGCACCGGGTGAATCGGCACTTCATTGGCCTGGATGATCTTGTCGTTCTTGCCTTGGGCCTTCTGTTCTTCGGCGCGAAGCATTTCCAGGAACGCGTCGTGCTTGCCGGTCTTGTCGCCCGCGGAAGCTTCGCACATGGCGTTGACGATGGTCTTCAAGTTGCCGACCAGACCGAAATCGAAATCCCGGTTGTTGCCGACGTTCTTGTAATCCATGTCCATGATCACGATCTTGGCCTTGGGATTCAGGCGGCGGCCGTAACCCATGCGGAAATCGAGCGGAGTCCCTGCCAGCAGGATCACGTCGGCGTTGTCGAAGGCGGTCTTGCGCGAAGGCATGAAGCCGTGGGAGTGGTCGCGGGGCAGGGTGCCGCGCGCCGAGCCGTTGACGTAGATCGGGATATTGAAATGGCGGGAGAAGCGGTCGATGGCGTCATGCGCGCGGCAGGCGCGGGCCTGCGTGCCGAACAACGCCACGGGACGCTCGGCGTTGGCAATCAGATCGGCCACCTGCTGCACAATGTTGGGATCGCCGATGAATTCCGGAGCTCCACCGTCGGCGCCGCGCACGCGGAAATTCTTGGGATAGCGAACCTTGGAGGCTTCGACCTTGCCGTCCATGATGTCGTGGGGGATTTCGAGGAAGCCAGGTCCGGGCGCGCCGTTGTACATTTCACGGATCGCGATGGCCACCATTTCCGCCGCGCGCTCGGTGGTCATCACCATCGAAGCGAACTTGCTGATGGGCGTCATCATTTCGGTGTGGCGCAGTTCCTGCAATCCGCCCATGCGGTATTGCTTGAGCGCGGAGTTGCCGCCGATCAGCAGCATCGGGCTCTCGGCGCGATACGCGTTGGCCATGCCGGTGACGGCGTCGGTGGTGCCGGGGCCGGCGGTGACCACGGCGCAGCCGAGTCCGGTGATGCGCGCGTAGGCGTCGGCGGCATGCGCGGCGACCTGCTCATGGCGGACGTCGATAATCTGGATGCCCTCATCGATACATCCGTTGTAGATATCGACGATGTGGCCGCCGGAAATCGTGAAAATGTGATTGATGCCTTCCTGCTTCAGCATCTTGGCGATGATCTGGCCGCTGGATACCATTTCAGGGGCGGCGGCTGCCTGGGGGGTGGTGACTGGATCAGTGGCGGTTCCCATGTTTAACTCCTAATTTGATCTGTGGATTTCAGGCCCGGAAGAGGTCTCCGCCAGCGAGAGTTGCACGAGCGGGATTGCATTGATTTCTTTCGGCCTTACCTTCATCCGTCGCGGTGGAGGATCACCCACGCGGAATTTCCCATTATATACGATGTGCCCCGGGGCCGCTCAGTGGAACGCCGCCGTTGCAGGATAATGAGGGGAAGTGGCCACGTCTCCGAAAATGTATGTCGCGGATGTAGGAGTCCTTACGCGATTTTGGTCGCTCTTGCGGGCAGCGTTGACGGCCACATACGAAGACGGCTGTCTGGGCATCGCCAAAGGTGCGGCGTATTCGTCGCTGTTGGCGTTCTTTCCGATTGTGACCACCGTGGCGACGCTGCTGGTGCAGGCCAATGCCGACGCCGTCTCCCGCACCGTCGCGCGATTGTTGTTTGACGTGATTCCGCCCGGGACCGAAGGTGTGGTGCGCGCGCTTTTCAACGTGAAGGGACAGAAGCCGGTCTCACTCCTGGTGACCGCCATTCTGCTTGCCGTGTGGGCCGGATCGGGCGTGATGATGAGCCTGCTCGAGGGATTCCGTGCGGTGTACCGGATTCCCAGCGGCCGGTCTTTCCTGCATGAGCGCCTGGTGGCGATGCTGCTGGTATTCGTCGCGGCATTTCCGGCGCTCGGCGCTTCGGCGCTGATCGTGATCGGCAACCGGGCCAGGACCTGGCTGGTGCAGTGGCTGGGGATCGGGCGCGGCGACGTGGAGTTGCGCGGGTGGGTTCAGCTTGCCGGGCAAGTGATCACGCTGGGTATTGCCATCGGCGCCATTGTGATCATCACCGCGCTGCTGTATTATTTCGGACCCAACCGCAAGCAAAGGTTCATCGGGGTCTTGCCGGGCGCGGTTCTGGCCACGTTGCTGTGGTTGCTTTCCACGTTGGCGGTGGGCTGGTACATCCGCGACGTGGCCGGCTACAACCTGCTCTACGGCGGCGTGGGCACCGGGCTGGGGCTGCTGGTGTGGAGCTATGTGCTGGCGGTGATCGCTCTGTTCGGCTGCGAGTACAACGCGGTCCGCGAGCGGCGCTAGCCTGCATTTCTCACAAGGTCCCAAGGTAGATCAGAAAGAGCCATACCGGGGCCCAGCGTGGAGCGGGCTTTAGCCTGCAACGGAGGCTTCAGCCTCCGCAGCGGTATAACCACACTTCGAACCGGGGACTCAAGTCCCCGTCG